>NZ_VFMN01000001.1:0-305271 GCF_006715055.1 Lapillicoccus jejuensis
TCCCCCGCCGCCGTCTCGGGCTCGACGACCTCCTCGGCCCCGACCTCCTCGGCTCCGACCACCGCCACCCCGACCGCCGCGGCGTCGATCACCGTGACGCTCCCGGGGGCCGGACCGCGTCGGTGGTCGCTCGCCCAGCTGCTCGCCCTGCCCCGCACGACGGTGACCGCCGCGGACGGCAGCACCGTCACGGCGCCCACGCTGGCGACGCTGACGCGGTACGCCGGCCCGGCCCGCACCGGGTCGCCCGACTCGCGCCTGCTCGTCGTGTACCGCGTCTCCGGCACCGGGACGGGCGCGGCGATGACCTTCACCCGGGCGGAGACCGAGGCGTCGGTCGGGGACCACCCGGCCCTGATCACCCTCACCGCCGCCGGACGGCTCGACGTCGTCGTGCCGCAGGACCGGACGACGGGCCGCTCGGTGCTGGGGTGGACGCGGTCGACGTCCGGGTGGTCGAGGTGCCGGCCGCCCGTCGCCCGTCCCGGCGCCCGGGTCGGTCGAGGTCGATGCCGGGTCGAGCCACCGCACGGTCGACGTCGCCTCCCTCCCCCGCCGCGACTATCACGCCCTCGGCCACCACGCCGGGTCGGCCACCACGCGCCAGCAGGGGGCGCCACGCTCGCACGCGACGGCGACCGCGCCGACGGCTGTGACCGACGTGCTGACCGCGGCCGGCTGTCGCTCGACGACGCGACGCTGGTCACCGTCGTCGGCAGCACGGGCCAGGTCGCGGTCCCTCACCGGTGGTGAGGTGCGGGAGGCGCAGAAGGAGGTCGGGCTCAGTCTCGCCCAGGACGGGCGGTCCCTGCCCCGCCCGCAGCTCGTCGTCGGCGGTGACGTGGGCCCCGCGCGGACCGTGACGTCGGTGACGCGGGTCGTCGTCGGGAGCTGACGACGCCGGGTCAGGCGGCCGCGCGCAGGTGCTTCTCGAGGTTGCGCCCGAAGCGGTCGCCGGTCTGCGCCATCGCCGCGCCCATGACCCGCTCGACCGCGGGGGCCGCGAGCCGGGAGACGGGCAGCTGCACGGTGAGCGTGATGGAGATGTCGAGGCGGGTGCCCGTGCCCTCGTCGGCCAGCGCGTACCACCCCTGCGCGCCACCCCGCTCGGTCACCCCGGCGGGCGGGGTGTGCTCGAACTCGATCCGGGTCTTCGGGGTGAAGCGCATGGTCTCGGTGAACGACGGGTCCACCGTGATCCCGGCGAGCTTGAGCGAGGCCAGCCGCCACCGCCAGGTGTCGCCGTCGGTCTCGATGCCCTGCAGGAACGGCGTCAGCCGCGGCAGGACGTCCGGGTCGGTCAGTGCCGCCCAGATGTCGGCGCGCCGGGCCGCGACCACCGCCGTCGACTCGGTCGTCGACGAGAAGCTGGCCATGCGGTCCTCCCAGGGACGGGGACGAAGAGGGACGTACGGCGCGCCGGGCGCGCCCGGCGTCGACATACCCCCACCGGCGCCCTCGCACCCCCGGGCGCGCGGCCTCCCGGTGGGGCCTCAGGTGGTGGAGAGCTTGTCCGCGTTGGCCTGCAGCTTGGCGTCGTACGACTGGAGCGTCGCCTTGTCCCACTTCTGGTAGCCGTCCGGCAGCTCGATGGAGATCGCGCCGACCTCGACGGAGTTGGTGAGGGCGGCCTGCCAGTCCTGGATCTTGGCGTTCGAGGCGGTCTGGATGTAGAGCGGCTGGTGCAGCCCCTGCAGCATCGTGTAGAGGGCGTCGTACGCCTTGCCGCGGGTGTTGCCCTTCATGGAGTTGTTGCCGAGCACGCACCGCGGGCCGAGCTCGCTCACGCAGTACTTGGCGATCTGCTCGGGCACCTGGACGCTGGCCTGCGCCGAGGCCTCCGACTTGTCGTTGGAGCCCTGCTTGGTCAGCGACTGGTACGGGTTGAAGGCCATGGCCATGTTGGTCGTGCGCCAGTCCTTCGCGAACATGCTGACGGTGTTCTTCAGGCAGGCCTGGTCGGTGGCGTCGCTGTAGCCCTTCCCCGAGGCGGAGGCCACGTTGGCCTTCTCGCTGAACTGCCGCTGGAACGGCTCGGCGAAGTTGGTGATGCACATGCCGGGGACGAGCTCGCGCAGCTGCGGGTCGCCGTCGTACTTGGCCGCCAGCTTGGCGTCGAACTGCTGGAACAGCTGCTGGAACCTCGACCCCCAGAAGACGGGGACGGGGTAGCTGGTCGGGCCGGCGTCGTTGGCCGTCCCCTGCCACGTCACGCTGCCGGCCGACTGGAGCACCCAGGCGGGGCTGTTGTAGCCCGCGTAGACGCGCATCCGGACGGCGAGGTCGTGAGCCTTGGCGAACGCGAGCTGCTGGTCGATCTTGCTCGTGTCGAAGCTGTCGGGTCCGGTTGGCTGGACGTCCTTCCACAGCACCTGGATGACGAAGCCCTGGACGAGCGGCTTGCCGTCGTAGGTCAGCTCAGAGGCGTCCGGCGGGCCCTTGCGGTCCATGACGCCGACCACCCACGGCTTGCCCGAGCCCGGGGCGGCCGTCGCCGAGGAGGAGGGCGAGGAGGAGGACGAGGAGGTCCTGGTGGGCGGCGTGGACGAGCCGGAGCAGGCCGCGAGCCCGAGGACCGCGAGCGCGGTCAGGACGGCGAGGACGGCCGCCCGACGCGGGCGTGGGGAGAGGATCGGCATGACACCACCAGATCCTGCCCGTGATCGGGCCTGCCGTCATCTCGCTGTGCGTGGCCTGTGTCCCGACGGTCACGGGCCCCTGCCCCGTGGCCCCCGGGCGGCGCGGTGCCGCACGAGCTCGCGCACGGTCGCCCCGCGAGCGCCGACGACCTCCCCGCCCGGGGCCTCCTCGGACGCGGCGCCGACCTCCCACGGGGCCTCGCCCTCGTCGGCATCCTGCGGGGCGCCCGCGTCGCCCCCACCGTCCCCGTCGCCGGACCACCGGCGCGTGCCGGGGTCGAGGGTCTCGCGGTGGAAGCGGCCGTCCTCGGCGCGCAGCAGGAACAGCTCCTCGGTGTCGTCGCGGTGCGCGGCGAGCACGCCGTCGACCCGGTGGTCGAAGGTGAAGGCGTCGAAGGCCGGCCCCCTGCCCCGGGCGAGCGCCCGCGGGCCGAGGAAGTGGTCGACGAGGAAGCGCAGCGCGAGCAGCGCGTCGTTGGAGAACGGCGCCGGCCGCCACACCAGGTGGCACCCCTCGTCGCAGGGCGCCCAGTCGCGCACGCCCGCGGGGATCCCCGTCCGGCGGCCCTCGTCGGCCGGTCGCGCCCACGGGTCCTGGCCGGCGCGACCGGCGAGGTCCGCCCGCGGGTTCATCGGGACGTCGAAGGGGTCGCCGTGCGGGCCACCGCCCCACTCGGCGAACGCCCGCAGCCAGTCCAGCTCGGCCTCGGCCAGCGGCGGGTCCAGCCGCAGCTGACCGAGGTACGTCGTGTGGTGCTCCATCGCTGCTCCTTCGTGGCGGTCGGGCGGGGCGGGTCGGGCGAGGCGGTCGGGCGTGGACCGGTCCGCGGGCCGGCGACCTGCCCGCCCGACGATGCTGGCACGTGCGCCCACCCCTCCCCGGGCCTCGTCCACAGGCCTCGCCCGGCGCCGATCAGCCTGTGGAGGAACCGGATCGGCGTCGCCGCGCCGCTGCCACGCTGCTGGGATGAGCACCTCGACCCCCCGCTGTCCCCGAGCCCCGCCCGATCGCCCCACCGGCCCGCCCCCGGACCTCATGCTCGCCCGGTGGGAGCTGGCCAACCCGGCGCGCACCCTCGCCGAGGTGGTCCGGCGGACCGCGCCGCGGCCCGGTGACGTCGTTCCTGGCGCTGCTGCGCTTGCGGTCCGGCGGGGCGCGGACCTGCATCGACGCCGCCGTCGTCGTCCGGCGCGGCGAGCACGTGGGGCCGTGGCAGGCCGCCGAGCGGCTGGCCGAGCACACCGCCCGCCCGGCGGGCACCCTGCCCCTTGTCGCCGGCCACGAACCGGTGCGACCAAGTCATTCGTCACGGTCGTGTGCCGGGAGGGGCGGGTCGTCCCGGGTCCGGCCGAGACGGTGTGGAAGCTGGCGTGGCTGCGCGCCGCCGACGTCGGCGCCGCGATGGGCGGGGACATCTACGTCCTCACCCCGCACGGGTGGACGGGCTGCCTCGACACCCGGGCCGGGCACCCGCCCGGCGCTCCCCCCGCCGCGGCTGAGCGCCGTGCGGTGACCCCTGGTGCGCCGCCGACCCGTGTCGCAGAACGAGGACACCCAGTCCTTCCGTCCCGCGATCCGGCCGGGGTTACCGTCGTGGCCAGGCTGGAAGGAGGGCGATGGCGCCCACGGAGGACTCGCTGCTCCCGCGACGCGCACGCTCGCCGTACGTCGCCCGGCGGAGCCGGGTCGCCGCCCTCTCCCCCCGGCTGCTGGCCTCGTGGCGGCGCAGCGAGGACTACGGGGTCGACCTCGAGGAGGTCGAGCCGGTCTGGTCCGGCACGTCCGGCGCGGCCGCCGGCGATTCGCTCTTCTTCGAGTGCGGCGCCGAGGTGCTCACCGGTCTGCACCGCACCCTCGCCAACGAGCCGATCAGCCTCATGCTCACCGACGCCGACGGTCTGGTCCTCAACCGCCTCAGCGGCGACACCTCGCTGCTGCGGGCCCTGGACCGGGTCCACCTCGCCCCCGGCTTCGCCTTCTCCGAGCGCGAGGCCGGCACCAACGGTTGGGGATGGCCCTGGCCGACCGCACGCCCAGCCTGGTCCGCGCGGAGGAGCACTACTCGGCCAGCCTGTGCACCTACACCTGCGCCGCCGTCCCCGTCCTCGACCCGCTGTCGGGGATGCTCGAGGGGTCGGTCAACATCACGACGTGGGCGCGTTCCTCGAGCGACCTGCTGCTCGCCCTGGCCCAGTCGGCGGCGGGCACGACCTCGGCGCTGATGCTCGCCCGCTCGCAGGGACGGCGCTCGCGCCCGCAGCCGCGCGGTGGCGTGTTCCGGGTGCAGAACGCGCGGCTCGAGCCGGCCGCCGGCACCATCCGCGAGATGTCGGCCGCGTGGAGCGAGGCCCTCGCCGCGGCCACCCGCGCCGTCGAGGACGGCAAGGTCGTCGCCGCCGTCGGCGAGCCCGGCTCGGGCCGGGCCACCCTCCTCGCGCAGGCCTTCCGGCGCGCCCGGCCCCGAGACCGCATCCTCAGCGCCGCCGTCCCCGCGCCGGAGGACGTCGAGCGCTGGCTGTCCCTGTGGACGCCCGAGCTGGGCAAGGAGCACACCGCCGTCATCGTCGAGGGCGCCGACTCGCTCCCGGCGTGGGGGGCGCAGACGCTGCACGACCGCGCCGTGGCCGCCCGCACCACGATGCCGGACACCCCCGCCGCGCAGCGGGTGCTGCCCTGGGCGGCGACCGCCGAGCGGCTGGACGAGGTGCCGCTCGTCCTGCGGGCGCTCGTCGACACCGTCGTCGAGGTGCCGTCGCTGCGCGACCGACCCGCCGACGTCCTGCCCCTGGCCCGGTACGCCGCGCACAACACGCGCGCCCGCGAGGTCGGGTTCACCCCAGCGGCGGAGCGCGCGCTCACCACCTACGGCTGGCCGGGGAACGTCGACGAGCTGTTCGCCGTCGTCCACGACGCCGCGATGCGCTCCGACACGGTCGACGTGCGCCACCTGCCCGGCCGGGTCCTCGGCGGCGCGAGCGCACCCACCGTCGGACGGATCGAGCAGTTCGAGCGCGAGGAGATCGCCCGCCTGCTCGCCCAGCCGGGCAAGACGATGAAGGACGTCGCCGCCGAGCTCGGGATGAGCCGGGCGACGCTCTACCGCAAGATCTCGCAGTACGGGTTGAGCTCGACCCGCTGACCGCCCGGGACGGCGTCGAGCCCCCGCCCCGGTGGGGACGAGGGCTCGACGGGCAGGACGCCGTACGGCGGCGGGTCAGGCGACCCGCTGCTGCGGCGAGTTCTCCACCGTCTTGCCCGGGTCGCGCTCGACGAGGTCGCCGAGGGCGTCGTCGATCCGCTGCATCAGCTCCGGCTCGAGGGTGACGCCGGCGGCCTTGACGTTCTCCCCGACCTGCTCGGGGCGCGAGGCCCCGACGAGGGCGGCGGAGACGTTCGGGTTCTGCAGGACCCACGCCACGGCGAGCTGGGCCATGCTCAGGCCGGCGTCGTCGGCGACCGGCTTGAGCTTCTGGACGCGGGTGAGGGTCTCGTCGTTCATGAACCGCTGGATCATGTCGGCGCCGCCCTTCTCGTCGGCGGCGCGCGACCCGGCCGGCGGCTGCTCGCCCGGGCGGTACTTGCCGGTGAGCACGCCCTGCGCGATGGGGCTCCAGACGATCTGGCCGATGCCGAGCTCCTCGCAGGTCGGGACCACCTCGGGCTCGATGACCCGCCACAGCATCGAGTACTGCGGCTGGCTCGAGATGAGCTGGATGCCGAGGTCCTTCGCGAGCGCGTGGCCGGCGCGGATCTGCTCGGCGGTCCACTCGCTGACGCCGATGTAGAGCGCCTTGCCCTGGCGGACGACGTCGGCGAAGGCCTGCATCGTCTCCTCGAGCGGCGTCTCGGTGTCGTACCGGTGGGCCTGGTAGAGGTCGACGTAGTCGGTCTGCAGGCGCTGCAGCGACCCGTTGATCGACTCCATGATGTGCTTGCGGGACAGGCCGGTGTCGTTCTTGCCCTGGGGGCCGGTGGGCCAGTAGACCTTGGTGAAGATCTCCAGGCTCTCGCGCCGCTCGCCCTTGAGGGCCTCGCCGAGGACGGTCTCCGCCGCGGTGTTGGCGTAGACGTCGGCGGTGTCGAACGTGCTGATCCCCTCGTCGAGCGCGGCGCGCACGCACTGCGTGGCGACGTCGTTCTCGACCTGGGACCCGTGGGTCAGCCAGTTGCCGTAGGTGATCTCCGAGATCTTCAGACCGCTGTTGCCGAGGTAACGAAACTCCATACCTGCGAACCTACGACCCGTCCGCCACCGCGTCTCACCTGGTCGACCGGACGGCCCACCGCAGCGAGGTAGATAGGCACCTGGAGCAGGTACCCTGGTGCCATGGCCATCAACATCAAGCGCGAGCGGGTGCAGGAGCTGGCTCGGGAGGCGGCCGAGCGCACCGGCCGGTCGCAGACCGACGCGATCGAGACCGCGCTGGAGCGCTACCTCGCGGAGCTAGCGGCGGACGGCGACGACCGCGAGCTCCGGATCGACGAGCTGCTGGCCCGGGTGGACGCCGAGATGACCCCGCAGACGCGCGCCGCTCTGCTGTCGGACGACCTGTACGACGCCGACGGCCTCCCCCGGTGATCCTCGACTCGTCCGCCATCGTGGCCGTCCTGACCGGGGAGCCGCAACGGGCCGACATCCGACGAGTCGCTCGGACCGCCTCGCGACTCGGCATCTCCGCCGGGACCCTGCTCGAGGTCGGTGTCGTCGTCGACCGGCGGGGGCAGCCCCTGTTGTCCCGGCGCCTCGACGCGCTTCTCGAGGAGTGGCAGGTCGAGGTGCACCCGGTCACCGAGTCGCAGGCCCGGATCGGTCGAGCCGCCTACCGCGACTTCGGCAAGGGGTCCGGACACCCCGCCGGCCTCAACCTGGGTGACTGCTTCTCCTACGCGCTGGCTCGCGAGACCCGCCGCCCCCTGCTCTTCGTCGGCGGCGACTTCGTCCACACCGATGTGGTGGACGCACTCGCCTGACCTGCACCTGCTCCCGGTCCGACCGGCGAGCCGCCGCCCCGTTTGTTCACCTTGGCTCACTACGGTCACGCGCGTCCCACCCCGACAGACCCGACCGACCCCGAGCCAGGAGGGAACGGTGACCGACCGGCGCCTCGCCGCGTCCGACCGCGCGCCCGCCCCGCGCACCCTCGTCGACGTCATCACCGCGACGGCGGCCGCGCACACCGACGCCCCCGCCGTCGACGACACGACCACCGTGCTCACGTACGACGACCTGCTGGGGGCCGCGCGCGACCTCGCCACCGGGCTGCACGCGGCCGGGGTCCGGCGCGGCGACACCGTCGGCGTCCGCGCGACGTCCGGCCACGCCGACCTCTACGTCGCCGTCCTGGGGATCCTCCTCGCCGGGGCGGCCTACGTCGCCGTCGACGCCGACGACCCGCAGGAGCGGGCCGACCTCGTCTTCGGCGAGGCCCGGGTCGCCGCCGTCGTCGGGGCCCGGCGCAGCATCACCGTGGCGCCGGGGGGCCCGGCTGCGACCGACCGCCCGGGCGAGCCGCTGCCCGCGGTCACCCCCGACGACGACGCCTGGGTCATCTTCACCTCCGGCTCGACCGGCGTCCCCAAGGGCGTGGCCGTTACGCACCGCTCCGCGGCGGCCTTCGTCGACGCCGAGGCGCGGATCTTCCTGCAGGACAGCCCGATCGGCCCGGGCGACCGCGTCCTCGCCGGCCTGTCCGTCGCCTTCGACGCCTCGTGCGAGGAGATGTGGCTGGCCTGGGGCCACGGCGGCTGCCTCGTCCCCGCACCCCGCTCGCTCGTGCGCACCGGCCAGGACCTCGGACCGTGGCTCGTCGCCCAGGACATCACCGTCGTCTCGACCGTGCCGACGCTCGCGGCGCTGTGGCCGGCGGAGGCCTTCGAGCCGGTGCGGCTGCTGATCTTCGGCGGCGAGGCCTGCCCGCCCGAGCTCGCCGCCCGCCTCACCGTCCCCGGCCGCGAGGTGTGGAACACCTACGGCCCCACCGAGGCCACCGTCGTCGCCTGCGCCGCGCCGATGGACGGCACCGGCCCGATCCGGATCGGCCTGCCCCTCGACGGCTGGGACCTCGCCGTCGTCGGCGCCGACGGCCGGCCCGTCCCCGAGGGGGAGACCGGCGAGCTGATCATCGGCGGGGTCGGCCTGGCCCGCTACCTCGACCCGGCCAAGGACGCCGAGAAGTACGCGCCGATGCCGACCCTCGGCTGGGAGCGCGCCTACCGCTCCGGCGACCTCGTCGTCCACGACCCCGAGGGCCTGCTCTTCGTCGGCCGCGCCGACGAGCAGGTCAAGCTCGGTGGGCGCCGGATCGAGCTGGGCGAGGTCGACGCCGCCCTCCAGGCCCTGCCCGACGTCACGGCCGCGGCCGCCGCGGTGAAGACCACCCCGGTCGGCAGCCAGGTCCTCGTCGGCTACCTCGTGCCGGCCGACCCCGACGCGCCGTACGACCGCGACCGCGCGCTGGCCCGGCTGCGCGAGGAGCTGCCCGCCGCGCTCGTCCCCGTCCTCGCCGTCGTCGACGACCTGCCCACCCGCACCTCGGGCAAGGTCGACCGGGACGCGCTGCCGTGGCCGCTGGTCGGCGCGACCGGCGACGACGTCCCCGCCCTGCCGGGCACGGCCGGCTGGGTCGCGGGCCACTGGTCGGCCGTGCTCGGCCTGCCCGTCACCGACGAGCGCGCCGACTTCTTCGCCCTCGGCGGCGGCAGCCTGTCCTCCGCCCGGCTCGTCTCGCTGCTGCGCGAGCGCTACCCCACCGTCACGGTCGCCGACGTCCACGCGCACCCCCGCCTCGGGGCGCTGGCCGAGCTGCTCGACTCGTTCGCGCCGGCCGAGCCGCAGGCGGCGGTCGACCGCGAGGTCCGCCGCCTCCCCCGCCGGGTGCAGCTCCTGCAGACCCTCGTCTCGCTCGTCCTGCTCACCGTCCGCGGGCTGCAGTGGCTCGTCGGCCTCGCCGTCGCCACCGAGGTCCTGCGCGGCTCCGGTACGGCGTCCTGGCCGCCGCCGGCCTCGTGGTGGGCGATCGGCGTCGGCCTGCTGCTCTTCGTCACCCCGGTCGGGCGGATGGGTCTGACCGCCCTGGCCTGCCGGGTCCTGCTGTGGCGCCTGGCCCCCGGCTCCTACCCGCGCGGCGGCTCGGTCCAGGTCCGGCTGTGGGCGGCCGAGCGCTTCGCCGACGCCATGGGGGCCGTGACGATGGCCGGCGCGCCGTGGATCGTCCACTACGCGCGGCTGCTCGGCGCGCAGGTCTCCCCCGGCGTCGACCTGCACACGGTGCCCCCGGTGACCGGGATGCTCCGGGTCGGCGCCGGCGCGAGCATCGAGCCGGAGGTCGACCTGTCGGGGTGGTGGATGGACGGCGACGTCGTCCACGTCGGCCCGGTCCACATCGGCCGCGACGCCGTCGTCGGCGCCCGCTCGACGATCGGCCCGGGCGTGCACATCGGCAAGGAGGCCGTCGTCGCGGCCGGCTCGGTCGTGCTGCGCTCGGTCCCGGCCGGCCGCTGGGTCGCCGGCTCCCCCGCCGAGCGGGTCCGCGACCACGCCCCGCTCGACGTCCCCGCCGAGCGGCCGCCGCGCCGGCCCGCCTGGGTCATGGCGTACGGCGCCTCGGGGGTCCTGCTCTCGCTCCTGCCCTTCCTCGCGCTCGGGCCCGCCCTGCTCGTCGTCGCCGCCGCGCTGCGCGGCACGACGGGCCTCGGGCAGGCCGCCGTACGGGCCCTGGCGTGGACCCCGCTCGGTGCCGTCCTCGCGGTCGTCACCCTCGCGCTGCTGACCATCGCCCTCGTGCGGCTCCTCGGCCTCGGCCTCGGCGAGGGGGTGCACCCGGTCCGCGGCCGCGTCGGCTGGCAGGTGTGGATGACCGAGCGGCTGCTCGACCAGGCCCGCACCCTGCTCTTCCCGCTCTACGCCAGCCTCGTCACGCCGGTGTGGCTGCGCGCGCTCGGCGCCAGCGTCGGGCGCGACGTCGAGGCGTCGACCGTCCTGCTGCTGCCGTCGATGACGACCGTCGCCGACGGGGCGTTCCTCGCCGACGACACGATGGTCGGTTCCTACGAGCTGGCCCGGGGCTGGGTGCGGATCGGGCCGGTGAAGATCGGCAAGCGCGCCTTCCTCGGCAACAGCGGGATGGCCGCGCCCGGTCGGCGAGTGCCCAAGCACGGGCTGGTCGCCGTGCTGTCCGCCGCGCCGGTCAAGGCCAAGGCCGGGTCGAGCTGGATCGGCAGCCCGCCGACCCGGCTGCGCCGCCCGCCGCAGGGCAGCGACGACGAGCGCACCTTCGCGCCGCCGACCCGCCTGAAGGTCCTGCGCGGCCTCGTCGAGCTGTGCCGGCTCGTGCCGGTCGTCGTGACCGCGGCCCTCGGCGTCGGCGTGCTCGTCACCCTCGCGGCCCTCGCGCAGATCCTCGGCTGGGTCGCGGCCGGGCTGCTCGGCGGGCTCGTCCTCGCCGTGGCCGGGGCGGTCGCCGCCGCGGTGACGACGGCCGCGAAGTGGCTGGTCGTCGGGCGGATCGGGGTGGTCGAGCACCCGCTGTGGAGCTCGTTCGTCTGGCGCACCGAGGTCGTCGACACCTTCGTCGAGATGGTCGCCGGGCCGTGGTTCGCGTGGACGGCGACGGGCACCCCCGCGCTGACCTGGTGGCTGCGCAGCCTCGGCGCGACCATCGGGCACGGCGTCTGGTGCGAGACCTACTGGCTGCCCGAGGCCGACCTGGTCACGCTCGGCGACGGCGCCACGGTCAACCGGGGGTGCGTGCTGCAGACGCACCTGTTCCATGATCGGATCATGTCCATGGACACGGTCACCCTCGGCGCGGGCGCCACCCTCGGCCCGCACGGCGTCATCCTGCCGGCGGCGTCGATCGAGCGCGCCGCGACCGTGGGGCCGGGCTCGCTCGTCCTGCGCGGCGAGGCGGTGCCGGCCGGCAGCCGGTGGACGGGCAACCCGATCGCGCCCTGGCGCGCACCGGCCTCCTGATGGGGCTCGCCCCGCCCGAGACCCGCGAGCCGCTCGACCCCTACACGCCGGAGCGCGGCGACGCGTCGTACCGGGTCGAGCACTACGACCTCGACCTCGACTACAAGGTCGCCCCCAACCGGCTGGCCGGCACGGCGACCCTCACCGTCCGCGCGCTGGCACCGGTGACCTCGCTGCGGGTCGACCTGGTCGGGCTGCGCACGACCCGGGTGACCGTCGACGGCAAGCCGGCCAAGTGGACCGCGCGGCCGCAGTCGCTGCTCGTCCGGCTCCCCCGTCCGCTCTTCACCGGGACGACGGCCACCGTCCGGATCACGTACGGCGGCACGCCCTCCCCCACGACCACCCGCTGGGGGACCCTGGGCTGGGAGGAGCTCGAGGAGGGCGCGCTCGTCGCGTCGCAGCCCACGGGCGCCCCGACCTGGTTCCCCTGCAACGACCACCCGAGCGGCAAGGCGACCTACCGGGTCACCCTCGACTGCGACTCGCCGTACGACGTCGCGGTGACCGGCCGGCTGCTCTCGAGCCGGGTCCGCGGCAGCCGCACGAAGCGGGTCTTCGCGCAGGCCCACCCGACGGCGACGTACCTCATGACCGTGCACGTCGGGCACTGGACGGCGCACCGGATCGGCGAGCAGCCGTGTCCCGTCTGGGTGCTCGCGCCGAGCGAGGGGTCGGCGGCGGCGCTGCACGACCTGGGCCGGCTCCCGCAGATGGTCGCCGTGCTGAGCGACCTCGTCGGGCCGTACCCGTTCGAGGACTACACCGTCGTCGTCACCCCCGACGCGCTCGACATCCCGCTCGAGGCGCAGGCGATGGCGACCTTCGGGGCGAACTGGCTGCCCGGCGACCGGCGCCACGAGCGGCTCGTCGCGCACGAGCTGGCGCACCAGTGGTTCGGCAACAGCCTGACCCTCGGCTCGTGGCGCGACATCTGGCTGCACGAGGGGTTCGCCTGCTACGCCGAGTGGCTGTGGTCGCAGGCGTCCGGCGGCTGGTCGACCGACCGGCACGCGCGCGAGCACCACCGCCGCCTCGCGCTGGAGACGCAGCCGCTCGTCGTCGGCGACCCCGGCCCGGAGGCGATGTTCGACGACGCCGTCTACAAGCGGGGCGCGTTGACGCTGCACGCGCTGCGCCTGGCTCTGGGCGACGCCGCGTTCTTCGGGCTGCTGCGGTCGTGGGTGGCCGAGCACGCCGACGGCACGGTGACGACGGCCGACTTCGTCGCCGCGGCGGCCGCGGCCGGCGAGGCGGCGGGCGTCGGCGCCGGGTCGGTGCGGGACCTGCTCACCGCCTGGCTCGACCGCGCCCCGCTTCCCGACCTCCCCTGACCGCGCCTGCCTCCGGCCCGGGGTGGACTCGACGCAGCGTCGAGCCGCTCGACGCAGGGTGCACCCTGGGTCAAGCGGCTCGACGCTGCGTCAAGTCCACGGGCACGGAGGGGTCGGGGCGGCACAGCGCGACCGCCCCCACCAGCGGCGGTACGACGCCCCGTCCGCCCACCAGGGCGGTGAGCCGGTCCGGGTCGAGGTCGCTGACGACGACCGGCGCGTCGTCCGGGCCGAGCCGGGTGACCGCCCCGGGGCGCGGAGCGGGGAACGAGGCCGGGTCGATCGTCAGCCCGGAGCCGACCGCCTTGAGCGAGGCCTCCTTGCGGGCCCACAGGACGGCCGCGTCGAGGCCGCCGTCCTCCGGGTGCCGCGCCACGTCGTCGAACCCGGCGAAGTCGGGCTCCCCCGCCCAGGCCAGGTCGAGCCCGACGGGGGCCAGGCGGGTGACCGCGACCGCGACGACCGGCGGACCGACCCGGGCCGGGGTGCCCGCCCCGGGCGGGCGGCCGGCCCGGCTGACCGAGACCGACAGCGCCGGGTCGTCGAGCACCCGGATCCGTCCGTGCGCCCGGCCGCAGCCGGGACAGGTCCGGTCCAGGCGCACCGCGCCCGGCCGGGTCCCGAGCCGCTCGCCGAGCACCGCGCGGACCAGCCGGTAGCCGGCGGCCCGGGACACCGCCACCCACGAGGAGGCCTCGGCGACGCGGGCGCGCTCCCCGTCGGAGAGGCCGGCCAGGTCACCCGGCCCGACCCCCCTCGGGGCGACCGCCTCGACGACGACGACGACCGAGCCCTCGGCGTCCCGGCCGCTCACGCGCCCGCCGCGAGCCCGAGGTGCCGGGCGACAGCGTCCCCGCCGACCGCGCGCAGGACCCGGGGGTCGCCGACGACGACCAGCCGGTCGGTCGCCCGCGACAGCCCGACGTACAGCTTCTCCGTGGCCCGCTCGAGGGTGTCGTCGGCGTTGACGCAGAGCACGACGGCCCGCCGCTCGAGGCCCTTGCACCCCAGGACGTGCCCGTAGAACACGTCGTCCTCGTCCCAGAACGAGTCCCAGTAGCCCTGGTGGCCACGGCGATCCTGCCGCTCCTTCTGCTCCTGGTGGCGCGAGCCGACGGCGAGCAGCGCGACGTCCTTGGCTGGCCACCCCTCGTCGAGCAGGGCCTCGACCTCGTCGTTCGCCAGGTCCATCGCCTCGTCCGGGCGGCAGGCGACGAACCGCACGTCGGGGCCGTCGCCGCCCCGCAGCGACATCCGCATCGGCGCGAGCGGCTGGAAGACGGTCGCGATCTGCTGCGTGTTGCGCAGGTTGTGGTCGAGCACGAGCGGGACGAGCTCGACCGGCGGACGGCCGAACCGCGCGAAGATCCGCTGGTTCTCGTCCGAGTAGGCGTAGACCCCGCCCTCGTCGGGGTCGCGCAGGGCGGACATCAGCGGCCGCCACCAGTCGTCGGCGAAGTCCTGCGCCTCGTCGACGATGACGGCGTCGAACTTCCTGCCGTCCGGCAGCGCCTGCGCCAGCTCGGTCATCCGCGGGGCGAGCCGCTGCTCCCAGAAGTCGGTGTCGTCACGCGCGGCGAACTCGTGGATCCCCAGCTCCCGGGCGAGGTCCTCGAAGCAGCCGACGAAGGCGGGGCGGTGCCGTCGCGGCACGGCCGCGACCTCGCGGCGCAGGTAGGCGGCCAACCCGATGGAGTAGCACAGCAGCGCCACCCGCTGCGGCCGGCGCTCCCCCTGGCCGCGGGTCAGCTCCTTGGCCTGGGTGAGCGCCAGCACCGTCTTGCCGGAGCCCGCCCCTCCGCGCACCTCGACGCGGCGCAGCAGCCGGGTGACGTGCAGCAGCATCGCCTGCTCCCGGGTCAGCCGGTCGGCCCGCGCCTGCCGCTCGTCGGCCTCGGCCCCCGGGTCGGGCTCGAGCACGCCACGCCCCGTGAGGATCTCGCGCACCAGCGCGACGTCGTCCTCGTCGGGTGCCCGCCGACCGGTCTCCTGCCGACGGGCGCTGTCGGCGAGGCGCTCGGCCAGCCGGGGCAGGTCGTCCCGGTCGCTCACCGCCCAGCGCGGGCACTCGGGGTGGGCGAAGTCGGCCGGCAGCCGGCTGAAGGGCAGCACGACCGCGTGCACCCAGCGGACGTGCCGACGCGAGGAGTCGCGCCAGCGAGGGTCCTGCTCGACGTAGTCCCGCAGGGCGTACTTGCCCCGGCGGACCTGGCCGACCGGGTCGATGACCTTCGCCCGGCGTCCCTGTCGCCAGCGGCCGTCCGCGTCGATGCGCACGTCGCCGCCCTTGACCTCGACGGCGACGAGTCCGGCCCCCGGGATCATCACGAAGAAGTCGATCTCGTGGTCGAGCTCCTCGTCGGTCAGCCGCAGGTTGGGCAGGACCACCGCGTCCACCGGCAGCTGCCGCCGCAGCTCCTGCCACACCAGCCGCTCCGACTCCGTCCGGAACGCCGGCTCCACCACCTCGTCCACCACCCGGTCCCCCGTCATGGCCGCAGCGTAGGGCCGGACACCGACGACCGCCGCCATCCCCGCGCCCGTGTCACCCCGACGGCAGTGGTTGCCCAGGACACGACTGGAGGACCCGCGCGATCGCGTCCCTCTCGGCCGCCGTCACGGTCAGCCGGTACGCCGCCTTGACCGCCACCTGCCGCGCGACGTACGCGCACCGGAAGGCCTTGCGCGGCGGCAGCCAGGTCGCGGCGTCGCCGTCCCCCTTGGCCTGGTTGACGGCGCCGCTCGTGGCGAGCAGCTCGAGCGGGTCGTTGGCGAACGCCTCGCGCCGCGCCGGGCTCCACTGCTGGGCGCCCTTCTGCCAGGCATCGCCGAGCGCGACCACGTGGTCGACCTGGACCTTCGCGCTGGTCCCGCTCCCGCGCACGAAGTCGACCCGCTCCCCCGTGTAGGGGTCGTCGAGCTCCCCGCGCAGCACGACGCAGCCGTGCGTCCCCGCCTTGGGCTCGGTGCCCAGGAGATCACGTCCCAGGACGTCGTTGCGGGTGTCGCAGCCGTTGCGGTCGACGTCCTTCCACGCCGGGCCGAAGGCCGCGCGGTCGTAGCCGGTCATCGGCGCGCGACCCGTCACGGGCAGGGTGGCGAGAGCCGCGAGCGCCGTACCGGCACTGGCCGACGACGGGGTCGCCCCCGAGGGGGCCGCCGCCCCCGAGGGAGCCGGTCGGGTCCACCACCCCGCGCCGAGCCCGAGGACGACGAGCAGGGCGAGGGCCGCCCACCCGCGTCGTCTCACGCCGACACCGTACGGAGCCCCGGGGACGCCACCGCGACCCGGGTGCGCCCGGTCACCGGGAGGCGACGAGCTCCGCGAGACCGGACCCCATCCACGTGCCGATGGCCTGCGCGTGGGTGGTGACGGCGGCGGCGAGCACGACCCCGCCGAGGAGCCGTCCCCACCCGCGGGCACCGGTGGCGCGTCGGCGCATCGCCCGCGGCCGCGCCGACGGTGGCACAGGGTTGCGGCGGGCGCCGGCGGGGACCCGGTCGAGCGGGCCGACGGGCACGCTGACGAACGGGCGGCCGGCCCGGCCGACCGCACCCGGCCCCGTCGGGACGGGCGGGAAGCGCGTGGCGCACGCCCGGGCCAGCGCCTGGACCGTGGCGTCGTCGACGACGACGGGCCGGCGCAGGAACCACTCGCGCAGCCGCCCGGACGGCACGACGTGGACGCCCGCCACCTCCTGCGGCTCGAACCCCTGGTGCACGTCGTTGGCCAGGACGAGGACCGGGTGGACCGGGACGCGCAACGCCCCCGCCATGGTCTCGGCGTGGTCCGCGACGACCGACAGCGTGTGGTCCTGCGGCGTGTGGTGCCGGCTGTGCGCCGGCCCGACGTGCCGCCACAGCATGCCGTGGTGGACCGTGAGGTCGGCCATCCAGTTCTTCGTCTCGAGGACGAACACCCCGGAGTCGGTGACGACGACGTGGTCGAGGTCGGCGAGCGGTCGGGCCGGGGTGAGCAGCCGCTGGTGCAGGGCGTGCACCTGCGGACCGAGCCCGTCGAGGACCGCGGCGACGTGGCGCTCGCCGCCGGACCCGCGCGACCACCGGGCCGCGAGGAGGTCCTGCTGGGCGGCCCGCTGGTGCGGCCGCTCGACGCCGGCGCCGAGCTCCGGGACGCGACCGGCGACCCCGCTGGTGGGGGCCGTCGCCCCGCTCGACGCTGCTGCGTCCCGTCCGTACGACGCCGTGCTCACGGACCACTCCCGACCGCTCGACCTGCTGTGCCGGAACAAGTCTTCCGGACAGCGAGGGATGGGGGAAGGGTCATGGGGTCGCCGAGGACTGGCCGTTCGGACGAGTCGCCCCCGCTCGCCCGGGCTCCGCCGACGTCATCAGGAGGCGGACGGGGCGGCTTCGTACCGGAACGTGGAGACGAGCCGCTCGAGGTCCTCGGCGAGCGCGGAGAGGTCGCTCGCGGCCTCCTGCGTCGTCGTGGCGCTCTCCGCGGTCGCGGCGGCGACCTGGGCGACGCCGCTGATGGTGTGCGCCGCGCCGGCACTGCTCGCGGCGACCTCGGTGACGGTCCGGCCCATCTCGGAGGTCGTGGCGTTCTGCTCCTCGACGGCCGAGGCGATGGTCGTCGTGTAGTCGCTGATCCGCACGATGACGTCGGCGATCTCGGTGATGGCCTCGCCGGCGGACGTCGTCGACACCTGGATCGCGGTGATCCGGTCGCTGATCATCTGGGTGGCGTCGGCGGTCTGGCGGGCGAGCTCCTTGACCTCCCCGGCGACCACCGCGAAGCCCTTGCCGAACTCGCCGGCCCGGGCCGCCTCGATCGTCGCGTTGAGCGCGAGCAGGTTGGTCTGCTCGGCGATGGTGCGGATGAGCTTGACGACGTCGCCGATCTCGGCGCTGGCGGTGCCGAGCTCGCCGACCTGCTGATTGGTGCGCTGCGCCACGGTCATCGCCTGGTTCGCCACGTCCGCCGCGTTGGTCGCGTTGAGCGCGATCTGGGTGATCGAGGAGCTCATCTGCTCGGCCCCCGCGGCGATGGACTGGACCCCGACGCTGACCTGCTCGCTCGAGGCGCTGGCCGAGCCGACCTGGTCCGAGGCGTCCAACGCCCCCGAGCGCAGCTCCCCGCTCACCCGGTCGAGCTGGTGCGCCGCGGTGCTGAGCAGCGAGGTCGACTCGGCGATGCCGCGGATCGTCGTGGACACCTTGCCCACGAACCGGTTGAAGGCGTCGGCCAGCTGGCCGGTCTCGTCGTCGGTGACCTCGACGCGCTGCGTCAGGTCCCCGTCACCCTCGGCGATCTCCGCCATCCGGTCGCGCAGCCGGTCGATGGGCCGCACGATCGTGCGGGCGACGACGAGGGCGACGAGGGCCCCGACGAGCAGCGCCCCGAGGGCGATCAGCAGCCCCACGTGCTGGGTCGCCACGGCGTCGGCGACGATGGTGCTGGTCGGCACGGCGACGACCAGCGACCAGGTGTCGGCCTGGCCGAGGCGCACGGGGACGGCGATCTGGAGCGTCTCCGCGTCCCCGCCGCCGACCACGCGCTGCGTGCTGCGCCCGGCGGACGAGGAGCTGCCGGCGAGGGCGGCGACCGCCGCGTCGACCGGCTTGCCGGCGTCCTGCGCGCGCCCGCCGCCGACGAGGTTCCCCTTGGTGCTGACGAGGATCGCGCTGCCGGTGCCGAACGGGTGGATGCCGCCGACGACGCCCTACAGACTGGCCAGGGTGAGGTCGACGCCGGACACGCCGACGACCTTGCCGTCGCGGACCATGGGCTCGGCGACCGACGTCATGAGGACGTCCTGCCCGCCGATCTTGTAGACGTAGGGCTCGATGATCTTCTCCTGGCGCGTCGACGCGGCGATCGCGTACCAGTCGTTGGCGCCCGGCTTGTCGTAGTCGACCAACGGGGTCTGGGTGATGGCTCCCCCGTCACGCACCCAGTAGGGGACGAGTCGGCCGGTGGCGTCGTCGCCGGCCCCGGCGCTGCGGAAGTCGCGGTCGCGGCCGTCGAACGCGTTCGGCTGCCAACAGGTCCACGTCCCGAGCAGGTCGGGGTGGGTGGCGAGGACGGACCGCAGCTCGGCGTTGACCACGCGGCGGTCGCCGCCGGTGCTCGAGCTCGCCAGCAGCATCGGGGTGAAGGCGCGGGCCGTGTCGACGGCGCCGCGCAGGACCTGCTCGATCGACTCCGCGTTGCGCTGCGCGACCTCCCCGGCGTAGGCGTACCCGGCCGCCTTGGCCTCCGCGAGGCTGCGCGTCGTGATGTAACCGACGACCCCGCCGAGGGACACGACGAGCAGGGCGACGACGGCCACGACGACGCGGGCCTTGATGGTGAAGCGGAACCGACGCACTGTGACTCCCGACGCGACGACGACACGGCGGCACGGCCGCCGCTCTCGTCCTCATCGGCCACGGGACCTTCGTCCTGAGCGAATGGTCGTGCCACGATCATCTCGCATCGCGCACCGCTCGCGGCCCGTCCCAGCGCTGCGGGGTGTCCGGCACCCGTACGGCGTTCCCGCCCTCCGGGTGCGCGGGCTCAGCGCTCGCAGTCGATGCCGTCGTGGTCCGCGTCCTTGTACCAGTCGTACTCGGGGTCGATGCCGACGCGGTACGGCCCGTAGCCGGCGGCGATGGCCGCCTTGCAGGTCGGGAAACGCGGGTCGAGCGACGCCGATGCGGCCGATGCGGCCGATGCGGCCGCCTGCGCCGCCGCCTGCTGCGACGCCGCCTGCTCAGCCGCCGCCCGCTGGGCGGCGGCCGCCTGATCGGCCGCTGCTTGCTGCGCGGCCGCCTGCGCGGCGGCCGCCTGCTGGGCCGCTGCCTTCTGCGCAGCCGCCTTGGCCGCGGCCGCTTGCTCGGCGGCCGCCTTCTGCGCCGCGGCCTTCGCGGCTGCGGCCTGCTGCGCCGCGAGCGCCTCGGCGGCCGCCTTGTCCGCCGCCGCCTTGTCCGCCGCCGCCTTCTCGGCGGCCGCCTTCTCCGCCGCGGCCTCGTCCGCCGCCGCCTTCTCGGCGGCCGCCTTCTCGGCCGCGGCCTGCGCAGGGGCTCCCGGGTCGGCGGCGGGGGCACCACCCGACAACGCGACAGGGTCGGACGTGGAGGTGGTCGACGTGGAGGCCGCGCCCCCGATCGACCCCAGCACGCCGAACAGCGTCAGCAGCGCGAGCGCCGCGGCCGGGAGGAGGACCCGCTTGCGGGTCCACGGATTGCGCTGCCCGACCGGCGCGGAGACGGGAGCCACCACCGGCCCGGCCACCGGCGCCGCCACCGGCCCGTCGACCGGCGCGTCGACCGGTCCGGCGTAGGCCGGTGGCGCCAGCGGCGCGGTGTGCGAGGTCCACATCCGACCGTCCCAGTAGCGCAGGACGGTGCCGTCCGGGTACCAGCCGGCCGGGGCGGGGGGTGTGGTCACAGAAGTCCTCCGAGGTGTCGCGGGCAGGGCGGAGCCGAGGCGCGCCCGCACCTCGTCCCCGAGCCCCGAGGCGCGCGGTCGGCGCCTCGAGGGCGTCGTCACCGTAGTCAGGAAAATCCCAGGAAACGGCGCCTTCCGGGAAATCCGTCACACGACCGCCATGTCGGTCGACTCCCGCGCGCCTGGTCCCTACCCGGCGCGCCGACCCCGCGCGTACGACGCCGCCATCAGCTCGAGGTACCGCCCGGCGGGGCTGCGGTCCTTGGCGATCGGCCCCTCGCTCACGGGGTGGATCGCTCCGGTCGCCAGGTCGACGTACCCCAGCCGGTGGTGACCGACGTGGTGGCCCCACAGCTCGCCGTACAGGCGGTCGGCCCCGCCGCGGCGCCAGTGGTAGCCGACGTGGAACGTGGTCCACAGCCGCCCGAGCACCCCCATGGCGCGCCCACCCGGCAGGGCCAGGGGGATCTTCGGCAGGGACGCGCGGTCGAGGTGCAGCCGGCCGAGCTCGGCGTGCTCGAGCAGCGCCCGGACGACGCCGTCGGCGGGGGCGTGGGTGACGGCCACCTGCCCGGAGACGGTGTCCTTCCAGCCCAGCGCGGTCCCCTGGTCGTCGTGGACGTAGAGGCGCTGTCGCCCCGATCGGGTCCACGGCTCGACGAAGAGCGTGGCGTTGGCCCGGCCGTAGAGGCCGGGGCGCGCGGGCCCCTCGACCTGCTCGGCGGCCAGGGCCGCCGGCGTCGTGGTGCCCTGTGGCGGGAAGGCGAGCGACAGGCGCCGTACGGCGTCCTCCACCGTCGCCCGGTCGGCGACCGGCACCGCCGAGGCCAGCAGGGGCGGGAGGCCGCGCAGACCGACGACGTGGACCCCGTCGACCACGGCGTGCGGCAGGGCGACGTTGCGGTCGTGGGTGAGGACGAGCAGCCCGCGGACCGGGAGGTCGAGCGATGCGGCGACGAGCACCCGGCGCACCTGGTCGGTCAGCGCGGTCATCGCGGGCACCGCTGTCGTGGTGCGTGATCCGGCCCGCAGCCCCCGGGTCACGGTCACCGCCGAGCTCCAGTGCTTCGCGTCGAGGACGACGACGCCCCCGGGCCCGACCGCCAGGTGGTCGAGGTTGCCCAGGTGGGGCACGCACCGGTCGTGCAGCACCGTCCACCCGTCGACGGTGAGCGGGGCGAGGGTCTCGGCGACGAGACGCTCCCCCACCGCACCCCGGGCGAAGGCGTCGGCCCGTCGTCGGGCGTACGCCGCCTTGCGGTCGAGCACGCGGGCCGCCTCCGCAGCGCTCGCCGCTTCCTCGAGCGCGCTGCGTCCCGCCGACACCTCAGGCGACCTCGGCCGCGGCGACCGCCGGCAGCGGTTCCTGCGCCGACACGGGCCGGCCGTAGAGGAACCCCTGCGCGGCGTCGACCGACGCCGACCGGATCGCGTTCTCCTGGCCCGGCAGCTCGACGCCCTCGGCGATGACGGTGAGCCCGAACGCGTGCGCGGCGGCGGCCATGAGCCGGACGAGGCTCTGGTGCGCGGGGTCGGCCGACGCGACGAAGCTCCGGTCGATCTTCAGGGTGTCGACGGGCAGGTGCGGCAGCTGGCCGATCGAGGTGTAGCCGGTGCCGAAGTCGTCGATGGCGATCTGGACGCCGAGCGCCCGCAGCGTCCGCATGTTCGTCGTGCAGACGGGGTCGTCGACGAGGACGGTCTCGGTGATCTCGACGACGAGGCGCGGCGGGTCGATGCCCTCCCGTCGCAGCGCGCCGACGACGTCGTCGACGAAGCCCGGGGTGGCCAGGTGCCGCCCGGACACGTTGACCGCCATCGTCAGGCCCGACCGCTCGGTGTCGGCGGCGTCCCAGCGCGCCAGCTGCGCGGTCGCCTCCGCGAGCACCCAGCGGCCGATCTCGTTGACGAGGGTGGAGCGCTCGGCGAGCGGGATGAAGGTGTCGGGCGCGAGGACGCCGTACCCCGGCCGGTCCCAGCGGATGAGCGCCTCGACGCCGACGGGCGAGCCTGTGCTCAGCTCGATGACGGGTTGGTAGTGCAGGAAGAACTCGCCGGCGGCGAGACCGGCGCGGATCGCCTTCTCGAGCTCGAACCGTCGGCCCAGCTCGGTGCGCAGTAGGTCGTCGAAGACCTCGACGCGGCCGCGGCCGGCGGTCTTGGAGCGGTACGCCGCCGCGTCGGCCTCACTGAGCAGCTGGTCGGCCCCGACGGCGGAGTCGGCGCAGAAGGCGATGCCGATGCTGGCGCTGACGTTGACGCGGTGGTCGGCGTCGACCGCGATGTCCTCCTCGAGGGCGGCGATGAGCCGTTCGCCGATGGCGATGGTGTCGGCCTCGTCGGCGACGTCCTCGACGAGCATGACGAACTCGTCGCCGCCGAGCCGAAAGACGGTGTCGCTGGCCCGCATCTGGTCGCGCATCCGCTCGGAGACCGTGCGCAGGACGACGTCGCCGGCGGCGTGGCCGTGCGTGTCGTTGACGGCCTTGAAGTGGTCGAGGTCGATGAACAGGACGGCGGTCATCGTCCCCGCGCGGGTGCCGCGGTGCAGCGCCTGGTCGAGCAGGAGCATGCACTGGACGCGGTTCGGCAGCTCGGTGAGCGCGTCGTGGGCGGCGTGGAAGGCCAGCTGGGCCTGGGCCTTCTCGCGGTCCTGGATCGCCTCGATCATCGCGCGCGCCGACGTGTGCATCACCTCACCGAGGCGGCCGGGGACCGCACTGGCGAGGACGGGGCTGTCGAGGTGGCCGGCGGCCACCTGAGCGGCTTGCTCCTGCACCCGCCGCAGCCCGGTGACGGTGTCGTCGAGGGCGGCCGCGACGGTCTGGACCTCTCGGGGGCCCCGTACGGCGACCGTGGGCAGCTCCCCCGCACTGATCCGCCGCGCGGCGCCGGCGAGGTCGGTGAGCGGGCGGTCGATGAGCCGGCCGATGACGACGGCGGCACCGACGGTGAGCAGCACGAGCCCGATCAGCACCCCGATCGTCCAGTACTCCGCGCGCTGCGCGATGGAGCCCTGGGTCGCCGCGGCCTGCTCGGCGCGGACGAGCGCGGTCTTGAGCACCGCCTGGTACGCCGTGTTGCGGGCCTGGTCGGGGGTCAGCAGCCCGATGAAGTCGGTCAGCGAGGGTGCGGCGTCGGCCAGGGCGAGCGTGGCGAGGCGGTAGGTGTAGCCGGCGACCTCGGGCGAGGCCCCGGCCTGCTGCCACGCCCGCGCGAGCTCCGGCGAGGCCCCGTCGAGGACGCGGCTGGACGCGTCGGTGGCGGCGGCCCAGGCTTGCGTCCAGACGCTGCGCGACTCCGCCGAGGTCAGGCCGACCTTGGCGACCATGTAGGCCAGGCCGGGCAGCTCCAGGGCCGCGGTCTGGCTGGCGCGGGCGGCCATCTCGGTGTCCTGCACGGCCCGGACCCACGGCCCGGTGAGACCGGCGGCGAGCGCGCCGCCCAGCTCCTTGCTCTCCTGCTGACCGAGGCGGACGAGGAGGGCGGAGGCGGCGCGCGTGTCGGGCACGCCGTGCTCGCCGTCGAGGTCGGCCCGGGCGGCCTCGAGGTCGCGCTGCAGCGACGGCACGAGCGCGCGGACGGACAGCTGCTGAGCGAGGGCGGCGACCGCGGTGTCGGTCGTCGAGCGCAGCCCGTCGACGACGACGGCCATCGAGCTGACCTGCTGCAGCTGCCACGAGGTCGGCATCTCGGTCAGCACCTCGGGGTGCCGCACGCCGTAGCGCATCAGCGCAGGCATGACCTCCTGCTGCAGGTCGGAGCGGGCGAGACCCACGGCGACGGCCGCACGGATCCGCTGGTCGGCCTGGGCGACGATGTCCTGGCTGGCCAGGCTCGAGTGCACCTGGAACCCGGCGGCCACGCAGACACCCACCAGTGGCACCAGCACGAGCACCACCAGCAGAGCGCGGATGGACGGACCACCCCGTCCCGGGATTCGCATGGGAGGACCATCGTCCGAGCAGTTCGACCTCTGAGCGGTTCGCACTATGTCGTAGGACGTCGCAACTATCGGAGCGGCGGCTCGGCCGGTCGGCCGCGAGGTGTTTAGCTACCCGCCATGAACCCCGGGGGCAGCATCGTCGAAGGGCTCTACGAGTCCCTCATCACCCGTGAGCTCCTCGCGCGCCTCACCGGCCGCGACGACCTCACCCTCGCCGAGGCGGTGATCGACGACGCCGACCAGCCGGAGGTGCTCTCGCGGCACGTCCGCGACGCCGTGCGGCGTGCCCTCGCCGCCCGCCGGACGCCGGAGGACCGGCTGGCCCTGGTGAACCGGCTCGTGCAGGCGCTAGCCGACCCGGACGCGGAGGTGGTGGGGGCGCGGCAGCTGCTCTCGGTCGTCCGCCCGGCCGTCCCGGGCAGCAGCGCGACGTACGACACCCGCCGGCCGGCCACTCCCCTGTCGGACACCTCCCTGCTGACCAACGCCGTCGGCGAGCCGGCGATCGGCGCCGAGCTGCGGGCCGAGCTACCGAGCGCCGACTCGGTCGACGCGATCATCGCCTTCGTCAAGTGGTACGGCCTCCGGGTCATCGAGCCGGAGCTGCGGCGCCTCGCCGAGCGCGGTGTGCCGCTGCGGGTCATCACGACGACGTACATGGGCGCGACCGAGCGGCAGGCGCTGGACCGGCTCGTCCGCGACCTCGGCGCGCAGGTGCGGATCCAGTACGACGCCCAGCGGACCCGGCTGCACGCCAAGGCGTGGCACTTCCGTCGGGCGACCGGGTTCGACACGGCGTACGTCGGCTCGTCGAACCTCTCGCGCGCGGCGCTCCTCGACGGCGTGGAGTGGAACGTGCGGCTGTCGGCGGTCGCGACGCCCGCCGTCCTGGAGAAGTTCGCCGCGACGTTCGACAGCTACTGGGCCGACCCGACCTTCGAGGCCTACGACCCGGACCGTGACGCCGACCGGCTCGACGACGCCCTGGCGCGGGCGCGCTCACGGGGAGGGGCCCCCGCCGGCGGTGGACCGATAGCGCTGTCCGGGCTGGAGGTGACGCCGTACCCCTACCAGGCGGAGATGCTCGAGCAGCTCGACGTCGAGCGGCTCGTCCACGACCGGCACCGCAACCTGCTCGTCGCGGCGACCGGCACCGGCAAGACCGTCATCGCCGCCCTCGACTACCGCGAGCTGTGCGCCCGCGCAGGACGGCGCCTGCGGCTGCTCTTCGTCGCCCACCGCAAGGAGATCCTCACCCAGTCGCTGCGGACCTACCGCGAGGTGCTGGCCGACGCCGGCTTCGGCGAGCTCTACGTCGACGGCGCACGACCCGAACGGTGGGAGCACGTCTTTGCCTCCGTGCAGTCGCTCTCGGCCTACGGCCTGGAGAACATCGTTCCCGACGCGTTCGACGTCGTCGTCATCGACGAGTTCCACCACGGCCAGGCGGCGACGTACCGAGCGATCCTCGACCGGCTGACTCCGCGTGAGCTGCTCGGGCTGACGGCGACCCCGGAGCGCGGCGACGGCGTCGACGTCCGCACGCTCTTCGGTGGGCACGTGGCCGCCGAGCTGCGGCTGTGGGACGCGCTCAAGGCCGACCTGCTCACGCCCTTCCACTACTTCGGCATCGCCGACGGCACCGACCTGCGCCGCGTCGACTGGAGCACCGGCGCGTACGACGCCATGGCCCTCTCGAACGTCTACACCGGTGACCGCGCACGCGCCCGGATCATCCTCAAGGCCGTCGAGGACAAGGTCGCCGACCTCACCGCGATGAAGGCCCTGTGCTTCTGCGTCTCGATCGACCACGCCGAGTTCATGGCCGACCAGTTCCGCGCGGCCGGTATCGCCGCGGCGACCATCACCAGCCGCACCGCCGCCCCCGACCGGCAACGCCACATCGAGGACCTGCGCGCCGGGCGGATCCAGGCGATCATGACTGTCGACATCTTCAACGAGGGCGTCGACGTCCCCTCGATCAACACGGTGCTGTTCCTGCGGCCCACCGAGAGCTCGACGGTCTTCCTCCAGCAGCTCGGTCGTGGGCTCCGGCTCGCCCCGAACAAGCCGGTTCTGACAGCGCTCGACTTCGTCGGCCACCACCGCAAGGAGTTCCGCTTCGACCGCCGGTTCCGGGCGATGACGGGCAGCACCCGGTCGCAGCTCGAGCGCGACGTCGAGCACGGCTTCCCGTTCCTGCCGGCCGGCACCCAGATCGTGCTGGACCGCACCAGCCAGGACCTCGTCCTGGAGAACATCCGATCCCAGGTGACCTCTCGCTGGTCAACGATCGTCACCGAGCTGCGTCAGCACCCGACCGACGATCTGACGACCTTCCTCGAGCAGTCCGGGGTCGAGCTGGCCCAGGTCTTGTCCGGCGACCGCTCGTGGAGTCGGCTGCGCCGCGAGGCCGGCGCCGCCGCGCCGGCGCCCGGCCCGCACGAGACGGCCCTGCTGCGCCGGGCTCGCGCCCTCGCCCACGTGGACGACCCGGAGCGGGCAGCGGCGTACCTCACGTGGCTCGGAGACGAGCCGCCGTCGTACGAGGACGCGTCTCCCTACCTGCAGGCAATGGCCCGGATGCTCTTCTTCACCATCTGGCCCGACGCCGGCGGGTTCGTCTCGTGCGACGCCGCGTTCGCGTCCCTGCGTGACGAACCCGCCGTCCGGGAGGACTTCCGTGCCGTCCTCGCGCACGGCCTGGCTCACGCCGAGCGCGTGACGTCGCCGCTCGGCGGAGACCTGGGCGACCGACCGCTGCGCGTGCACGCCCGCTACTCGATCACCGAGCTGCTGGCGGCGCTGGACTACGCGCAGGTGGGCGGCCGCAAGGCTCGCGGCTTCCAGGAGGGCGTGCTGCGCGCGCCCTCCTGGAACGCCGACGCCTTCTTCGTCACCCTGCACAAGTCGGAGGCGGACTACTCCCCCACGACGATGTACCAGGACTACGCGCTCAGCCGCGAGCTCTTCCACTGGGAGACCCAGTCGGGCACGAGCGTCGCCTCACCGACCGGACAGCGCTACCTGCACCACGCCGACCAGGGCTCGCACATCCTGCTCTTCACGAGGCAGAGCAAGGTGACGGAGTTCGGCGGCGCGGCGCCGTACGTCTTCCTCGGCGAGGCGACGTACGTGAGCCACCGCGGCGAGCGACCCATCGCCATCACCTGGAAGCTGTCGACGCCGATGCCGGTCAAGGACTTCGAGGCGGCCAAGGTCGTCGCCTGACCGCGCCGACCGCCTCGAACCCCTGCCAACAGTGGCTCGATCGTCGCACGAGTGCGACGGTGGGGCATGGACATCGCCTCGGTCCCCATACGCCTGGCCCGGCCCACCCGCGACCTGGAGGCCGCACGACGATTCTGGGTGGAGGGTCTGGGTCTTGACGTCCTCTGGGAGTCGGGCGCCGACGCGGAGGGTGGCCACGCCCTGCTGATGGTGGGGGCGTCAGGTGCGAGGTGGCATCTCGAGCTGGTGCACGACCCGGACGCCCACGCAGCTTCACGGCCGAGCCCCGAGGACCTGCTCGTGCTCTACCTGGGAGTGGAGATCGAACCGGAGGTGGTCGAGCGCCTGGTCACGTGCGGGGGCACACGAGTGGCGTCACCGAACCCCTACTGGCAGCGCTGGGGCGTGACCGTGGAGGATCCCGACGGGTACCGCCTCGTCCTCAGTCACCGCTCCTGGGAGTAGCCGTCCGCGGCCAGGCCGTTGGTCAACGACTCAGCCGCCGATCGGCGTCGGGTTCGTCGGGTCGGGCGGCACGGGCAGCGACCCGTTGATCCGGTTCTGCGCCTGGCAGTCCTTGACGCAGTTCGTCGCGCCCTGGCTCAGCTCGATCGCGTCCTCGCCGAGCACGCCGCCCAGCCGGCCACCGGAGGCCACCGACCACGTCGTCACCGACCCGGTCTGCTGGGTCCTCGTCGCGACCTGCGGGCTGTCCTTGCCGAGCAGCATCTGGTGGGCGCCGGTGGCGCTCTGCGCGGAGGTCACCGCGTCGATCCCGTTGCCGAAGTTCACCTTCCCGGTGAACGGGTTGACGAAGTAGAACAGCGTCGGCCCGAGCTGGTGGGTGATGGTGACGGCCGTGCCGAACTCGGGCTCCATCTGGAAGATGCCACCCTGCGGCGCGTCCTTGGCCTGCACCTTGAGCTTGCCTCCGGACGTGCGGACGAGCGCGACGAGCGTGTCGTCACGCACCTGGAGGTCGAGGACCGGTGCGGCGAGCTGCGCGGCGGACAGGCTGGGCACCTTGCTGGCGAAGACCACCGTCGGTGCGGTGACCAGCCGCTCGGGCGACGGGGCGCCGGTCAGCGTGTAGTCGTAGACGCCCAGGGTGCGCGGGTCGAGGGTGAACGTCGTGTGCACGCCCTTGACGGTGACGGGGCCGGTCATCCGGACCCCGGAGACCTTGGCGTCCTTGCCGGGCGCCGGGTCGTACGTCGTGCCGTTGACCGTGACGGCGTAGTTGCCGCCGGCCGCGGCCGCAGTGGTGCCGCCGCCCGTGTCGTCGCCGGGCTCGCCGCCCTTGGCGGCGGCGACGCCGGTGACGGTGAGGCCGAGGAGGGCGGCGGCCGCAACGGCGGCGGTGCTGCGACGGCGGGCGTGGGGGGTCGTGCGCATGGGTGGGGCTCCTGGTGAGGTCGGCGCGCACCCGAGCGGTGCGCCGCGACCCCAGTCAAGGGCGTCGTCGGTATCGTCTGAAAGCGGACAAAGGTACTAAGACCCTCGACTCGCCCCATCCGGACGGAACGGAACGACGTGAGCCAGATCCCGCACGACAAGGCCGACCAGCTGCACAAGGTGCAGCAGCTCCTGCTCCCGGGCGAGCAGGTGCTGGCCGTGTACGACGGCAAGGGCGTCGGCACCGGCTTCATCGGCCTGACCGACCGCCGCGTCATCCTCCAGGACAACTCGTTCGTCGGCGGCAAGTCGGCCGTGACCAGCCTCCCGTACTCCCGCATCTCGGCCGTCTCGTTCGTCGCCGACAAGTCGATCTTCGGCAAGCTCGCCGCCTCGTCGACCGTCGCCATCGCGGTCGGCAACGTCGGTCACGAGGTCGAGTTCCGCGGCGACGAGAAGGCGCGGCACGCGCACGACGTGATCCTGCACTACGTGCTGCAGCGCTGAGGCCGGGTCAGCGGCAGGTCAGCGGCGGGTCAGCTCGATGACCGGGATGACCCGCGTCGTCTTCTGCTCGTAGGACCGGAACCCCTCCGACGCCTGCGTGAACTTCGCCCACGCCGCGTCGCGCTCCTCCCCCTCCAGCACCCGCGCCCGTACGGCGACCTCGCCCTCACCGGGCACCTCGATGGTCACCTCCGGGTGCGCCTTGAGGTTGTAGAACCAGTCGGGGTTGTCCGGCGCCCCGGCCTTCGACGCGGCGATGAGCCAGCCGCCGTCGTCGCTATGAAAGAAGGCGAGCGGGCTGATCCGCTCGGTGCCGGACTTCGCGCCGAGGTGGTGGACGAGGACCAGCCCCCGCCCGAAGCCCATCGTCGTCACCGTGCCGTCGTTGGCGCGCCACTCGTCGATGATCTGCTGGTTCCAGTCGGACACGTCGGTCTCCTTCTCCGGGGTCGGCCCCGCCATGATCGTCCCGCTCGCGCCGACCCGCCAGCCCCCCGGGGTTCCCGATGCGAGCGAGGTGGGTACGCGTTCGTGGTTGCTCATCCCCTCCCTGCCCAGGAGTGCCCCGTGGAGTCATCGATCACCCTGCACGTCGACGGGACGGAGCGCACCGTCGTCGTCGACCACCGCACGACCCTCCTGGACGCCCTGCGCGACCGGCTCGCGGTCACCAGCGTCAAGAAGGGCTGCGACCACGGCCAGTGCGGCTCGTGCACCGTCCTGCTCGACGGTCGCCGCCACCTGACCTGCCTCACCCTGGCCGTCGCCCAGGACGGCGCGGAGGTCGTGACCGCCGCGGGGCTCGGCACGGGTGACGCCGGCGACGGCGACGACGAGCTCCACCCCGTGCAGCAGGCCTTCCTCGAGCAGGACGGCTACCAGTGCGGCTACTGCACCCCGGGCCAGGTCTGCTCCGCCGTCGGCATGCTCGACGAGGTCAAGCAGGGCCACCCCAGCCATGTCACCGACGACCTCACGGCGGCCGGCGGGCTCGACGACCTCACCGACGAGGAGATCCGCGAGCGGATGAGCGGCAACCTGTGCCGCTGCGGTGCCTACGTCAACATCGTCTCCGCGATCCACGAGGCGGCGACCCGATGAGGACGCTCGAGCACACCCGCGCCACCGACCCCGCGTCGGCGGTCGAGGCGGTCCACGGCGACGACCACGCCGTCTTCCTCGCCGGCGGCAGCAACCTCGTCGACCACCTCAAGCTCGGCATCGCCCGCCCCTCCCGCCTCGTCGACGTCAGCCGCCTCCCCCTCGACACCGTCGAGCCCCACGACGGCGGCCTGCGGATCGGCGCCACCGTGCGCAACAGCGACCTCGCCGCCCACCCCGACGTCCGCGAGCGGTACGAGGTCCTCTCCCGCGCCCTGCTCTCCGGCGCCTCCGGCCAGATCCGCCACCAGGCGACGACCGCCGGCAACCTCCTGCAGCGCACCCGGTGCGTCTACTTCCAGGACCCGACGACCGCGTGCAACAAGCGCGAACCGGGTTCCGGCTGCTCGGCGCTCGAGGGCTACGGCCGCTACAACGCGGTCCTCGGCACCTCCTCGTCGTGCGTCGCGACGCACCCGTCCGACCTCGCGGTCGCCCTCGCCGTCCTCGACGCCCAGGTGCTCGTCCTCGGTCCCGGCGGCGAGCGCACGATCCCGTACGGCGACGTGCACCGCCTCCCCGGCGACGCTCCCCACCGCGACACCACCCTCGAGCACGGCGACCTCGTCCTCGCCGTCGACCTCCCCGCCCCCGCCGCAGGAGCCCGGTCGACGTACCGCAAGGTGCGCGACCGGGCGTCGTACGCCTTCGCGCTCGTGTCGGTCGCGGCGCTCGTCGAGATGGACGGCGACGTCGTCCGCGACGTCCGCGTCGCCTGGGGCGGCATGGCCCACAAGCCGTGGCGCGCCTCGGTGCTCGAGGAGCACCTGCGCGGGGAACGGTTGACGCCGCAGGCCCTCGGCGCCGCCCTCGACGCCGAGCTCGCCCCGGCCACGACGAGCGAGGACTCCGCCTACAAGCTGCCCATGATCCGCCGGACGACGGCCGCCGTGCTGCGCGAGCTAGCCCGGCCGGCCACCGCCCGCACCGACGCAGGAGCCACGGCATGAGCGACACGACCGTCCAGGAGCTCCCCCCGTTCGAGGCGAGGGCCGTCGGCCGCGGTGTCGCCCGACGCGAGGGTCCGCTCAAGGTGAGCGGCCAGGCGCCGTACGCCTTCGAGGCGCCGGCCGACGAGCCGCTCTTCCTCCACCTCGTCCAGTCGACCGTCGCCAAGGGCACGGTGCGCGCGGTCGACGCGGCGCGCGCCCTGGCGCACCCCGGCGTCGTCGACATCCTCGACCACACGAGCGCGCCGCGCCTCAGCGGCGACGACGGCGAGCTCATGGTCCTGCAGACGCCGGACGTCGCGTTCCGTGGCCAGGTCGTCGCGGTCGTCGTCGCCGAGTCGGCCGAGGCCGCCCGCGAGGGCGCGTCGCTGGTGACGGTGACCTACGACGAGCAGGAGCACCGGGCGCAGCTGCGCGCCGACGACCTGGACCTCTACAAGCCCGAGAAGGTCAACCCCTCCTTCGACACCGACAGCAGCGACGGCGACGTCGACCAGGCCCACCGCGAGGCGACCCACGTCGTCGACGCGACGTACACGACGCCGTACGAGCACAACAACCCGCTCGAGCCGCACGCCGTCACCGCGCGGTGGCGCGCCGACGGCGAGGACGGGCCGCTGCTGACCCTCGACGCGTCGACCCAGCAGGTGCACGGGGTCGTCGAGACCGTCGGCGGACTCCTCGGCCTCGAGCCGGAGGAGATGCGGGTGCGCTCGCCGTACGTCGGCGGTGGGTTCGGCAGCAAGGGCATGCCGAAGGTCCACGACGTCGTCGCCTCGCTGGTGGCCAAGACGCACCCGGGGCGGACGTGCCGGCTGGCCTTCACGCGGCAGCAGATGTTCGCCCTCGCTGGCTACCGCACGGCAACGATCCAGCACGTCGTCCTCGCCGCCGACGACACCGGTCGTCTCCTGGGAATCCAGCACGAGGTGGTCGAGCAGACCTCGGCCGTCAAGGAGTTCGCGGAGCAGACGGCCGTCGCGACGCGGCACATGTACGCCGCCCCGCACCGCGCCACGAGCCACCGACTGGCCGCGCTCGACGTCGCCGTCCCCTCGTGGATGCGGGCGCCCGGCGAGATGCCCGGCATGTTCGCGCTGGAGGTGGCGATGGACGAGCTGGCCGTGGCGACCGGGGTCGACCCGATCGAGCTGCGGGTGCTCAACGAGCCCGCGGCCGACCCGGACACCGGGCTGCCCTTCGCCCAGCGTCGGCTCGTCCAGTGCCTGCGCCGCGGCGCGGACCGCTTCGGGTGGGCGGGCCGCGACCCGCGGCCGGGCTCGCGGCTCGAGGGCGACTGGCTCGTCGGCACCGGGGTCGCGGCGGCGACGTACCCGGCGATGACGATGCCCGGTAACCAGGCCCAGATCACCGCGACCGACGACGGCTACCTCGTCCAGCTCGGGGCCGCCGACATCGGCACCGGGTCGAGCACCGTCCTTGCGCAGATCGCCGCCGACGCCCTCGAGGTGCCGGTCGAGGAGGTCACCGTCGAGCTCGGCGACAGCAGCCTGCCCAAGGCCACCGTCGCGGGCGGGTCGTCGGGGACGAGCTCGTGGGGGACGACGATCGTCGCGACGGCCGCAGCGTTCCGCGACGAGCACGGCACCTCCCCCGCGGCGGGCGCGTCGACGACGGGGTCGCAGCCGGAGAACCCGGCCGCCGACGAGCACGCGATGTTCTCCTACGGCGCCCAGTTCGTCGAGCTGCGCGTCAACGTGTGGACGGGTGAGCCGCGGGTCTCGCGGATGCTCGGCGTGTTCTCCGGCGGGCGCATCGTCAACCCGGTGCTCGCCCGCTCGCAGCTGATCGGCGGGATGACCATGGGGCTCGGGGCCGGGCTGCTCGAGGAGTCGGTGCGCGACCCGCGGTTCGGGCACATCGTCACCCAGGACCTCGCGAGCTACCACGTCGCGGCGCACGCGGACGTGCCGGCGATCGAGGTCGAGTGGCTCGACGAGGTCGACGGCGTCATCAACCCGATGGGGTCGCGCGGGCTCGGCGAGATCGGGATCGTCGGGATGGCCGCGGCCATCGCCAACGCGGCCTTCCACGCCACCGGGGTGCGGGTACGGGACCTGCCGGTCACCGCCGACCGGTTCCTCGACCTGTCCCCCGACCTGCCCGCCCTCACCGACCACCCCGCCCGCTACCCGGTGTGAGCAGAGCGGTCCTGTGGCTCGCTTCCTGTCGGTGCCTCACACCAGCACGACATCGACGAGAGCATCCACTGCCCTCGCCAAGCGGGCGTCGCGGGTGACGAGCGAGCACCCGAGCGCCTCCGCCACAGCCACGTAGGCGGCGTCGTACGCCGTCGCCCGATCGCGGAGGGACAGCATGCGGGTCCTGAACGGATGGCTGATCGGCCATCGCCGCACCGGCAGCTGGTCGTAGTCACCGAGGGCCGCCGAAGCCCGTTCGACGCTGAGGTGGCGTCCGAGCACCAGGCCGCGCAGTGCGGAGACGACCTCGACGTCGAGGAGGTCGGGAGCGTGGAGCTCCCGACCGCCCAGTAAGCGCCGGACGTCACCGCTTCCTGGTGCTGACAGCAGGACGTCGACGACGGCCGAGCAGTCGACGACGATCACCGCGGCGAATCGCCCACGGCATCACCCGATCGCGCGTCCCGCTCGGCCCTGATCAGGTCGACCGCGGACACCGAAGCGATCTCAGCGCGAGCAGCTGCTCGCGCCAGCACCTCGGCGACGGTGGGCCGTGAGACCTCACGGTCGATGAGCGTCAGGAGGTAGGCGTTCAGCGACTGACCGGCCTCCGCCGCCCGTTGTCGCAGGACGCGTCGGGCGTCATCGCTGACGTTGCGGATCTGCAGGTAGGTCGTCACCCGTCCAGGGTAGACGGGATGCAGTGCAGATTGCAGTGCACTGTCTGAATCCACCAGCGTCACCGCGCCTCGACCCGTGCGCCCCGGGCCAGGTCGGCCCGGTCGGCTGCCGCCACCCCCGCCGACCACCCCTCGTGGTCGGTGGGGGTCGGCATCGGCGCCGAGTGCAGCGTGCCGAAGAGCTGGTCGACGGTCGCGTCGACCTCCTCGCGCCGCTGCTCGAGGACGTGCACGAGCGTGCCGCCACCGCCACCGCCACCGCGACGTGACGCCGCCGCAGGACCGCCTGCCCGGTCGCCGGCGGCCTCCTCCGCTGAGACCTCCTCGACGACCTGCTGGGCGGCCTGCTCGAGCCGCTGACCGACCCGGTCGGCGAACGCGGTGAGGAACGACTGCCGGAACGAGCGGGTCCGCGACGTCCCCCACCGGGTGCTCTTGCTCCCGTGCTCGGTCAGCTCCCGCGTCGACTGCAGCAGCAGCGACGTGAACAGGGTCTCGGTCGCGGCGAGGTCGGGGCCGAAGCCGACCACGGTGACGAAGCCGAGCTCCTTCGTCCACACCGACCGGCACCGGTTCGCGTGGGCGACGACCCCGAGCAGCATGACCTTCGCCTGCTCGTAGGGGCGGTCGACCCCGATCCGGCGACCCCGCGGGGCGTCGTGCTCGGGTCCGGCCGCGTCGAGCAGCGCCCGGTCGATGCTGTGCCGCGCCATCAGCGCCTGCGCGCCCGCGGTGAACGTCTCGGCCTCCGCCGGGTACGTCGTCGCCTCGGCCTTGGCCAGCAGCAGCCGCACCCGCTCCAGCACGCGCTGGTCGACGTCGCCGCGGCTGTCGACCGGTTCGCGCCACTGCCCGGGCAGCGGGTCGAGGGCCTCGAGGCGCACCAGGCCGCGCAGGAAGATCATCACCGGCAGCGCCGTCAGGCACACCTCGACCAGATCGCCCCCGTCGCGAGCCACCCTCGCACTCAACGGTTCCCGGTCGGCTGGCCACCACGTGGCGACGTCCGCCATCGCCAGCTGGTCGTGCCAGGACGGCGTGACCGTCGCCGACGCGTACCGGGCGAGGTCGGCGAGGAGCAGGTCGCCCAGCAGCTCCACCGACCCCGCCGGCAGGTCGCGCCGCGCCAGCCGCAGCAGGTCCGCCGGCTGCCAGCCCTTCCGCCACGCGGAGTCGACCACGTCGGCCAGCTCGGTCCGCAGCTCGGTCAGGGCCCGACGGCCCGAGGCCCCGGCCAGGATCCGGCGCAGCTCGGCGACCGCTCCGAGGCCCTCGCTCTCCCGCTTCTGCCGGCGCCACCACAGCACCTCCCGCGCCAGCGACACCCAGACGTCCCAGTGCTCCGGCCCGCCCTCCTCCTCGTCCGGCACGCCGTACGGCGCCCCGAAGGCCGCCCCCGGCGGACTGCCCGGCCGCGCGGCCCGCGTCTCGCGGCGGCGACGACTCTGCTTGCCCATGCCGGTCGGTTCTCCTTCGTGCGTTCTCACTCGGAACGGTGCGGTACAGGGCCCACCTTGACCGATCCGCACCTCGATCTGCCGATGTCGTCCACAGGATCGGTCCGGCCCTCGGTAACGTCACCACCCCTGTGGACGACGACCGGCTGCTGCTGGTCGGGCTGACAGCCTCGGTGGATGACCGCTGACCTGCACGACTGGGACCTGGCCGACCCGAGCGAGACGCTCGCCGAGATCGTCAGCCTCGTCCGCCCCGCCGTCGGTGACGTCGTCGTCGCCGTGGTCCGGCGCCATGACGACGGCGCCCACGGCGTCGAGGACGCGATGAGGGTCCGGCGTGCCCGTCCGGTCCCCCACCCGCGGCAGCTGCCTGCGCGATCCGACCGCGAGGCACAGGAGCTCGTCGGGGAGGCGGCCCGCCGGCTCATGGCCGGCCGCGGCGACCCCCACGCCTGGGGCGGCGACCGCCGTCACGTCCTCGTCACTGTGGTCTGCCGTCGAGGCCACCTGGAGCCCGGAGCGGAGGAGACGCGCTGGCTGCACGCCTGGCGAGACGCTCCTCTCGACGTCCCCGTCGTCACCGGGGACGTCTACACGCTGACCGAGGAGGGATGGACGGGCTTCATGGACCGACGCACCGGCGCCACCCCGTCCCTCACCCCCGACCGCGAGGCCGGGGCGTGAGCTCGAGTCCTTCACGAGCGCGTCCCGTGGGTAGCACAAGTGCTACCTTGACGATCGTGGACACCGTAGGAGTGCGTGAGCTCCGCCAGAACGCGTCGGACCTGCTGCGACGCGTCGAGCAGGGCGAGGAGCTTCTCATCACCGTGTCCGGGCGACCCGCAGCCCGGATCACCCCGGTGGCCGCCGATCACTGGCGACGCTGGGATGAGGTCAAGGCGGTCTTCGCCTCCCCGATCGACGACTCCTGGGAGTCCGACCTCGAGCTGCTCGACACGTCGGTGGCCGACCCGTGGGAGCGCACCCGATGAGGACGGTCCTCGACACCAGCGTCCTCATCGCCTCGGACATCACCACCCTGGACGGCGATCTCGCGATCAGCGCCGTCAGCCTGGCCGAGCTGTCCTACGGCGTGCTGGTCACAGCGGACCCGGCCGAGCGAGCGGATCGGCTGCGGCGTCTGCAGGAGGTCGAGCGTCACTTCAACGCCCTCCCGGTGGACAGCACCGTGGCGACGGCATACGGCGAGCTGGCGGCCGCGGTCGTCGCCGGCGGCCGGCGGCCCAGGACGCGAGCGATGGACCTGCTCATCGCCGCGACCGCTCGCGCGCACGACGCCCGGCTCCTCACCCGCAACGGTGACGACCTGCGCGGTATCGAGCACCTGGTGGACGTCGTCCCGGTCTGACTCACGCCCGCAGCGGCAGCACCGCCGTCACCCGACCACCCGTCTCGGTCGCGCCGAACGACACCCGTCCACCGGCCTCGGCGGCCCGCTCGCGCATCCCGGTCAGCCCCACCCCCGGCACCCAGCGCCCGCCCGGGCCGCCGTCGTCCTCGACGACGACCCGCAACTCGTCCCCCTCGACCACGACGCACACCCGCGCCGAGGCCCCACTCCCGTGCCGGGCGACGTTGAGCAGCGCCTCCACCGCGATCCGGTACGCCGCCACCTCGGTCACCGCCGCGAGCTCGGGCAACGCCGTGGGCGCCGCCACCGACGCCACGAGCGGGCGCCCCTGGGGCGAGACCAGCCCGCGCGCCCGCTGCCGCAGCGCCTCGACCAGCCCCAGCTCGTCGAGCGCCGGCGGCCGCATCCCGTAGACGATCCGCCGCACGTCCCCGACCGCCTCGGCCGCGTCCTGGCGCAGCCCGCGCACCAGCTCGCGCGCGGCGGGAGCGTCGACGTCGAGGAGGTTGTCGACCGCGTCGGCGGCGAAGGCGATCCCGCTCAGCTGCGGTCCGAGCCCGTCGTGCAGGTCGCGCCGCAGCCGACGTCGCTCGTCCTCGAGCGCGGCCGCGGTCGCCGCCCGCGCCTCCTGCAGCTGCCCGCGCTGGCTCTGCGCCTCGAGGGTGAGCGCGAGCAGCGGGACGGTCAGCCGCAGCACCCGCTCGTCGTCGGCGCCGAGGGTCAGCTCCCCCGGCCGCAGCCCGACGACGAGCGCGAGCGGCGGACCCGACCCGCCGGGCACGTCCAGTCGCCGGACGAGTCCGCCCTCCTCGCCGCTGGAGGCGACGACGACCCCGCCCTCCTCGAGTGCGACCCACGGCAGCCGCAGCGCCGCCCGGACGGCCGCTGCTGCTTGCCTGCTGGCCGGTGCTGCACGTGATCGGGCTGGTGTTCTTCGGCAACGAGGTCCCGCAGGTCATCGGCGCCGCCCTCCAGGTGGTCGGGTTCGCGCTCTGCGCACGCGAGCTGGCTCGGGCGCCGCGCGCTGCCGTCTGAGGAGACCCCGTACGGCGGAGGGCCGCACCCTGGGGGGTGCGGCCCTTCGCGTGCAGCGGCTGAGCCGTGGAGCAGCCAGTCCTGGTCTCAGGGCGTCGCGCTCGTCCCCGTCAGCGGATGCGCGGGCCGAGTCGAGGCAGGCGGTGTCGTGGGATGCGACCCCTCGTGGGACGGCGTCGGTCGGGGCTGCGACGGCGCCGGTCGTGCGACGACCGCGGTCACAGCGACCGCGACCAGCGAGCCGACGCCCATCGCGAGCGGCGGACCGAGGAGCACGCACATCAGCACGATCAGGACCTTGACCGGCATGCCCCGCCGAGCTGCGGGACGCCGACGTGGCGAGGGCCGCCTCGTCGCACGAGGCGCCCTCGATCGGCGAGGGTGACCGGGCGGCGGGGCCGATACATCGCCGCGGGCGGGTGCCGGCCGGCTGACGACTGTCGTGGTCGTCGCGTCCGGGAACTCGCGGGCGCACACGCCGAAGAGTGACCCGGACTGGATGTCGTCCATCACCACGGGCCGTCGCAGGAACCACTCGCGCAAGCGCTGAGCCGGGACGACGTGCACGCCGGCGACGAACGCCGGTTCCAGGCCCTGGTGGTGATCGCGGGCGAGGACGAGGAGCGGGGTCACCTGGACGCGCAGCCTCGCGGCCATGACGTCGGCGTACCCCCCGACGGTGGCCAGGTCCTTGTTGCGTCCGTACCGGCGACTGTCGGAGTGCACCCACAGGGTGTCGTCACTCACGGACACGTCACCGGACCAGCTCTTCGTGTCGAGGACGAAGACCCCCGCGTTGGTGACGACGACGTGGTCGAGGTTGACCCTCGACCTGCCCGGCTCCAGCAGCCGGTCGTGCAGCACGGCGAGCTCCAGGGGGAACGACCCGAGGAGCTGCGCGACCGCTTCCTCGCCCTCGGCACCGACCCGCCAGCGCCCCGCCTTCTCCCGCGCCTGCAGGTAGTCGCGATGACTTTGCTCGGCTCGACGGCTCCAGTACGCCGCCTGCGCCCGAGCCGACCCGCCCGCCCCACTCGTCGCACGTCCGCCCGACGTCACCTGCTCCGTCACCACTCCCCCTGCTCGGCCGCCTCCGTCTCAGGACGGCGCGCCGACGAGTATCGGCGTCGACGCCGGAATGCCGAAAGCCGCGCAACGGACACACTGCGCGGGCCGAACGGACGACAAGTGGCGGCCCCTCGGCGTGTTCGCCAGAGGTGGCTCTCCGATCGGTGCTTCGTGGACCCTCCGGCTCCTCGTCGTCGTGAGAGGCCTCGACAGTTGGTGACGTTCGAGGACGATCGGGCCACCGGGAGAAGGGTGGCAGGAGGCATCTTTTCCGTTCGCGGACGAGCGCGCCGAGGCCGAAGGTCTGAAGGGGTTCTGAAGGGCCCGGAGCAACAGTTCCTGCATCAGCTCTCAGCGCTCAATGGAGGTCTCTGTCATGAAGCCCCGCCGCCTCATCGCCCCGCTCGTCGCCCTTGCCGCCGTGGTCTTCACCGCCGTCCCGGCCCAGGCGGCCAACGCCACCAGCTATGGCTTCGCCTGCAGCGCCTCCAACCACTGGATCCGGCAGAACTGGCCCAACATCCGCACCGACTACTCGACGGCGCAGAACGTCTGGTTCGACACCGACCTCTACCGCTGGAACGGCTCGCAATGGGCCTTCTGGCAGAGCTCCGGCTGGATGGGTGGTGCGTCGACCAGCTCGGGCCGCCGCGCACTCGGCTACCTCGCGGGGTCGCCGTACTACTTCCTGTACGGGACGACGCGCAACGTCGCTCCGCTCCTGGGCTGGACCTTCACCCAGCTGCCCTCCGGTTACTACCGCACCGTGGAGTTCTACAGCACCCCCAGCGGGTCCTGGTCGACGTGGTCACACGTGCAGGGCGCCTCGGACGCCCACTGCCAGATCTGAACCGCGCACCGCCGCACGGGCGCCCCGTACGGCGGAGAGCCGCACCCCAACGGGATGCGGCCCTCCACCTCGAGAACGGAGTCGGTCTACTTGACCGCCATCTCCCCCAGCTCGCTCCACCCGTCGACCTTCGTATTGATGATGTCCGGAGTGCGCTGCAGGTACTGCGGCAGCTCGGCGGTGGCCTTCTTGAAGTGGTCCGACTGCACGTGGGCGCCGCCGGCGTCGTCGTCCTTGAACGCCTCGATGAGGACGTACTCGTTCGGGTCGGCGAGCGAGCGGGCCCACTGGAAGAACAGGCACCCCTCCTCCGCGTTGCACGCGTCGGTGAACTCCTTCGACAGCTGCGGCCAGTCGTCGGCGTGCTCGGGCTTCACGGGGAACTTCGCGGTGATGAAGATCAACGTCACTCCTTCTCGAGGGTCAACAGGGACAGCGAGCGCCTCAGACCGCCGGCGCCGTCGGCACCTCGGCCGGCGCGGGCCGCACGACGGCCGCTTGGATCTTCTCCCCCAGCACGCCGGACGCGAAACCGAAGAGCGCGCCGACGACGAGCGCGGTCACGGTCGGCCAGAACGCGAACTGCGCGCCGAAGAACGACGCCGCACCGACGAACGCCCCCGGGATGAAGCTCAGAGGAGCCCACCCGGCCTGCAGGCACATGGCGACGGCGATGACCCCGACGGCGATGGCGAGGTTGCCCTTGAACGCGACGTGGCTGATGAACTCGACGACGAGCCACCCGTAGACCGCGCCGGACAGGTTGGACAGCAGGCCGTTGCGCAACCCGGTGACCCCGCCGCCGGCGGCGAAGTAGCACGCCCACGCGGCGAAGCCGACCCACGTGATGAGCGTGATCGAGGTGATGTTGGTGCTGAGCGCGGTCCAGATGCCGGCGAGGACGCCGATCGAGACACCGACGCCGATGTAGTTCTTCACGAGGACTCCTTTGTCCGTCGAGAGCCCGTGGCCGGGCAGGGGAAGGTCGAGCGCGTACGGAGCCGCGCCGGGCCGGGGATCAGGTCGCGCCGGCCCGGCGCGGTGGAGGGGGGACGAGCCGCCGTACGGCGGCCTGTCGTCAGGGGACGAGGATGGCGCGGCCCCGGACCTGACCGTTGTCCAGGTCCGTGATGGCCTGCTGGAAGTCGTCGAGCGCGTACTTCTGCGTGTGCAGGGTGACGGCGCCCGTGGCCGCGAGGGCCATGAGGTCCTGCAGGTCGTTGTAGGAGCCGACGAGGTTGCCAAGGACGTTCTTCTCGGTCGAGACCAGGTCGATGGTCGGGACGTCGACGTTCTCGCCGTAGCCGACGACGAGGTAGTCGCCCGCCTGCCGGGTCATGTCGATGCCCTTCTTGGTCGAGCCGTTCTCGCCGACGAAGTCGACGACGACCTCGGCGCCGAACCCGCCGGTGAGGTCGAGCACCGTCTCGACCTCGTGGCCGTCGCCGAGGACGCCCTCGTCGGCGCCGATCGACTTGGCCAGCTCGAGCGCGGCCGGGTGGCGGTCGACGACGACGAGCCGCGCCGGCGACAGGGCCTTGATGACCTGGATCCCGATGTGCCCCAGGCCTCCCGCGCCAATCATCACGACGGTGTCGCGCGGGGTGAGGCGCTTGGCCGCCTTCGCCGCCGCGTGGTAGGCGGTGAGGCCCGCGTCGGCGAGGGCCGCGACGTCGGCAGGCTCGAGGCTGTCGTCGATCTTGACGACCGAGCGCGCCGAGGTGAGCAGGTACTCGGCGTACCCGCCGTTCGTGCTGATTCCCGGGAAGGCGTTGTTCTCGCAGTGCACGTCGTCGCCCGACCGGCACGCGCGGCACAGGCCGCAGGTGATGAGCGGGTGGAGGATGACCTTGTCACCCTCACGCACGTTGGTCACGGCGGAGCCGACCTGGTGCACCCAGCCGGCGTTCTCGTGACCGATCGTGTAGGGCAGCTGGACCTGCGACTTCTCGGCCCACTGGCCTTCGAGGATGTGCAGGTCGGTGCGGCAGACGCCGGCGCCGCCGATCTTGACGACGACGTCCCACGGTCCGGTCGCCTCGGGGACGGGCAGCTCGGCCATCTTGAGGTCCTGGTGGTAGCCCACGACCTGGACGGCGCGCATGGTGCTCATCGGTCAGCTCTCCTTGACTGTCAGGGGAAGAAGGGTGTGCTGGTCGGCCGGTTCGATGCCGTCCAGGCGCACGGCCTGGTCGGCGCCGGACCCGTCGTAGCGGGTGCGCAGCAGGCCGCGGCAGAAGTGCGCGTTGCCGTCGATGGAGATCCGCGTCGACCGGGCCCGCCGCAGCGCCAGGGGGATCTGCTCGGGCGTGTAGCCGTTGCCCTCGTGGTCGACCATGACGACCGCGGTGGGGCTGGTCGACAGGCCGAGGGCGGCGCGCCGGCGCAGCAGGGCGTCGGTGTGCCGGCCGGTGGGCAGGTCCCGCAGCCGTACGTCGCCGAGGCGCGCCTCCTCGAGGGAGGCGTCGGCGCGCAGCAGCTCGGTGAGGCAGCGCTCCATCGCGGCGGTGTGCGCCTTGCGGCGGAAGGTCCACCGCAGCTCCTCGAGGTCGTGCTCGGCCTCGTGCTTGAACGTGCCCTTGTAGCCCGCGTCGGCGGCGAGGCCGGCGTTGATGAGGTCGGAGTCGTGGTGGTCGTCAAGCTCGACGACGACCCGCTCCACCCCGTCGAGGGCGGTGACGACGTCCTTGGCGTCGGAGGCCATGAGGTAGGCGAAGTTCGGCGAGCAGAACGACGTCGGCAGCCGCAGGTGGATGGTCACCTCCGCGTCGGTGACGTGCACCGAGCGGACGAAGCCGAGGTCGGTGATCGGCTCGTCGAGCTCGGGGTCGAGGACGACGCCCAGCGCCCGCCGGACGTCGTCCTCCCCCACCGCCGCCAGTGACTCCGACTGCTGTCGGGTGGCGAGTGCGGTCATCGCTCAGACCGTCGCCAGGTCCGCCGCCGCGGGCTCGCGCGGGCCGGTCGCGGTCTCGTCCGCCTCCGGCAGGCGCAGGTGCTCGGGCACGTCGAGGCCGTACATCTTGGCCGCGTTGAGGCCGAGGATCTTCTTCTTGGTGTCCGTGCCGATGGGCGCGTACTCCGTCATGTCCTCGGGGATCTGGAAGTCGACGAACTTCTCGACGAGCCACTTCGGCGTCCAGATGGCGTAGTCGCTGGAGAAGAAGAGGCGGTCCTCCCCGACCCAGTAGAGCAGCTCGCCCATGATCTGGGCGAAGTAGCGCGGGCGGGTGTGGATGAACGGCATGGCGACCGCGAGACCGCCGTAGACGTTGGGCTCCTGCGTGGCGATCCAGCAGTAGTCCTCCAGACGCGGCAGGCCGACGTGCTCGACGATGAAGTTGAGGTCGGTGAAGTCGGTGGCCACGTGGTCGATGTCAGCGACGTCGAACGCGTCACGGTCCAGCGGGCGGATGGTCGGGCCCTTGTGGATGTGGATGTTGGTGATGCCGAGCTTGCGGCACTCCTCGAAGTACTTGTAGGCCCACGGGTCGGTGAGCTTCCACCCGCGCGACTCGCCGTGCCACTCCGCGGTGTAGAGCTTGACGCCCTTGAAGCCCATCTTCTCGTGGTCCGCGCGCAGCTGGTCCAGGCCCTGCTCGCCGTTGCGCGGGTCGAAGTGGTGGTTGTAGGTCAGCTTGCCCGGGTTGGCCTTGGCGAGCTCGAACGCCTCCTCGGTCTGCCCGAAGCCGTTGTTGTAGAACTCACCGAGGTGGGCCGGCTGGAAGATCGCGTGGTCGACGTAGCCGTCCTCGAAGAGGTCCTTCATGAGGCGCTGACCGCCCTGGTAGAGGTACTCGTCGTAGCCCCACACCTCGCTCTCGGGCGAAAGGTTGCGGTGGTAGTCGTAGAAGCAGTCGATGAACTGCTTGCCGTGGATGTTGCGCTGGTTCTCGGGCCGAGCGTCCCAGAGCGCGATGTGCGCGTCGACGATGTAGTAGCTCTCGCCGTCCTTGGTGTACATCCCCATCTCCTTCTCGCGACGCCGTCGTCGCGGTCAAGAGCGACCGTACGGAGCCCTGGCCTGGCGCCCCAGTCAGCACGCGTCTCAGTCTGAGACGGCTCCCTAACCCCGGTCTAAGCCCGCCGTGACGAAGTTTTCTTCGGGCCTGGGCGGTCACCGCACCGGCCAGGTCATCTGGAGCGGGCAGCCTCGGCGAGTTTGGGAATCTCGCGACGCAGACTCTTGTACGAAGTCGGGAGCGCTGTGGCACCGAGGCCTGCGATTGCAGGGAGGAGGACTTCTTGCCGCTTGATCGCGCTCGACTTATCGACGAGCAACTTCTTGGTGGACCTGTCTGCCTCCGGCACGCCTAGCTGATCGAGCATCCGAGTTCTCGGAGTGGAGGCGTTCACGAGGTCAACTTCCAGCGACCACATGAAGCTGAAGAAACCCAGAGGGATGAGAGCTCTCATGGCATCGCTCGGATGGGCCGAGAGGTCGTCGATGATCTTCTTGCCAAGGTTTCCCTTTGGCAGTACCTCCTTGAGTAGGCATCCGGCTTGCAGGGTGGAGCCAAACTGCGGGAACCCTCTGCTGTCGAGGCTATTCTTTCGTTCCCCATTCTTGTAGGGCAGGAAATAGTCGCGGTCGACTACGAAAGCCGCCTCAATCTGGAGGCCCCGCAATAGGTGAAACATGTAGTCGATACTGGTAACCCCATCCAGGGGAACGACGCTGATTCCGAGTTGGTCCGGTGGGGTTCCAGCGTCAACCAGGAGTCGCTCCACGACGACTGCGTCGACCGGTCCCTCGGTTACAACAACAAAGTCCGCGAACAGGAACTCAGAATTCCTTCGCCGGTGGAACTTGTAGTACCGCTCGCGGTCGAGCTGGTGATCGACAAAGAACGTCCGACTGATCTGGGAAATGCGTACTTCGAGCTCCCGCTTCTTACTCGTGGTCCGCTTGCACATCACGACGTGCTCGTGGTCCAGCGTGTCGACGATGGTGGGCGAGTGCGTCGTGAAAACGACCTGTAGGTCGAGCGCTGAGAGGTTGCGCATGAGTTGCTGCTGTGCCTGTGGGTGGAGGTTCTGTTCAGGTTCCTCCAGGCCGAGGAGGTAGGTGGTGCTCTCAAGTTCCGCCAAGTACGCGTATAGGGCGAACACGGCCATGCTTTGGGTCCCACTGCCGCTGTCGGACAACGGGATCGACTGCCCGCCCTCCTTGACCGTGAGCGCCAGGTTCTGCAACAGGAGGCGGTAGTCGGGCGGGATCGAGTAAGTCAGCTCGAAGGAGAAGGGGCCGTCGAGCGGGGCGATCGACCGGAGTTGCTTCTCCAACCCCGCGAGTGACTTCTCGCGAAGCCGCGTAGCCACCTGGGCGATCTCCGGGCTTCGGCGGTCGCGTTGACTGTGGTTGCTGACCCACTCCTCGACAGCCCGCTCCAGGAGGCCGCCGGCGGGATCATGCGCGACCTCGTGGTCACGGCGGATTGGCACGAGGGCTAGGTGATGTGTTGGCGAAGAGTGTCCTGGAAACTTGGCACAGTCTCCCACTTGCCACCCTTCCATACCTGCCATATCGGCTTGCGCTGGTACTTCAGGCGGCCGCGAAATTCGCCGGTTCCTACAACAATGGGCAGCAGTGTTTCTGGCGGGAGGCCAGCGATCGTGACTTCGATGATCGACTGTGTACTCGTCGAGTAGCGGTGCCACCCAGCCTCGAACGCTTGGCGCTCTGAATCAAAATTGAAGAAGGCGTTAAGCGCCCGCAGAACCGAAGATTTGCCGGCCCCGTTCTGACCAACGAGCGCGACCGTGCTGCCGAGTTCGATCTCGGCGGCGCCTATCGCCCGGAACTTCTCGATCTTAAGGCGGGTAACTCGCACCTTCATCCGCTCCGGAGAAGCGGCCGTCACCCCGCCACCAACTGCATCAGTTCGGTGTAGTCACTGACGACGTCGTACTTCACGTCTTCGTGCTCGGCCTTCTCGTTGAGGGACGCAAAGAACTTGCGCGCGCACTCGATCTTGGCGTTTTCCACCCCTCTAAGCTGCAGGGTGGACATGGAGCCCTTGGTCTCGGCGACGAAGTAGACGTGCTTGATCTTCGTGGTGTCGTCGCGAAAGGCGATGGCCCAGTCGGGGTTGTAGTCGCCGACGGGGGTCGGAATGAAGAAGCCGCGCGGCAACTTTGAGTAGACAACTACCTCGTCGCTGATGTCGAGCTTCTCCACGAACGACCGTTCGATCTTGGAGTCGGTGACGACGTACTCATAGACGCTCTTCTTCAGCTTGTCCCCTGCTTTTGACAGATCCTTGGCCGTCTGGCTCTCAGTGAAGATCGACGAGTCGTAGCGGTTGTCGAGGGGGTCGTAGGTCAGGTGCTCGACGATGACAGTGGCCTTCTGCTCATTGATGAGCCGGGCGGCTTCGGTGATGAACTGCTCAGGGTTTTGCTTGAACTTCGCGAACGTGCCCGGGTTGACGCCGGTGAGGATCGCCGCGCAGGTGCGACGGGTGAGCTGGGTCTTCTCCGCGATCTCCCCGAGAAGGTCGTACTTGACGGTAGATCCCGCTGAGACGGCCAAGTGCTCCACCTTCGCCTCTGACACCCTGAACCCGGTCCCGGCCTCGAGCTTCTCCACATCCATTCCCACGACCTGCTTGCCTGCCTCGACGAGATACTGCATGACCGTCACGTTGAGTGACTTGTCGAGCGTGTGGATGCAGTTGTTGATGAGCTCTGCTGAGTCGAACTCGACCTGGTATACGGCCTTGTGGTTGATCCGGCCCCACAGTTCCTGGAACTCGCGCTTCTTAAAGTTCGCCTCGTTGAACGGGATCTTCTTCGGCTTGCGGCCGTCGGTCGGCTTGGGTACGTCGAGATAGAGGGCATCGACCAGCGGCCAGACGAAGTCGATCACCGGCTTGAGAGCTTCGGAGGTGGGCCTGGCGAGCACTCCTTCGGTGCGGGCGTCCTTGTATGCCTGAGTCACCAGGCCGTCGTCGTCGATGTAATCGTGACGGATCAGGTGGTTGTAGAGAGCCTGCGCGAGCCCCTTCTCCAGCACCCTCATCGAGCCGTCTTCGAGCTTGATCTGCTTGCCGGTGAAATAGTCAACGCTCGCCTTGCGTGGGCGGGCCGACAGCGACTCGATGATCTCCTTCTGCAGGGCGACGACGAAGTCGGTGTACGACTCGTCGGTTACGACTGTCAGCTCGTTGATGTCGTGGACGTTGACTGGGTTGTCCATCCGCTCACCGTGCTGGTCGACCGACAGGCGCAGGCCTCGGCCGATCTCCTGTCGCCGTGTGGTGGTGTTGTCGCTCTTCTTGAGCATGCCCATGACAAAGACGTTCGGGTTGTCCCAGCCCTCCCGCAGCGCTGAGTGTGACCAGATGAACCGCACGGGCTCCTCGAACGACAGCAGCCGCTCCTTGTTCTTCAGGATCAGGTCGTAAGCGTCGACGTCGTCCGACTGGCCTGCAAAGTCACCGCGCGCGGCGATCTTGCCGTCGACAGAGTGGCCGGTCCTCTTGTCGATCGAAAAGTAGCCCTCGTGGGTCGACCGAGTCGGAATAGCCTTTACGTGCTGGCGGTACCGCTCGGCCGCCTCATCGAGGTCCAGTTGGCCAAGGTAGTCGGCGAGCACCGATTCGTACTCGTCCTCGAACACACGGGCGTATTCGCCGAGGGTGTCTTCGCGCTCGTAGTCGCGGTACTTGGCAACCTCATCGATGAAGAAGAGCGACAGTGTCTTGATACCCTGCGCGAAGAGCTCGCGCTCTTTGTCGATGTGGGTGCGGATCACCTCACGGATCTGGATGCGACGCTTTTGATCATCTGCGACGTCCTCGGTGACCTCGCCCGCGCCGATGATGTGGCCGTCGCTTAACTCGATGATGTCGCGGTTCGCGTCGACGTTACGGACGAACAGGCCCTTGTAGGCCTCGATGCCTCCGGAGATGTCGTGCAGGTTCATGCCCTGGCTCAGCCGCTTGACCTGCCGCTTGATCCCTTGGGCGGTCTGTACCTCCAGCTCCACGCGCGCCTTCGGGAAGTCCGTCCCCTTGCCGACCTCGAGCCCGTCCACGTAGAGGTAGGCGGAACTGCCGGCCAGATGCTTGACGGTGATGCCCCGCACAGCGATCTTCTTAACGAGCTTCTGGTTGTATGCGTCGACCGCGTCGAGCCGGTGCACCTTGGTGCGCTCGATTCTGTGGGTCGCCGAGTAGCGCAGCGCGAACAGAGCGTTGAACAGCCCGAGCGCCTCCAGCGACTTGGATGGCTTCTTGGCGTCGCCTTCGATCTTCTGGGGTTCGTCGATGATGAGGATCGGCCGGTTGGCGGCGATCACGTCGATGGGCCTGCGGGACTGGAAGTCGTCGAGCACCTCGTAGATGCGTCGGGCGTCTTTGCCGGTAGCGTTAAACGCCTGCATGTTGATGATCATGACCTGTACGCCGGAGTCGGAGGAGAACCGCTCCACCTCCTGCAGCCGCGAGGAGTTGTACACGAACGTGCGCGGCTTGGTGCCGTAGAGCTGCTGGAAGTGGTCGGCTGTGATGTCAAAGGACTTCATCACTCCCTCGCGGATCGCGATCGACGGCACGACCACGATGTACTTCGACCACCCGTACCGCTTGTGCAACTCCATGATGGTTTTGATGTACACATAGGTCTTGCCGGTGCCGGTCTCCATCTCGATGTCTAGGTTGATCGACGCTGCGGAATTCTTTACTGGGTCCTTGAGGTCCTTCGACGGCGTCAGTCCGCGGGCCTGCTGGGTGGCATGCACATTGGTCAGTAGCTGCGGCGTTGTAAGCGCGATCTCCGCATTGCGAAGTCCCGCGTCTTCCAATAGCGTCGGTGCCGAGTGCTTGCCAGGGTCGATGCGGTACGACACACCGTCGGCAAACGGCTGGCCAGAGAAAACATCGACCACGGCATCGACGGCCTCGGTCTGATACTGCTGGACCTTGAACTGGAGCTTCATTGGGTCAGATCGCCCTTACCTCGGTCTCGGGTGACACTTCGCGGAAGATCTGTTCGGCGTTGATGCGCGCAGCGTCGGTCGGGAAGCCCGCATCGAGAAACACGGCGCGGAGTGGACGGCGATCCGCGATCTGCCGAACGACAGAGTCGCTGATGTCGGCTGCGAAGCACGCGACGAGCGCGCCGTCAGCTACCGATAGCACCTCCACGCGATCGACTTGTTCCGCCTTCACGGGTTCACTTAGGTCGAGCGCCCAGTCAAGTAGCACCTGGAATAGCAGATCGAAGCCCGTGCGGCCCTCCTTCACGCTGGCGATTGCACCGACCAAAGTGTCCTGTAGCAGCGCGTCGGGAGTCTCCAGTGTGTCAGCCAGGTTCGAAGTGTCGATCTTCAGCACACGAAACCCGCTGTCGCTCAGCAGGTCACCCGCGAGGCGCTCATTCAGGAGCCGCATCCGCTGCTTCGTAATCTCGGCGACCGTCGCAGGGCGGCCGAGCCGAGTGAGCAGCTTGATCGCGTTCGTGGTGATCTGCTTCGCCGCGCCCTTCGCCGTCTTGAGCGTCTCGTTCAAGTCCTCCGGAAGTTGGATGCCGATGAATCGGCAGACGGACTCGCCGCCACGATTGAGTTCAAGCACGGCCTGCAGGGCCGAGCCCGACCCAGCGAACATGTCGAGGACAACGTCGTCGCCAGTCACTCCAACTGCGCGATAAATGTCGCGGAGCAGGAACTCGTCCTTCGGATTTGTGAAGACCTTCTCGCCGAACAACGCCGCGAGTCGCTTCGAGGCAGCGCGACCGTCGACGTACCGGATACTCGTCAGGCTCTGGTATTCGGTGTTCGCGAGATATGTCTTGTTGTTGGGGACCGTCGTTTCATCCAGGCCGAAGTGCACGCGGCCATCGGCGATGCGTTCGCGCATCGCGGCCTCGGGATATCGCCAACCCGTGGACGGCATCTTCACGGTCCTGCCCGTCACGGGATGCGTGACGTCGTAGACGTACTGTCCGTCATTTGGGCCAGCGATGTTGTCTGGGAAGTAGACGCCTTGGGCATCCATCCAGGTGTAGTGCTTGCTGCTGGACACGGGGTCGCTTGCGGGGAACTGCTTGAACCATGCCTTCGCTTCCGCGTGGATGGCCGCCCAGTCGTCGCCATGCTCCTTCCGGAACCCCTCGAACGCAGCGTAGATCTTGTCGAGGCCTTCCTTCTTCTCGACCCAGTCGCCGGTATTGGCTTGCCGGTTCTTGACGAAGAACACGATGTACTCGTGCTGGATCGAGACGTACGCCTGGTCGTTCTTGCTGCTGTTCTTGAGGACGATCTCGCCTACGTACGAGGCATCCCCCAGGACTTCCTCCCCGAGGCGAACAAGGCTAGCGTGCTCGTTCTCGTCGATCGACACGACGAGAACACCGTCATCAGTGAGCAGGTTCTTCGCGAGCCTGAGACGCGGGTACATCATGCTAAGCCAGTCGGAGTGGAAGCGGCCGTTTGCTTCGGTGTTGGCGACAAGGCGTTCACCGGCCTCAGACTTCTGGCCCGAGCGTGCGAGGTAGTCCGCACGCGATTCCGCGAAGTCGTCTTCGTACACAAAGTCGTTTCCCGTGTTGTACGGCGGGTCGATGTAGATCAACTTCACCTTACGGAGGTACGACTCTTGCAGCAGCTTGAGCGCCTCCAGGTTGTCGCCCTCGATGATCAGATTCCTGGTCTCATCAAAGTCGACTGACTCCTGACGCACCGGTCGCAGCGTCTTGGCGATCGGTGCGTTGGCGGCGAACGCAGCGGCGCGCTTGCCGGGCCAGTCGAGCTGGTAGCGCTCCTGCGGCCCCTCGACGACGTGATCGGACAGTTCTTGGCGGAGGGCGTCGAAGTCAACTGCGCGGACCAGGTTGCCGTCGGCGTCGACCGCCTCGGTCACGACGGCCGGGAACAACCCGGCAACGGCCTCGATGTTGCGCTGGGTGAGGTCGAGCGAGTGCATCTTGAGCTTGTCCACGGTCATTCCTTGTTGCTCGGTAGCGGGTCAGTCAGCTCGGCGACCACTTGGGTGCGTTCCTTGATCTGCTTGCGGAGATCGATCTTGCGATTCAATTGGGGTTCGGTGTGCAGCTTTTTCTCCAGAGCGGAGATCTCGCGGGTGAGCACCCGGATGCGTCCCACTCTGTCGAGGGCGTCCGACAAGTCCTCGACCGGCCTGATGGGGTGGGGGAGCAGGCTGCCGAGCAGTTGGCTGTATAGACCGTCCATGTCAAGGGCGGCGGGCAGCGGGATGCGCGGTTGTTCGGAGCTAATCCAGCCGGTGCGGAAGTAATCGGAGCCCCTAATCTTGCTGCCTGTACGCTTGTAGGCGGCGGTCATCACTTGCTCGGCCCATAGGCCGTCCTTGCGGCGCAGTTCGAAGACGATCTGGCTCGGGACGGTCTTGTCGATGGCAGCGAGAACGGAATTGTCGAGGCTGGAGCCTTTCAGGTCGACGACGAAGACCTGAATCTCTGTGACGGACTCGCTGGGGGCCAGACGCAGTGACTCCTCGCCGAGCTTGTAGGCCCAGCGGACACGCTGGACCTCGTCGACGAACCGCTGCTTGAGGGCGGCGCCCGCACTGGCCTCGGCGTACAAGCGCTCCTTCGGGATGACCCGATCGACCTTCGCGGTCTCGGGCCACTGGATGAGGTCAGTCATCGGTCGTATGGGGCTCGACGATGGCGAGAAAGGCGATCAGCTCGAAGTCATCGAGACCTTCGAAGTTCTGTTGCAAGGCGGTGGTCTTGGTGCCGGAGAAGAGGCTGTCGATGTCGCGCTGCTCGGTGACGTCGATGAGGGAGTTGATGGCCTCGTTGAGCAGGTTGGAGTAGGCGCCCATCTCGGCGCCTTCGTTCGTGAGCTGGTTGAAGACGTGGTAAGCGGCGGGGATCGGCTCGTGCGCGCCTTGGCAGCTCGCGCGGATCAGGTCGAGGAGCTGCTTGACCTCGGTGTGATCGGTAACGACGTTGCCGTCGTCGTCGAGGCAGATCAGGTAGTGCGGGTGGAGGCGGTTGTGGCGGTTGATCTTCGCCTGCTCATCCACGCTGCGGAGCGCGAAGATCACGCCGGGGCGCAGACCACGCTCGGGATCTGCAGGGACGGCTGCATGAAGTCCCTTAGGTGAGGAAGCGAGATCGCCGTACTGCTCCATGAATTTGAGTAGATCCATGCGGAAGTCGTTGAGCCCGAGATCGGTGATGGAGACGCCCGTGCGGACGTCCTCGAGCTCGATCACCTCGTCTTGGAGTCGGCGGAGCTGCTCCTTGCGGAACTTGGTGTCGTTGGACTCCTGGATGAGGAGGTTGTCGTCGGCGGTGGCCGCAATGTCGGCGATCACCATACGGTTCTCGACGCGCTCCTTGAGGTTGATGTACTCATCAAGGCTGATGTCGGGCCAGAAGTTGACCATCTGGATCACGGAGTTCTTCGACCCGATGCGGTCGACACGGCCGAAGCGCTGGATGATCCGGACCGGGTTCCAGTGGATGTCGTAGTTGACGACGTAGTCGCAGTCCTGAAGGTTCTGGCCCTCCGAAATACAGTCGGTGCCGATCAGCAGGTCGATCTCGCCCGGCTCGTTCGGGAAGACGGTCGCCTTGTCCTTCGAGCCGGGGGAGAAGAACGTCAGCAGCTTCTGGAAGTCGAATCCGTCGCCCAAAGTCGTCTTGGGGCGACTGGCGCCGGTGACGAGACCGAGGTCGAGGGAGTTGTCGGCGTGGACCGTCTGCTCCAGATTCGTGTAGAGGTACCGCGCGGTGTCGGCAAAGGCCGAGAAGAGCAGCACCTTCTTGTTGTCGACGTTAAGTGGACTCGCGACCTTGTCCTGGATGACCCGTTGGAGCCGTTGGAGCTTGCGGTCGTGTTCCGGGGTGATGACATCCATCGCCTCGACGAGCTCGCAGACGGTCTCGCGGTCATGCCACAGGTCGTTGCGCCACGACACGGTGTCAATGTCGTCGAGGTCGATCTGGTACTTCTTGCCGACCGATGGCGCGGTGGGGACCTCAAAGTCGTCGTCATCGGCGTCGATGTCGCCGAAGGCGGCGCCGATGTCGGCGATCTTGCCGCCCTTGTCGTCCAGGGCCTGGAGCGCGCTGTCGATGGCGGCTTCGACCTTGCGGAGAGTGATGCGGAATGCCTCGACCGAGCTCTCCAGGCGTTTGAGGAGGTTGACCGTCATCAAGGTCTTCAGCCCCTGCTCTCGGCCGGTCATGCCGAGGTTGCCGCGGGCGGTGCCGCCTTGTACGGCGTAAATGTCGACGTACTTCTGCATCTTGCTGGGGAAGACGTAGGACAGCGGGGTGTAGACGGCGAGGTTGAGGACCTGGAGCTGCTCGAAGATCTCGTTGAACGTCGGCGCCTGCGGCAGGTCCGTGAGCGGCTCGCGGATGGACTCGGGCGGCAGTCGGCTCGGGAAGGCACCGATGTCAGCAGTGTCGTAGAACGACTGGATGTGCTTGCGGGAGCGGGCGATGGTGACGGCATCAAGGAGCTCGAAGAAGTCGAAGTCCAGCATGCGCAGGATCGCGTCCGTGGTCCGCTCCTCGGCGGGAAGCTCCGACCACTTCTTGAAGGCGACCTGGGCCTCGCGGAAGACCTGCTCGATCGACTTACTGATGTCAAGCTGGGCCGAGAGCTGCTCTGACTCGCCCTCATAGGCGAGCTGGAGCTGGTTCTTGAGATCGTTGAACCGGTTGTTGACCGGCGTGGCCGACAGCATGAGGACCTTCGTTTTCACGCCACTCTGGATGACCTTGCGCATGAGCCGCTGGTAGCGGCTCTCCCTGTCCTCTGAGTAGTCGGCGTTGCGGAAGTTGTGCGACTCGTCGATCACGACGAGGTTGAAGTTGCCCCAGTTCACCTTGCTCAGGTCGAGCTGGCCGGCGTACCCCCTGTCGCGGGACAGGTCGGTGTGGGCGAGGACGTGGTAGCTGAAGCGGTCGGCCGAGAACGGGTTGGTGACGTACGGGCTGTTGTAAGTCGTCCAGTTGTCCTCGAGCTTCTTGGGCGCCAGCACGAGAACGGACTTGTTGCGGCTCTCGTAGTACTTGATGACCGCGAGCGCAGTGAACGTCTTCCCGAGGCCGACGCTGTCGGCCAAGATACAGCCGTTGTAGGTCTCCAGCTTGTTGATGATCCCCACCGCGGCGTCGCGCTGGAAATTGTAGAGCTTCTTCCAGATCGCCGAGTCGCGCCACCCGGTCAGGTCGTCGGGCAGCACGTCCTCACTGATGTCCTCCAGAAACTCCGAGAAGAGGTTGTAAAGGATAAGGAAGTAGATGCGCTCGGGACTGTTCTCGGAGTAGACGCTGGCGATGTGCTCGTAGATAAGCTGAGTGACCTCTTCGACGTGCTGAGGGCTCGACCAGATCTGATCGAAGGTCTGGAGATACGCGGACGCCAGCGGAGCCTCGTCGAGCTTGTTCACGAGATTGGAGACCGCGTCGCCGCGCTCGTAGCCGAGGTCTACTGACGTGAAGCCCTGGAGCGGCATGTAGGCGGCGCGGTCGTCGATGACGGCGAACTGCTGCATGGGAGCGCCGGTCTTGTTCGACTTAAAGGTGGCCTTGCGTCTGATCCAGTCGGCGCACTCCCGGGCAATCGCCCGCTGGGTGAGCTTGTTTCGCAAACGAATCTCGAACTGGGAGCCGTAGAGACTCGACTCGCGTTTGGTTTGCGGGATGTAGAACTCCTTGCGCTCCTTCTTTACCTTATCGGTCGCCTGGCTGGCGATAAACGTCGGAGCGGTGAAGATGAACTCCAGCTCCCTGACACCCTCAAGCTCTTTGCGAAGCGCCTCAAAAGCATAGATCGAAAATGTGGAAGCGGCGACGCGGAGCTTTGAGCCTGGCTGCAGGCTAGATTTTAGGTCGTCGCCGAGGAGACGGTTGAGGTTGTCGATTATCTCCACTGGTTCGCCTTAAGCGTGGCCGGGCATTCGTCTAGGTTGAGTCCTGCCGACGCTGTCAGGCGCTGGCCAGAACGACCCCGACGCGCGAAACTCGCGAAGGGCGCGTGAACATCTGCGACCCGAGAGGCACGGCGCCCAACAACACCCTCAGAAACTAGCGGCCTGGCGTTCATGACGCGACCCTAACGCGTTGAGACGGCCCTGACCATGTCGGGACAGGACCGTCTCAACGCTTAGTTCACGGGAGCACGTTCACTCACTGAGCTCAGGAATGCGCTGACGCAGGTGCGCAATTGCCAAAGTCAGCTGCAGCCACTGGTGCTGCCGCAGCCCTCGCAGACGTAGCAGGAGCCGGCGGGGCGCATCTTGGTCCCGCAGGTCATGCACATCGGGGCGTCGGCGGCCTTGCCCTGGAACTTCTCGAGGAGCTCGGCCGAGGAGTGCACGTCGGAGGAGACCTCGCGGGCGCTGGCGGCGCCGGCTCCGGACTTCACCTCGGCGACGGGAATCGTCGCGGTGTGCTTGGTCTCCTCGGCCGGCTTGGCCTTGGCGACCGGGGCCGACTGGGCGTAGGACTCGAGCTCGTCCTCGACGTCGTCACCGGACTGGCCGCCGTCGGGGGTGTACTCCCCCGTCTCGAGCTGGCGGGCCCGCTCGGTCGCGGTGTGGATCCCCATGAAGTTGCGGGTGTCGAAGTCCATGTAGTCCAGCGCCAGGCGGCGGAAGACGTAGTCCATGATCGACTGCGCCATCCGCACGTCGGGGTCGTCGGTCAGGCCGGCCGGCTCGAAGCGCAGGTTGGTGAACTTCTCGACGAACGTCTCCAGCGGGACGCCGTACTGCAGGCCGATGGAGACGGCGATCGAGAAGGCGTCCATGACGCCGGCGAGGGTCGAGCCCTGCTTGCCGAACTTGAGGAAGATCTCCCCCAGCTCGCCCGACTCGTAGGTGCCGGCCGTGAGGTACCCCTCGGCGCCACCGACGGCGAACGACGTCGTCTGCGAGCCGCGACGCTTGGGCAGACGGCGACGGACCGGGCGGTACTCGATGACCTTCTCGACCTTGACCGCGTCGGCCTCGGCGGCCGCGTCGGCGGCCTTGTCCTTGGCGGTCGAGCCGCCGTCGGAGAGGGGCTGACCGACCTTGCAGTTGTCGCGGTAGACCGCGAGCGCCTTGAGGCCCAGCTTCCAGCCCTGGAAGTAGACGTCGGCGATCTCCTCGACCGTCGCGTCCTCGGGCAGGTTGACCGTCTTGGAGATCGCGCCCGAGAGGAACGGCTGCGTGGCGGCCATCATCTTCACGTGGCCCATCGGGGAGATGGAGCGCGCACCCATGGCGGTGTCGAAGACCTCGTAGTGCTCCGGCTTGAGGCCGGGGGCGTCGATGACGTGGCCCTTGTCCGCGATGTACTCGACGATCGCCTCGATGGTCTCGCCGGTGTAGCCGAGCTTCTTCAGCGCGCGCGGGATCGTCAGGTTGACGATCTGCATCGAGCCGCCGCCGACGAGCTTCTTGAACTTCACCAGCGAGAAGTCGGGCTCGATGCCGGTGGTGTCGCAGTCCATCATGAAGCCGATGGTGCCGGTGGGCGCGAGGACCGAGGCCTGCGCGTTGCGGTAGCCGTGCTTCTCCCCCAGCGCGACGACGTCGTTCCACGCCTTGGTCGCGAGGCGGTGGATGTCGCCGTCGATGGTGTCGAGGGTCTTGACCTCGTCGTTGGCGGCCTGGTGCTTGCGCATGACCCGCTTGTGCGCGTCGGCGTTACGGGCGTACCCGGCGTAGGGGCCGACGACGGCGGCGATCTCGGCGGAGCGCTTGTAGGCGGCGCCGGTCAGCAGCGAGGTGATCGAGGCGGCCAGGCTGCGGCCACCCTCGGAGTCGTAGCCGTGGCCGGTGGCCATGAGCAGCGCGCCGAGGTTGGCGTAGCCGATGCCGAGCTGGCGGTAGTCACGGGTGGTCTGGCCGATGGACTCGGTCGGGAAGTCGGCGAAGCAGATGGAGATGTCCATCGCCGTGATGACGAGCTCGGTGACCTTCTGGAAGGTGAGGGCGTCGAAGGTGTCGTCGTCCTTGAGGAACTTCAGCAGGTTGAGCGAGGCGAGGTTGCACGCGGAGTTGTCGAGCGACATGTACTCCGAGCACGGGTTGGACGCGGTGATACGGCCGGTCTCGGGGTTGGTGTGCCAGGCGTTGATCGTGTCGTCGTACTGGATGCCCGGGTCGGCGCACTCCCAGGCGGCCTTGGCGATCTTGGCCCACAGGTCGCGGGCGTCGACCGTCTCGATGACCGCGCCGTCGAGGCGGCTGCGAAGGCCGAAGTCGGTGCCGCCCTCGACGGCACGCATGAACTCGTCGTTGACGCGGACCGAGTTGTTGGCGTTCTGGTACTGCACGGACACGATGTCCTTGCCGCCGAGGTCCATGTCGAAGCCGGCGTCGCGCAGCGCGCGGATCTTGTCCTCCTCGCGCGCCTTCGTCTCGACGAACTCCTCGATGTCGGGGTGGTCGACGTCGAGGACGACCATCTTCGCCGCGCGGCGCGTCGCGCCACCGGACTTGATCGTCCCCGCGGACGCGTCGGCACCACGCATGAAGGAGACCGGGCCGGACGCCGTACCGCCGCTGGAGAGCAGCTCCTTGGAGCTGCGGATGCGCGAGAGGTTGAGGCCGGCGCCGGAGCCGCCCTGGAAGATCTTCCCCTCCTCGCGGTACCAGTTGAGGATCGAGTCCATCGAGTCGTCGACCGAGAGGATGAAGCAGGCCGAGACCTGCTGCGGGCTCTTCGTGCCGACGTTGAACCACACCGGCGAGTTGAACGAGAAGACCTGGTGCAGCAGCGCGTAGGTCAGTTCGTGCTCGAACAGCTCGGCGTCGTCGTCGGAGGCGAAGTACCCGTGCTCCTTGCCGGCCTTGACGTAGGTGAGGACGACGCGGTCGATGAGCTGCTTCAGGCCCGTCTCACGCTGCGGGGTGCCGACGGCGCCACGGAAGTACTTCGTCGTGACGATCGTCGAGGCGTTGACCGACCAGAAGTCGGGGAACTCCACACCGCGCTGCTCGAAGATCGTCTCGCCGGTCTTCCAGTTCTGCTGGACGACGTCGCGCTTCTCCCAGGTCACCTCGTCGTACGGGTGCACACCGGGAGTGGTGTAGATGCGCTCGATCTTCACGCCCTTGCCCCGCGGGCCCTTGCGGGTGGAGGCGCGGTTCGCGGTCTCGGTCATGGTGTGCCCCTTCCCCGGGTCAGGCCGGGTGTCGTGGTGTGTGGTCAGTCTTGCGGGAGGGTCTGACAGCGCTCAGTCGGCTGTCGGAGCGTGCTGGGGCTCGCGGCCCGTGGCCTCGCGCTCGGCGCGCAGGAGGGTGATGGCGGCCTCGAAGTCCTCGAGGGTGTCGAAGGCCTGGTAGACGGAGGCGAAGCGCAGGTAGGCGACCTCGTCGAGCTCGCGCAGCGGCTCGAGGACGGCCAGACCCACCTCGTGGGCCTCGACCTCTGGGCTGCCCTGCTGGCGCACCGTCTCCTCGACCCGCTGGGCGAGGACGGCGAGCTGGTCCTCGCTGACCGGGCGGCCCTGGCAGGCCTTCCGGACCCCGACGAGGACCTTGGCGCGGGAGAACGGCTCCGTCGCACCCGAGCGCTTGACGACGCTGAGGCTCGCGCTCTCGAGCGTCGTGAAGCGGCGGCCGCACTCCGGGCACTGCCGGCGGCGGCGGATCGCGGTGCCGTCGTCGGTGGTGCGGGAGTCGATGACGCGGGAGTCGGTGTGGCGGCAGAACGGGCAGTGCATGGTGACTCCTCTCAGCGTGCGGCAGGGTGGGCGTGACGAGATCGAGGCCGCCTCTCGAGGCGCCTCTGTGGAGAACTCTCGGGACAACAGGTGAACAACCTGTGGAGAACCGGACTTCCCGTGTGGACTAGATGTGGACGACTTACAGCCGTGTAACTACTAGATGTAGGGGTGACAGTACGCCGGGTGTGACGGGCGACGCAAGCGACCCGGCGTGTCCAAAACGGACCAGTGGGGGTACGGCGCGTTGTCGCAGGTCAGGGCGCTGAGGTGGTCCGACGGCCGGGCACGGCGGCGACGAGCGCCTTCGTGTAGCCCTCCTGCGGGTCGGAGAAGATCTGCTCGGGGACCCCGCTCTCGACGACCCGCCCCTCCCGCATGACGTACACCCGGTGGGCCACGAGCCGCACCACGGCGAGGTCGTGGCTGATGAAGAGGAACGACAAGCCGAGGTCGCGCTGGAGCGACACCATGAGGTCGAGGATCTGCTCCTGGACGATGACGTCGAGGGCGCTGACCGCCTCGTCCATGACGACGAGCTCGGGGCGCAGCGCGAGGGCCCGGGCGATGGCGACGCGCTGGCGCTGGCCTCCGGACAGCTCGTGCGGGTGGCGGTCGGCCAGCGTCGCCGGCAGCGCCACCTGCTCGAGCAGGTCGGCGACGGCCTGGCGGCGGGAGGCCGCGTCGCCGATCTTGTGGACGCGGAGCGGCTCGGCGACGACCTGCCCGATGGTGTACCGCGGGTCGAGCGAGGCGTACGGGTTCTGGAAGACCGGCTGGACCGCGCGGCGGAAGGCCAGGACGTCCCGGCCGCGCAGCGCCGTCACGTCCTGCCCCCGGAAGTGCACCGACCCGCCGTCCGGCGTCTCGAGCCGCAGCGCGAGCCGGGCGGTCGTCGACTTGCCCGACCCCGACTCCCCCACGATGGCCACCGTCTCGCCCGGGCCGACGACGAGGTCGACCTCGTCGACGGCGCGGAAGCCCTCGGGCCGGCCGCGCAGGGCGTACCGCTTGACGGCGCGCCGTACCTCCAGCAGTGGAGCGGCCGGCGTCCCGCCGTCCGCGCCCTCGGCGAGCGCGCGAGGCGTGGCGAGGATCTTCGGGTCGGCGAACCCGGGAGCCGCGGCCAGCAGCCGCCTCGTGTAGTCGTGTTGGGGACGGCGGACGACCTGCTCCGCCGGCCCGGTCTCGACGACCTCCCCGCGGTACATGACGACGACCCGGTCCGCGCGCTCGGCGGCCAGCGCGAGGTCGTGCGTCACGAGGAGCACGGCGGCACCGACGTCCGCAGCGAGCTCGGCCATCTGGTCGAGGACCAGCCGCTGCACCGTCACGTCGAGCGCCGACGTGGGCTCGTCGGCGAGCAGCACCTCCGGCCGGCACGCGAGGGCCATGGCGATGAGCACCCGCTGCCGCATCCCCCCGGAGAACTCGTGCGGGTACTGGTGGAAGCGGGGCTCGGCGTCGTCGATGCCGGCGGCCTCGAGCAGCCGGACGGCCTCGTCGTGGGCCGCTCGGCCCCGCGACCGGTCGTGCACCTCGAGGGCCTCGACGATCTGGTCGCCGACCGTCATCACTGGGTCGAGGTTGGTCATCGGGTCCTGCGGGACGAGCCCGATCCGGCTGCCGCGCAACGACGTCATCGTCCGCTCACTCGCCGCGGTGAGGTCGAGCTCCCCGAGCCGGACGACGCCCCCGGTGATCCGCCCGTTGTCGGCCAGCAGCCGGTTGACGCAGGCCACGACGGTGGACTTGCCCGAGCCGGACTCCCCCACGATGGCCACCGTCTCACCGGCGGCGACGTCGAGGTCGACGTGCCGCACGGCCTCGACCTCACCGTGGGAGGTGGTGAAGCTCACACTGAGGTCGCGGATGCTGAGGACCGGGTCGGGCCGGGTCGCGTCCGTGGTCACCGGGGCGCTCCTGTCGTCGAGGGGGTGGCGAGCGCCGACGTCAGGGCGCCGAGCAGGACGGCCTGGATCTCGTCGCCGCTCAGGGTCGCCGGGAGGGTGGCGGCCGTGCCGGCGGGTGGGAGAGGACCGACGACGCCGTGCAGCCGGGTCGCGCCGCCGGCGACGACCGCTCGGGCGGCGGGCACGAGCGCGACGAAGGTGCCGGTGAAGCCGCTGTGGTGCAGGACCGTCGTCTCCTCGCCGTCGACGACGACTCCGCGGCGGAAGCCGAGGGCCTGGCTGGGGTCGACCGGGCTGGGTTCGGCGAACCGCGCAAGCACCGGCGCCGGGACGAGCTCCTCGGTGAGCAGCGCCTCCCCGAGCCGCAGCAGGTCACCGACGCTCGCGAGGAGACCGGCGTGACCCGAGACCCCGCCGAGGGCGTGAGCGGCGTTGCCGTCGTTGGCTTCCCCCACCACCGGGCCGGCGCGCCAGCCGCCGAACGAGTGGCGGTCGAACGGGACGTCGTACGGGGTGTTCGTCTCGACCATCGCCAGCTCGTAGGCGTCGCTGTCCGCGCCGGCCGCCGCTGTGGCGGGGTCGACCGGTCCGTAGCGGGCCCTCAGCCCGAGCGGCTCGGCCACCTCGTCGCGGAAGAGCCGGTCGAGACGCACGCCGGTCACCCGCTCGAGGACGTGGCCGAGGACGACCATCCCGAGGTCGGAGTAGACCCGGGCGGTGCCGGGTGTCCGGTCGAGCGGGAGCGCGAGAACTCGGCGGATCGCCGCGTCTCGGTCCGTCGTCTCGGCGTAGAGCGGCCACCACGGCCGCAGCCCGCCGGTGTGGGTGAGCAGCTGCTCGATCGTCACCGCGCCGACGCCCGCGTCGACGTCGCCGACGTAGCGCCCGACGGGATCCTCGAGCGCGATCGCCCCGGCGGCGACCTGCCGCATGGTGAGGACCGTGGTGACGGCGACCTTGGTCACCGACGCCTGGTCGAGCAGCGTGTCGCTCGACATGGGCCGCCCGGGCGTCTCCCCGGGGAGCACCGCCCAGCCCGTCGCGGCGACGTGCGACCCCGCGGGGGTACGGAGCCCTGCGACCGCGCCGGCGGGGTGGGTCCCCGGACCGCCCAGGGCGATGAGCCGCTCGACGGTCCGCTGCAGGTCGACGCCGCTCACGACGCCGACCCGCTCGGCGTCGATAGCTCGATCCGTTTCGGCCACAACGAGATCGGCTCGACAACAGGAAGCGGCCGGCCCGGTGCGGCGGTGAGGGACCCGAGCACCCGAGGACCGGACGCGCCGGTGCAGCTCGGCACGTTGCCGGGCAGCCCCTGCCGGGTCGCCCAGCCGATGAGAGCGAAGGCGACGGCCTCCTTCTCCCCCGCCGGCACCCCGAGGTCGTCGGTCGTCATGACCTCGACGTCGTGAGCGAGCTCGCCGATCCGCGCCATCAGCACGGGGTTGCGGACCCCTCCCCCGGCCGCGACGACGACGTCGAGCCGCGCGTCGCGCAGGGCGTCGGCGACGGTGACGGCGGTCAGCTCGGTGAGGGTGGCGACGAGGTCGGGCAGGGTCGGTGAGACGCCGGCGCGCCGTACGGCGTCGTCGACGTGACCGAGGTGGAACAGCTCCTTGCCGGAGCTCTTGGGCGGGGTGAGCGCGTAGTACGGCTCGGCGAGCAGCTCGCGCAGCAGGTCGGCGTCGACGTGCCCGGCGGCGGCCAGCGCCCCGTCGCGGTCGTACGTCTGCGCCCCGTCGGAGAAACGCGTGACGACGGCGTCGACGAGCGCGCCGGCGGGGCCGATGTCCCAGGCGACCGGCTCGGTGTCGGGGGCGCAGACGGTGAGGTTGGAGATGCCGCCGAGGTTGAGCGCGCCGGCCCAGGAGCCGTTGTCGCGGAACGGTGTTAGCAGGAGCCGGTCGAGGACGGGCACGAGCGGGGCGCCCTGGCCGCCGGCGGCGAGATCGGCGGCGCGCACGTCGGCGACGACGGGCAGACCGGTGGCCTCGGCGATCCACGCCGGCTGCCCGAGCTGCAGCGTGCCGAGCGCCCGACCCTGCTCGACCCAGTGGTAGACGGTCTGCCCGTGCGAGCAGACGAGGTCGACCTCCGGGGCGCCGGGGAGCACACGCACCGTGTCGACGACGTCGGCGGCGACCGCTGCGAAGGCCTGCCCGATGAGGGTGTCGAGGCGGCACACCTCGTCGACGCTCGCGGGGCGCGGCGGGAGGGCGGCGATGATCCGGGCGCGGAGCGCGGCGTCGTACGGGACCGAGGTGGAGTGCTCGACGACGGCGCGCAGCGTGTCCCCGTCGGTGGTGAAGTCGACGACGGCGGCGTCGATCCCGTCGTGCGAGGTGCCGGAGATCATTCCCAGGACACGGGTCACCGTCGGCCTCCCGTGCGGTGTTCGAGGGCGGCGCGCAGCGTGTCACCGAGCAGGTTGAGCCCGACGACGGCGACGACGAGGGCGGCGCCGGGGAAGTAGAGCATCCACGGCGCGACGCTGGACAGGCTCTGCGCGTCGTAGACCATCCCGCCGAGCGAGGCGGCCGGCGGCGGGGTGCCGAAGCCGAGGAAGCTGAGCGCCGCCTCGGTGAGGATCGCCCACGACAGCGACAGCGTCACCTGCACGACGAGGATGCCGCGCATGTTGGGCACGACGTGCTCGACGAGGGTCGACAGCCGGCTGCGGCCGAGCGCGATCGAGGCGAGGACGTAGTCGGCCGAGCGCAGCGTGAGGACGGGCGCGCGCGCCACCCGAGCGAAGATCGGCATGTAGACGACGGCGATCGAGACGGCGACGGTGAACCAGCTGCGCTGCAGCGTCGCCGCCAGCGCGAGCGCGAGCAGCAGCGACGGGAAGGCGAAGAGCACGTTGGTCAGGACACCGACGACGCGGTCGAGGACGCCCTGGTAGTAGCCGGCCAGCACCCCGAGGACGGTGCCGACGAGACCGGCCGCGGCGACCGAGACGAGCGCGATCCGCAGGCTGTTGGCCAGGCCGGAGGCGACGCGGGAGAAGACGTCGCGGCCGAACTGGTCCGTGCCGAACCAGTGCGCGCCGCTCGGCCCGGTGAGGGCCTGCGCGACGTCCTGCCGGCCCGGGTCGTACGGCGTCCTGCCGGCCAGGGCCAGCAGCGCGAACGCGACGACGACGAGGATGAAGACGGCGCCGATGACGCCGGCCGGGCCGGCGACGGCACCGAGACGGCGTGGCGCGCGGGGGGTCGTCGTACCGACGCTGGTGCCCGTCGTCACCTGCTCCGCGGGGGCGCTCACGAGGCCCTCACCCGCGGGTCGATGAGGCGGTAGGCGAGGTCGGTCAGCAGGTTCACCGTGACGAACATCGCGGCGATGATGAGCACGGTGCTCTGGACGACGGCGTACTCCTTCTGGGTGAGGGCGAGCAGCGTCTGCCGGCCGATGCCGGGGATGGCGAAGATCTGCTCGGCGACGAGCGCCCCGCCGAGGAGGAACCCGAACTGCAGACCGGTCATCGTCGTCACGGGGATGAGCGCGTTGCGCAGGATGTGACGGGTCTGCAGGCGTCTCGTCGGGACGCCCTTGGCGCGGGCGGTACGGATGAAGTCCTCGGAACGGATCGCGAGGATCGCCGTCCGCGTGGTCTGCAGGATCGGCGCGGCGATGCTGATGCCGAGGACGAGCGCCGGCTGGAGCATCTGCTGGAGGTTGAGCCCGGGGTCCTGCCACAGGGTGCGGTAGCCCTCGCCGTTGGGGTACCAGCCGAAGGTGTTGGTCAGCCAGCTCGACACGACCGTGGCGAGCAGGAACGACGGCACCGACAGGGCGAGCAGGCTGCCGAGCTGGGTCGTCGTGTCACGCAGCTTGCCGGGTCGGCTGGCCGCGAGGACGCCGAGCGGCACCCCGAGCAGGAGGGCGACGACGATGGAGAGGACGGCGAGCTCGATGGTGTTGGGCAGCGCCTGCGCGGTCATCGTCGTGACGCTGAGGTGCGAGGTGGTGTCGACGCCGAGGTTGCCGGTGAGCACCCCGCCGAGCCAACCGAGGTACTGCGTGACGAGCGGCTTGTCGAGGCCGTAGTACGCACGGAGAGAGGCGATCTGGTCGGGCGAGAGCTCGCCGGCGGCGGTGCCGTACGCGGCGGTGATCTGGTCGCCGGGGACGACCCGCAGCACGAGGAAGGTCAGCAGCGACACCCCGAGGAGGGTGAGGACGACCTCGCCGACCCGGCGGGTGACGGGGTGGGACGCCGTACGGCGCAGGGTGGTCATCGGCGCTCGACCGCGGCGGGCCGGCGGCTCACGAGACCGTCGCCTTCCACATCGTCGCGAGGCTGGCGTCCGAGCGGGCCTCGAAGTTCTGCACGCCCTTGTTGAGGACGATGAACTCCTTAGGGGTGAACAGCCACACCCAGGCGGCGTTGTCGACGAGGTCCTGGCTGACCTGCGAGTAGATGGCCTTGCGCTTGGCGGTGTCGGTCGTCGCGATGCCCTCGGCGAAGAGCTGGGTCAGCTGGTCGGAGCTGTAGCCGGCGACCTCGTTGTAGGTGCCGGTCGGGGTGAAGTAGCGCGCGTACATCGTGTTGGGGTCGGCGCTGCCACCGTTGGAGGCGATGGCGGCGTCGAAGTCGGCGGCGAGCCAGCGCTTGACGTACTCGCCCGAGTCGAGGGACTCGATGGTGACGGTGATGCCGACCTTGCCCAGCTGGGCCTGAACGGCCTGGGCCTCGTCGACGGCGGTGGAGTACAGGCCCTCCGAGGTCATGACCTTGAGGGCGAAGCCGTTCGGCGTGCCGGCCTTGGCGAGGTACTCCTTGGCCTTGGTCAGGTCCTGGGTCGGGCAAGGCTGCTGCTGCGGGTCGCTGGCGAACTGCGGCGAGGTGATCGGGCCGGTCACCTCGCCCGCGCCGAGGGCGGCGGAGTCGATGACGTCCTTGCGGGAGATGGCGCACTGGACGGCCAGGCGGGCGTTGACGTCCTTGAGGACCGGGGACGTCGCCCGCAGCTGGAGGACGTGGTAGCTGAGCGAGCCGACGGACTCCGTCTTGGTGTTGTTGGACGCGGCGGTCTTGGCGGTGACGGGGTTGGTGAAGACGGCGGCGTCGACCGAGCCGGTCTTGAGCGCCGAGACCATCGACTGGTCATCGGGGATGATCCGGAACTCGACCTTGGCCGCGCCGGGCTTGCCGGCGTAGTACTTCTCGTTGCGGGTGAGGGTGATCGACTGGTTCGGGACGCGGCTCGCGAACTGGTAGGGGCCGGAGCCGTCGGGCTGGGTCGCGAGGGTGTCAGCGGTCTTCTCGGACGGGACGATGCCGGTGGTGACCGCGGTGAGGCCGACGGGGAAGGAGGCGTCCGGCTTGCTCAGGGTGACGACGACGGTCTGCGGGTCGGGGGCGGCGACGGACTTGACCGAGGCGAAGTAGGAGCGGGAGCTGGCCTTGGAGGCCTTGTCCATGATCGTGTCGAAGGTGTGCTTGACGTCGGCCGAGTCGAGGGTCGAGCCGTCGGCGAAGGTGACACCCTTCTTGAGGGTGAAGGTGTACGTCAGCCCGTCGTCGGAGACCTTCGGCAGGTCGGCGAGGCCGGCGGTCGGGGCGTTGTCCTTGTCGGTGTCGAGCAGCGGGCTGTAGATCTGGGAGAGCACCTGAATCGACTGCTCGGAGGTCGCGGTCCACGGCACCATCTGGGTCGGGTCGGCGGTGATGCCGAAGACGAGGGTGCCGGCGCCGTTGGCCGTGCTGCCGGCGGAGCCGCCGGAGCCGGAACAGGCGGTGAGCAGGAGCGCCGCGGCGAGACCGGCGGTGGTCCCGGTGACGAGGGCCGGCTTGCGGGAGGTACGGGGCATCGGGGACTCCTGGCGCGCATCGGTGAGGTGGTGGCTGGCCGGTTACTTCTTACCTCAGCGCGGCAGGGTCATGTGTTTTCTTGTCACTCTCCGGTCGTTGTCCGTGTCGTCCCCAGGTGTTTGACCAGGCCGAGCTGGGGGCGGCCCCACTCGGGGAGGGTGGTGGCGCGGCCGTCGGGCTCGTACCCCTGGGCGGCGTAGAACTGACGGGACGGGAGGTTCTCCGCGAACACCCACAGCTGGCTGCGTTCTGCTCCTTCCGTACGGAGTGCCTCCTCGGCTGCGGCGAGAAGGCGGCGACCGACGCCTCGACCCTGGGCAGTCGGGGCGACGTAGAGCGAGGCGACGTCGCCCAGGTTTTGTGTGGCGAGGGTGAAGCCGACGAAGCCGAGAGGCAAGTCCGGGGTGTCGTCGCGGGCGGGGTCCTCGGCCACCAGCACCTGAGCCCGTCCTTCTGCTGAGCGCTCGAGCAGAGCGGCCATCAGGGCGGTGGCACGGTCGGCGGTCATGGCGGAGACGAGCTCGGCCGGCATGACCCGGGCGTAGTTGACGTGCCAGCAGCCGAGGAAGACGTCCGTGAGGGCGGCGAGGTCGTCGGTCGACGCTGGGCGGAGGCGCGGCTCGGGTGTCGGCACTCGGCGACCGTAGACCCGGGTCGTTACGGGTTGTGGAGAACTCGTGGCCCGACGGGACGTGCCTTGCCATACTGAGCCGCTGAGCCGGCCGATAGGGAGGTCGCCGGCCTGACGAGACAGGGGACGATGTGCGCAAGCGCTGGGCACCGGGTCTCACTGTTGCAGTTGTCGTGGTTGCTGGCTGCAGCACAGAGCCACCAGCTCCCGCGGGTCCAACATTTACGAATCAGGAGACCTCCTCCTCCACGTCGCAGCCTCCCACCTCGACCGTGAATACTCCGTCTCCGAGCTCGACAACGAATCAATCGGCTTACCCAAAAACTGCAGCAGGCGCACAGGCATTCGTGGCGCTGTACTTCGCCCGCGTCAATGAGGCGTGGACCAGACCTCAGGCTGGTCTGATTACGCCGCTGTGCGCGACAAGTTCAAAGAGCTGCGCCAGTGTGGAGCAGGTTGCTCGCGACCTCTTGTCCAAGGGACAGAAGTATGACGGTCCGCCAGTTCGACTTGGCTCGGCGACTGTCTTGGGCCGCTTCGACCCGAGCTCAACCGAGGTCGTTAGTCAGGCTCTTCAAGAGCGCAGAAATATCGTGGATGCTGCTGGTTCAGTTGTCTCCACCGATTCACAGAAGCCTGTCTCGAATGTATTTACAATCTCATGGCAAGAGTCAGGGTGGCAGATTCAGAAGATCGAAGACGTCCAATGAATCTTAAGCGCCCTCTCACCCTTGCCGCGGCCGTCGGCGTCGTGTTGATCGTTGTATCTGCGACACCCGCCACGGCCGACTTCACCGGTAGTAACGGACAAGATGGTGGCCGGGTGAAGGCGACCTTGATGCCGCCGGATCTGCGCCAACAAGCGGCTACATACCGCCCCGTCGGTAGGCCAGCGACCGCAGAGTTCACCACCGCCAGTCCCTGCGGTCAGGGACCAGATTCTCCGAGTGAAGCGACGAACTGCAACTGGGCGATCACTGCGTGCGTCAATGCTCGTGGCGGCGGGCCTGGGCCTCTGTCACGGGTTTATCGGCGGCCGGTCGACACAACCGGTGCGGCAACGGGGCCATGGGAGCTCATAGGTCAGACCTGCTACCCAGACGCCGTACCCGGCGCGCAGCAGCCGCAGCTCACCCTCGCCATGATCATCAACGCGTTCCACCTCACTCCATGGGCGAAGACCCAGATCACGACCCAGCCCGTCGGCAACAAGACCCTGGTCGGCCTGGCCACGTACTACCAGGTCAACTGGTCGACGGCCGGCTACCAGCCTGACGAGGTCAACACGGTCAATCTCCTCGGCTACCAGGTCGACATCCGCCCCCGACTCGACCACTTCACCTATGTGTTCGGCGACGGAGACGAGTTCGGGCCGACAAAGGAGTTGGGCGGCGTCTACCCGTCCGGCACGATCACGCACCAGTACCTCAAGGCCGGCACCTTCACCTCGCGTGTGGACACGACGTTCGGCGCGGACTTCCGCGTCAACGGCGGCGCGTGGACGCCCATCCCGGACACCGTCACCGTGCCGGGCCCCGGGACCGCCATCGAGGTCCACACCGCCGAGAACCGGCTCGTCCAGAACTGATCTCGTCCACAACCCCCGCTGCGAGGACGGGCCGCCAACAGGCCTGTGGATGAACGGATCCGGCGCAGGCCCGAGTCGAGCAGGCTGGTCGCATGACGGATCACGACACCTTCCCGACCACCCTCCTTCCGATGGACCAGATGCCGCCGGTGCGCTCGCAGCACGACCTGCAGCGCACCTGGTCCCTGCTCCTCAGCCCGCTCGGCTTCGCGAGCCCGCAGCTGTGGATGCTCGCCCTGAAGGACGACCGCATCGTCCTCCCGGTCAACATCACCGACCTGCCGCTCGAGCCCGTCCCGTCGGACCTCGAGCTGTTCCAGTCGGTCATCGCGCGCACGTGCCCCACCGACGGCGGCCGCCACGAGGTTGCCCTGCTCTTCGCCCGACCCGGGGCGGGGCCCCGCACCGCCGGCGACCGAGCCTGGGCCAGGGCACTGGCCGACCTCTCCCCCACCCGACCCGTCCACCTCGCCAACGACCACGAGGTCACCGTCGTGGCCCCTGACGACCTCGGCGCCACCGGGTGACCGGGGCGCCGAGGCGGCGTCGTACGGGATCGGCGGCAGCGTCAGCTGAGCTTGCCCAGCCAGTCCGTGCCGTTGAGGGCCCACTCGGCGTTCGTGCCGAGGGTGTCGTTCCAGCCGTCGTACAGGGTGTTGCCCGACTGGCCCGTGCCGTCGTCGACCGGCGACGAGTCGCCCCACAGCATCACGCGGCCGCTGCCGAAGGTCGACACCGCCATGAAGCAGCCGGTGCTGCCGGTGTTGGACACCCCCGCCCGGTAGAGCAGGCACTGCGCCGCGGCGTTGTCGGACTTGTTGAGGTTGAACGTCGTCGCGCCGCGCAGGATCGACTTGCTCGCCTGGCCCCAGGCTCCGTTGACCACCGGGTGGGTCGAGGCGCCGGAGCCGAGGTTGGACGTGTTCTCGCTGCTGATGTTCTGGTAGGCCGCGGTCACGCCGAAGGGGTCGGTGTCGTCCACGCCGTTGCTGCTGAAGAGCTGGTTCGCGATGTCGACCGAGTCGACGCCGTCGTTGTTCCGGTCGGACTGGTCGTGGTCGATGATGAGGAAGAGACCGCCACCGTTCTTGACGAAGGTCATCAGCGCCGTGCGCTCCGCCGACGTGAAGGCGGTGTTCGGCTCGTCGATGACGAGGACGTCGTACTTGCTGAGGTCCTGGGCGTTGCTCGTGCTGCCGTAGGTGAACGCGCGACCGCTGGGGTTGGTGGCCAGCGTGTAGTCGGTCGGGTACTGCGCGAGATCGACGCCCCACGACGACAGCGCGCCGGTCCAGTCGGTCTCGCTCGTCGGGGACGCGTTCTGCGCGTAGGGGTTCGGCTGTGACGTCGAGATGATCCAGTCGGCGTTGCCGGCGGTCTCGGCGTGCGCGTTGTCGAAGAGCACCCGCACGGGGGTCGCCGTCGTCGCGGCCTGGCTCTGGGTCGGTGCGAGGCCGACGAGAGTGGCGGCCAGCGCGCCGGAGAGGGCGAGGGCCGCGGCGGCGCGGCGACGGAACGGGTGGGGGTTGACGCGCATGAGCGCACCTTTCGTCAGCGGGCCGCCCCTGCGGCGGCCCGGGCCGGGAAGATCCTGCGCAAGCCTGCGACGGGCCGGTCCAACGCGGGGAGAACACCGTCACCGGAAACCGTCACCTCCCGGTCAAGCCCCGTCCAGGTCGGCAAAGGCCGCGTCATGTCCACCCGGGCGCGGCGACCCGGTGGTGGGCGGCGGGGCGTCGTACGGGCGGGTGGGGCGACTGCCCGTTCGGGTAGGTCCGGCGCCTTCGGGACGCACCTACTGTCGAGCCCATCCCGTCAACGACGACGCAGGAGGACAGTTCGTGAAGACTCGCGGTGCAGTGGTGAAGCAGGCCCCGGGCAAGTACGAGGTCGTCGACCTCGAGGTCGAGGACCCCCGGCAGAACGAGCTCCAGGTGACCATGACCGCCTCCGGTCTGTGCCACTCCGACGACCACATCGCCACCGGGGACATCCCCGTCGGCGTCTACCCGTTCTGCGGGGGGCACGAGGGCTCGGGCGTCGTCTCCGCCGTCGGGCCCAACACGGTCGGGTTCAAGGAGGGCGACCACGTCGTCTTCTCCTTCCTGCCCGCCTGCGGGCACTGCACCTGGTGCGCCCGCGGCATGTCGAACCTGTGCGACCTCGGCGCCGGGCTGCTCGCCGGCTCCCGCTGGGAGGACCCGACGAGCTACCGCCTCAGCATGGACGGGCAGCCCGTCGGCCAGATGTGCGGGATCTCGACGTTCTCGCAGGTGACGACGGTCGCCGTCGACTCGGCCGTGAAGATCCCCGACGACATCCCGCTGGAGAAGGCCTGCCTCGTCGGGTGCGGCGTCGGCACCGGCTGGGGCTCCGCCGTCAACTCGGCCGAGGTCGCCCCCGGCGACACCGTCATCGTCATGGGCATCGGCGGCATCGGCATCAATGCCGTCCAGGGCGCGGCGATGGCCGGCGCGTCGAACGTCATCGCCGTCGACCCGGTCGCGTTCAAGCGCGAGAAGGCGCAGGAGCTCGGCGCGACCCACGCGGTCGAGTCGATGGAGGAGGCCACCGAGCTGGCCAAGTCGTTCACCAACGGCCAGGGCGCGGACTCGGCGATCGTCACCGTCGGCGTCACCAAGGGCGAGCACCTGGGTCAGGCCATGGCCTCGATCCGCAAGGCCGGCACCGTCGTCGTCACCGGTCTCGGCGACATGACCGAGGTCGGCGCGCCGGTCTCGCTGGCCGACATCACCCTCTTCCAGAAGCGGATCCAGGGCTCGCTCTTCGGGGCGTCGAACCCCAAGACCGACATCCTCAAGATGCTCCGGCTCTACACCGACGGCAAGCTCAAGCTCGACGAGCTCGTCACCCGCACCTACACGCTCGACGAGATCGCGCAGGGCTACGAGGACATGCACGCGGGGAAGAACCTGCGCGGCGTGGTCGTCTACTGACCCACGTGACCGCACTCTCCGGCAGCCCGGCTCCCGAGGCCGGGCTGCCGGTGCTGTCCATGGTGCAGTCGGCCGCGGCCCGGGTGGTCGGCCGCGGCCGGGAGGCCCGGGTCGTGGCGGCGGCCCTCGGCGCGGGACGCAACGTCCTGCTCGAGGGCCCGCCGGGGACGGGCAAGACGACGCTGCTGCGGGCCCTCGCTGACGGGGCCGGGGTGCCGCTCGTCCTCGTCGAGGGCAACGCCGACCTCACACCGGCGCGGCTGGTCGGGCACCACGACCCGTCGCGGGTCCTCACCGAGGACTACCGACCGGAGAACTTCGTCCCCGGGCCGCTGCTGCGGGCCATGACGACCGGGGCTCTGCTCTACGTCGAGGAGCTCAACCGGGTCCCCGAGGACACCCTCAACGTCCTGCTCGGGGTGCTGTCCGAGCGGCGCACCCACGTGCCGCGCGTCGGGGCGGTGGACGCCGCGGCGACGTTCCGCCTCGTCGCCGCGATGAATCCGTACGACGCTGTCGGCACCGGCCGCATCTCCCCCGCCCTCTACGACCGGTCGTGCCGGGTGACGATGGGCTACCAGCACGAGGACGCCGAGGTCGCCGTCGTCGCCGGGGAGACCGGCGGGCCGAAGGCGCTGGTACGACGCGCCGTACGGGCGGTACGGCTGAGCCGGGAGCACCGCGACCTGCGCCTCGGGTCGTCCGTGCGTGGCGCGATCGACCTCGTCCTCGTCGCGGGCCAGCTCGAGCTCCTGGGTGACGCACCCGAATCGGATTCGGCGGGCTCGGCTCGGGTCGTGACGGGAGCCGAGCGGGGCGAATCCGATTCGCAAGGGTTCGACCCTGGGCTGGAGGCCGCACTGGCCGCACTGTCGGGGCGGGTCGTGCTCGCCGAAGGGGCCGACCGCAGCGTCGAGGACGTCGTCACCGAGCTGTGGGCGGCCGCTGCGCCGCGCGACGAGGGGGACGACGCGGGAAAAGCGTGACGCCCGAGACGGCCTCGGGCGCGCCGAACCCGTTCTCCCCCAGCCCACCCCGGGTCCTCGAGCACCCCGACGAGGTCGGCGCGGAGCGACAGCGCCAAGCCGCCCGTACGACGTCCCGCGCCGAGCTGACCCTGCGCCACCCGTCGCTCGACCGCGTCTCCCGCGACGTCGGCGACCTCGAAGAGGCCGCGCTCGGCGACCTGCTGCGGGAGGACCCCGACGAGGCGATGGCCCTGCTCGCCGACCTCGCCCGGGCCACCGACGTGAGGCTGCGCGCGGCCGCACGCCGGCTCGCGCGGTCCATCGCGCTGCGGCCGCCGTCGGCCGGGGCCGCCACCCCGAACGGCCGCCCACGCCTGACCACGCTCCCCCAGCCCGACGGCGGCGACCTCGACCTCGACGCCACGCTCGGGCGGCTCGACGCGACGCCGTACCTGCGGGGTGAGGACCTGCACGTGCGCGACTGGCGGCGGCGCGGCACGGCGTACGTGCTCCTCGTCGACGTGTCCGGATCGGTCGCCGGGGCCCGGCTCGCGACGGCGGTGCTCGCCGCCGGAGCGTTGGCCAGCCGGCTGCGGCCGGGCGACGAGCTGGCCGTCGTCGCCTTCGCCCGCGACGCCCTCGTCCTGCGGGCCATCGACGCCGCCGCTCCCCCGGGTGACGTCGTCGACGCCCTGCTCGACCTGCGCGGGCACGGCACCACCGACGTGGCGCACGGGCTGACCGTCGGGCTGCGGCAGGCGGCCCGGGCCCGCTCGCCGCGCCGCGAGGTCGTCGTCCTCGGCGACGGGGTCGCGACCGCTGGCGGTGACGCGAGCGGAGTGGCGTCCGACGCCGGACGGCTGGGGGCGCGCATCCACGTCCTCGCGGTCGACGACGCCGACGAGGCCCGCACCGCGTGCCGCGCGATCGCCGCCGCGGGCGGTGGCCGGGTCGCGCCGCTGCGCCGCCCCTCCGACGCCGCCGACGCGCTGGCCACCGTCCTCGCTTGAGGCTGTGGACAACCGGGCACTCGCCCGCTCGCGCTTGCCTAGGGTGTTCGCATGCGGGACCACGGCGGAGGCGGCCTCACCTACGAGGTCCTCGTCGAGCAGCTGGGGGAGGCGGCGGGTGACGTCCGCGCCGTCACGCAGCTCGCGCAGGCGGGAGAGGTCGAGACGATGGCGCAGGGGATCGACCTCGGCCACTCCCGCCTGACGCACGTGCTGTGGGAGTTCTGCGGCCGGTGGGACCGCGGGCTGTCGCTCCTCGTCGGCGACTCGACCGCGATGGCCGACGCGCTCGAGTCGACCGCGCAGGACTACGCCGAGGGCGAGGCGGCCACGGCGCAGCTCTACCTCGGGGCGGGCGGCTGACATATCGCTGGACGCTCCGAGCAGTGGTGGTCTACGGTCCCGGCATGCGCCACCAGCAGCTCACGACGACGCCGGACCCCTCCGGCGCCGCGCCATGACCTGACCCGCGCACCCACCAGGCCCCGGAGCGATCTGGGGCCTTCGTCGTGTCGGACGAGACCGGTCGCTTCCTGGGCACCCGCCTCCAGCGACAGGACCGCCCACCATGTCCCACCTCGACCACCGGCAGCTCAACCGCGACCTCGCCGTCTTCGCGACCGACCCGCTCGCCGGCTCCGGCCTGCCCCTCTGGCTGCCCGCCGGCGCCGCGATCCGCGACGAGCTCGAACGCCTCGCCAAGGACCTCGCCCACGCCGACGGGTGCGAGGACGTGCGCACCCCTGTGCTCGGCAAGCGCGCCCTCTTCGAACGGTCCGGCCACTGGGCCAAGTTCTCCGCCGACATGTTCCCCGCCATGCGGCTCGGTGAGGAGGACGTCGTCCTGCGCCCCGCTAACTGCCCCCACCACGCGCTGGTCTACGCCTGCGAGCAGCGCTCGTACCGCGACCTGCCCGTCCGACTCAACGAGCTGGCGCCGATGTTCCGCGCCGAGAGATCCGGCGTCGTCTCCGGCCTCTCCCGTGTCCGGCAGATCAGCCTCGACGACACCCACGTCTTCTGCCGCCCCGACCAGGTGCGCGACGAGGTGGCCCGCGCGCTGCGGTCCGCTCTGGAGGCGCAGCGCATCCTCGGCCTGCCGGTCGACGCCGTACGGCTGTCGCTGCGCGACGACTCCGACGCCTGGCTGGGCTCTCGCGAGCAGTGGGAGCAGAGCGAGGGCGAGCTGCGCGCGGCCGCCGAGAAGGTGCTGGCCGACCGCCCGCTCGACCTGGTCGAGGCGGCGGGTGAGGCCGCGTTCTACGGGCCCAAGCTCGACCTGCAGGTCCGCGACGGCCGAGACCACGAGGAGACCATTGCCACCGTCCAGCTCGACGGCAACCTGCCCGAGCGCTTCGACCTGGGCTACCAGGCCGCCGACGGCTCGCGCGCCCGCCCGGTGATGATCCACCGCGGCACCGTCGGGTCGATGGAACGCGTCACCGCCGCGCTGCTCGAGCGCTACCAGGGCCGGCTCCCACTGTGGCTCGCGCCGACCCAGGTGATGCTGCTGCCGGTCGCCGAGGCGCAGGACGCGGCGGTGGACGACGCCGCTGCGGCGCTCCGGCGCCGCGGCCTGCGGGTCGCCGTACGACGTGACGGCAGCCTCGGGGCGCGCATCCGCGAGGCTCGGCGTCGGCGCGCCGCAGTGGTGGGCGTCGTCGGAGCGTCGGAGGCCGCTGCGGGCGTCGTGCAGGTCACCGACGGTGTCGACGGGAGCCGGCGCGAGGTAGCGGTGGACCAGCTCGCGGAGCGGCTCTCGATCGCCCACCGGGAGCGGGCTGCTCGCGTCCTCTGGTGAGCCTGTGGAGAACTTCCGAGGCGTCGATCCCGTTCTCCCTAGGCTGGTTTCGTGGACGGGACGGAGGAGCCGGCGCTGGCGTCGGGAGCGTCCGTCGACGAGCTCGTCGCCGGTTCCGTGACCGGCATCCTCGGCCTCGCCGAGGCGATGGCGTCGCTCGGGGACGGGCTGGACGACAGCGCCACCGCTCTGTCGCGGGTCGAGGTCACGGGGTGGTACGGCGTCGCGTCCGCCGCCGCCCACGACCGGCTCGGGCAGGAGTCGAGCCGCTGGGTCGCCGCGTCCGGTGCGTTCACCACCGCGGGTGAGGCGCTGCGTCGGTACGCCGCCGCGTTGGCTCCGGCGCGGGCCCTGGCGGGGGAGGCAGTGGCCGCGTACCGGCGCTACCTCGCGCTCGTCGACCTCCTCGTGGCCGCCGTGGCCGTCCCGTCGACCGGGGGGACGACGCCGGTGTCGGGATCCGGCAAGGTCGCGGCCTCAGTCCCCGACCGCGCCCAGGTCGGGCACCGGACCGCCGTCCTGCTCGCCGCTGCCCACGGGGAGGACGCGCAGCTGGCGTACGACGCCGACTCGCTGCGCCGCCGGGCCATCTCGTTGCTGGCCGATGCCCGCGCGCAGGCTCTGGCGGCGGGCGATGCGGCCGCCGACCAGATCCAGGCGGCGATAGCCGACGCACCTCGAGCCCGGACGTTCTGGCAGGGCACCATCCGCAGGCCCGGCGCCGAGGACGCCGGCCACACGTCGCTCGACGTCGTCGGCTTCGTGCCGGGGTGGGTCGGCATGGCGGCGACGGCGGTCAACGTCGGGTGGTACGCGCTCGAGGGCGACCGCGAGGACGCCGGGTACGCGGCGATGGGGTTCGCGCCGTTCGGCATGGGCAAGGTCGGCCACGAGATCGCGGCTGGGTCCAGGGTCTTCAGGCTCACTGACAAAGCCGACGTGCTCGCGCTGACCGGACGCGACCTGTCACAACTCGCCCCCTCCTTGGGCTTGACCGAAGTGAGTCCTGGCGTCTTCACCACCCGCGGGGGACTCACTCTGGAGCTCATCGGGGGGCAGCACCGAGTCCCTCACGTGCTGCTGCACCTCTTTCCCGACGCAACCAAGCGGACACACAGCGTCTTCAATGTGCCCGCGGAGGAACTGTTCTCCACCCTGGACGAGGCTTGGGCCCGGCGGGGTGCGCCCGAGGCGAACGACCCTCTCGCCTACGTTATAGACCTGCATCGCGCTGTAGGCGTGAGTGGCGAGACCAAGGTTCGCATCGTGGTGCGCACCATTGGCTCCGTCAACCGAGTCGTCACCGCATTCCCCTGTTGATGAGGAGACCAGGACGTGTCAACGCTTCCAGAGTGCCCCCGGTGCGGGCAGGACTACGTCCGGACTGCACGCCTCGTCGAGACCGGCGAGCTGTTCCAGCTGTGCGACGAATGCCTCGCTACCTGGCCTTTGGGAGCCGAGGTTGTAAAGGCCACGTTCACCCAGCTCGACGACTTCGCGGAGACGCGCGGGCTGCCTTACAACACGGGCGTGGAAGCGGCTGATACACCCGGCCTCAACTGAGTGAGTGCGCAGGAAGTGGCAACACGTGAGGTCCTGTGTCAGGGGCCGAGGACGCGGTCGAGGTAGCGGTTGGCGAAGACACGGTCGGGGTCGAGTCGGTCCCGCACAGCCGTGAAGTCGGCCATCCGCGGGTAGCGCCCAGCCAGCTCGGTCGCGTCCTGGTAGTGGATCTTGCCCCAATGGGGTCGCCCGTCGAAGGAGCACATGAGGGCGTCGACGGCGCGGAAGTACGGCTCGTGGTCCTCCTTCCAGAACCGGTGGACGGCGACGTACCCGCTCGCCCGACCGCTCGCGGTCGACAGCCACACGTCATCACTGGCCGCGACTCGCACCTCGACCGGGAAGCTGATCGCCCACCCCGACGCCTCGACCAGCTGCCGCAACGCACGCACCGCGTCGGGCACCGCCTCGACCGGCAGCGCGTACTCGCACTCGCGGAACCGCACCCACCTCGGGCTGGTGAACACGCGCGGCGAGACGTCGGTGACGGACCGCTCGCCGTACAGGCGCGTGGCGAGCCGGTTCACCGACGGCACGACCGATGACACGCGGTGCCCGAGCTCGCACACCGCCTGGAGCGCGGCGTTCTCGACGACCTCCTTCTCCACCCACGTCCGCACCCGCGACGGTGGCTCGTGCCAAGTCCCGGCGGGCAGCCGGGTGTTCGCCTTCGTCATGACGACGTCGGTGTGCGGCCACCAGTAGAACTCGACGTGGTCGGTCGACGCCATGAACCCTTCGAACCCGTCCAGCACCTCGGCCAGCGGCAGTGGCCGCTCGACCGCGCGCAGCAGGAACGCCGGCACGCACTGCACCGTCACCTCGACGACAACTCCCAGCGCGCCGAGGGACAGCGCCACCGCGGGCAGGAGATCTGCGTCCGCCTCGCCCCCCGGGGTGTCCCCCACGGCCAGCACCTCACCGGTCCCGGTGACGAGCACCGCGCCGACGACGTTCGCCGCCAGCCCCCGGAAGGCCGCCCCCGTGCCGTGCGTGCCCGTCGACACCGCGCCGGCGATCGTCTGGGCGTCGATGTCGCCCATGTTCTCCAGCGCTAGCCCGTACGGCGCGAGCAGCCGCGGCAGCTCGTGCAGGTGCGTCCCCGCGCCGAGCCGCACCCGCCCCGCCGTCCGGTCCACGCCGAGCACCCCCGACAGCGCCGAGACGTCCACGCTCACCCCGTCGGTCATCGCGATCGGCGTGAAGCTGTGCCCCGCACCGACGGCCTTCACCCGCAGCCCCCGCTCGCGCGCCGACTGCACCACCGCCACGACCTCCTCGACCGACCGCGGTCGCGCGACGTGCGCCGGCGCGGCCGACTCGACCCGCCCCCAGTTGCGCCACCGCTCCCCCGGCCGCAGGACCCCGCCGCCCGTCACCGTCGTCGTCACAGGAAGACCTTTCCCTCGCCCCGGTAGGTCGGCAGCTGGCCGACCACCTCCCCTCGGTGCACCACCGCGAACGACGCCAGGTGCTCGCTCAGCTCCCCCGCCTTGGTGTGCCGCAGCCACACCCGGTCCCCGACCGACATCGTGCGAGCGGCCCGACCGCGCAACGGCGTCTGCACCTCACCCGCCATCTCGCGCGGCAGCATCGACAGCCCCTCCGGCCACGCGACGAGCGGCAGCCGGTCGGCCCCCGGCGGCCCCGAGGCGACCCAGCCGCCCCCCATGAGCGTCACCGTGTCGGGCTTCGGCCGCCGCACCACCGACAGCGCGAAGGCCGCCGCCGGCGCGGGCGTGAAGTGCACGTAGTGGTCGAACAGGTGCGGCCCGAACAGCCCCGACCCCGCGGCGATCTCGGTCACCGACGGGTCTGCCGACGTCGACTCGATCGACCCCGTCCCACCGCCGTTGACGAACTCGAGGTCCGCCACCGCGCGCACCGCCGACACCGCCGCGCTGCGCCGCTGTGTCAGCTCCTCCACCGACGCCCGCTGCAGCGCCCGGATGACCCGGCCACGCCCCGCACCCTCGTTGGTGAGCCCGGCGACCTGCGCCTCGTAGGCCATCATCCCGACCAGCCGGAAGCCCGGCCGGCGCACGATCGCCTCCGCCGCCCGCCGTGCCTGCCCGACGTCGTGGACCGGGGAGCGTCGTACGCCGACGTGGCCGGCCACCGGCGAGCGGTACGACGCGTCGAGCTCGAGGCACACCCGTACCTGCGCCCGCGCGCCCGGCGCCGCGACGGCGTCGACGAGGTCGAGCTGCGCGACGTCGTCGACCATGAGGGTCACCCGCGACGCGAGCCGCTCGTCGGCGACGAGCCGCGCGATGGCCGCGCGGTCGGCGCTCGGGTAGCCGACGACGACGTCGTCGTGGTCCTCCGCCAGCCACAGCGCCTCGGGCAGCGTGTAGGCGAGGATCCCCGCCCACCCCGGCAGCGCGAGCACCGCGTCGAGCACGCCGCGCACCCGCACCGACTTGCTCGCGATCCGCAGCGGCTTGCCCGCCGCCCGGTCGAGCAGGTCGAAGGCGTTGTGCGACAACGCGTCCCAGGCCAGGACGCCGTACGGCGGGTCCATCGCCTCGTTCGCGCGGGTGAGCCCCGGCCACCACTGCGCCGGCGCCTCCCACGGCCGGCCCGACGGCCGCACCAGCGGCGGCACGGACGTCGTCTCGATGGTCGTCATCGCACTCCCCTCACCGGCGCGACGGCCGCCGCACCGAGCGCCGCGGTCAGCGCCGCGACGACGAACAGCCCGGAGAACCCGTCGAAGAGGACGACGAGCCCGGCCCCGAGCAGCGGCCCGACCGCCTGCGGAAGGGCGACCGCGATGTTCATGATCCCGAGGTCCTTGCCGCGGCTCGCCGGGTCGGGCAGCACCTGCGTCGCGAGGGCCTGGTCGACCGACAGGAAGCAGCCGTAGCCGAGACCGAGCAGCCCGGCGGCGACGAGAGCGACGCCGTACGACGGCACGAAGGCGAGCAGCAGTGCCGCCACGCCCTGGATCGCCGACGACATCCAGACGAAGGGCTTGCGCCGCCCCACCCGGTCCGACACTCGACCGAGCCAGACCGAGGCGCCGACGACGAAGACCATGTAGACGAGGGTGAGGACGAGCAGGTCGTCCTCCGCGGTCGTGCGGTTCAGTCCGAACTCGAGGAAGTAGAGCAACAGGGTCGTGCCGAGCGCGTTGCTGATGTTGACCAGGACACGACCGGTGAGGGTCCACGCGAAGTCGGGGTGCTCGTGCGGGTCGATCCACAGCGACCGGACGACGTCCGCTACCGACAGCCGCGATCGCTGGTCGCGCGGCAGCACCTCGTCCGGCATGACGAGCAGCAGCGGCACGGCCAGCGCCACGAGGAGGAGGGCGACGACGACGTACCCCGCGACCAGCCCGGTGAAGAGCGTCGTCACGAGCACGAGCCCGAGGATCGTGCCGATCGCCTGCGGCGCCGACACGAGTCCCGACACGAGACCCCGCTGGTCGACCGGCACCTGGTCGGAGATGACCGCCGTCAGCGTCGCCGTCGTGATGCAGAACCCGATGATCGTCACGCACCACCACACCCCGATGCCGAGCATCGTCCGCTGCATTCCCAGGACACCGAGTCCGACCGCGAAGACCGCGGTGCCGGTGGCGATCCACGGACGGCGCCGCCCCCACCGCGACGTGGTCCGGTCCGAGGCGGCCCCCGCGAGCGGGTAGGCCAGCAGCGTGCAGACCCCGGCGGCGCCGGACACGACGCCGTAGGCGACGACGCTGCGCACCCAGTCCGTGTCGTGGCGCAGGCTGTCGACCTGCAGCGGCAGGAGCAGCTGGATCGGCGTCAGCTGGGCCATCCAGATCCCCAGCCACACCGTCGAGAAGGCAGTCAGCCAGCGCGCGGTGACCCGGCGGGTCGGCTCGGCGAGGGCGCTGGTCCACCCCGCCACAGGCGCAGCGGTCGCGTCCGCGGTGCTCACGGGACCACCGCCGCCCCGGCCTGCGCGAGGACCGCGTGCCCGGCCACCGCGCGCGCCGCCAGCCGTGCGGTCCGCTCGGTCGCCTCCGCGTCGCGGTCGGCCAGCCACGCAAGGGTCAACCCGTCGGTGAGCGCCACGACCAGACGCGCGAGGTCGGCCAGGTCAGCGTCCCAGGTGACCCCGAGCCGTGCCCCCAGCTCGTCGAGGAGCTCGGCGACGAGCGCGTGGTAGTGCGCGTACTGCTCGCCCGCCAGGCCGTCGAGGGTCGGCTCGCGCAGCGCGTGCTGGGTCAGCTCGAACATCCCCTGCTCGCGGCCCGGGTCGGCGACGACGAGGGCGAGGTAGCCGCGCAGGCAGCCGAGGAGGACCTCCTCGACCGCGGCTGCGTCGGGCCGCTCCGCGAGGCCGGCGAGGTCGACGTCGGCCAGCCCGGCGAGGGCCCCCTCGCGCTCCCCCTCGACGACGCCCGCGACGAGGTCGCGCAGCAGCTCGGTGCGCGAGTCGTAGACGTAGTGGAAGCTCGCGAGCTTCATCCCCGCCTCGGCGACGACCGCCCGGGTGGTCACGGCCGCCAGCCCGTCGCGGGCGAGCACCCGCAGCGCGGCGGCGGCGAGCAACGGACGGCGCTCGGTCGCGGGGACGCGGGGCACGGGACCTCCGGTGGTCGGCGTGGGTCGGGCTCGCAGTGGGACACCCGTCCCAGTCGTGAGTGGGACGACTGTCCCACACCGCCGCTCCGCCGACAAGGGGTTCCGTGTGCTCCCCCGGGTGCTCGGGTACACCCCGGCCATGGCGCAGAAGAAGTCGAGCGGGACGACCGGCACCGCGACGGACGGCGAGCCGCAGAAGGACCCCTACACGGGCATCCAGGCCGAGCGGGTGCGCACCCTCCAGGACGGCGATCCCGACGGAGGCGGCCGCTACGTCCTCTACTGGATGCAGTCGTCGGTCCGCGCCGACCTCAACCACGCCCTGGAGTACGCGGTGCACCGCGCCAACGACCTGGAGAAGCCGCTGCTCGTCTGCTTCGGCCTCATGGACGACTACCCCGAGGCCAACGCGCGCCACTACCTCTTCCTCCTCCAGGGCCTCGCCGACGTCGCCAAGGCCCTCGAGAAGCGCAAGATCCCCTTCGTCGTCCAGCGCGGGGCGCCGTACGACGTCGCCATCGAGCTGGGGAGGAAGGCCGCCCTCGTCGTCCTCGACCGCGGCTACCTGCGCCACCAGAAGCAGTGGTACGACAAGGTCGTGGGCGCGCTCGACGTCCCCGTCGTCCAGGTCGAGACCGACGTCGTCGTGCCCGTCGAGACCGCCTCGGACAAGCGCGAGTCCGCCGCGCGCACCCTGCGGCCGAAGATCACCAAGCACCTGACGCGCTTCCTCGTCCCCCTGCCGACGACGACCCTGAAGGACACGACCGCCCCGCGGGTCAAGAGCGAGGACGTGTCCGACCCCGAGGCCTACCTGAAGAAGCTCAAGGTCGACGACTCGGCGCCGCCGGTGCGGCTGTGGGAGGGCGGCAACACCGCCGCCCGCAAGCAGCTCAAAGCCTTCCTGAGTAACAGCTTCTCCAGCTACAGCGACCACCGCAACCAGCCGCAGACCGACGACGTGTCGCACATGAGCAAGTACCTGCACTACGGCCACATCTCCCCCGTCGCCATCGCGCTCGAGGTCGGCGACCGGCACGGCAAGAACGCCGACGACCTGCTGGAGGAGCTCATCGTCCGGCGCGAGCTGCCGATGAACTACGTCTTCTACGAGAAGGACTACGACAAGTACTCCGCGCTTCCCGAGTGGGCCCGCACGACCCTCGACGAGCACCGCGACGACAACCGCGAGCACCAGTACACCGCCGGCCAGCTCGAGAAGGGCGAGACGCACGACGAGTACTGGAACGCGGCGATGAAGGAGATGGTCGTCACCGGCTACCTGCACAACTACATGCGGATGTACTGGGGCAAGAAGATCATCGAGTGGTCCACGACCCCCGAGACCGCGTACAAGACGGCGATCACCCTCAACAACAAGTACCTCCTCGACGGCCGCGACCCCAACAGCTGGTCGAACATCTCCTGGCTCTTCGGCAACCAGGACCGCGGCTGGACCGAACGTCCCGTCCTGGGCAAGGTCCGCTGGATGTCCGCCGGCGGGCTCGAGCGCAAGGCCGACCCCAAGGCCTATGTCGAGAAGGTCGACAAGCTGGCCGAGCAGGTGGAGAGGCAGCGCGCGAAGGGCGCCTGACCGCCGCCGTACGGCGCCCGCTGCGCGGCTACGCTTGCACCGCGCCTCATGAGAATGGTTATCATCCTGCCATTCGTCCTGAGGAGGAGCGCATGCGGACCGGACTGGTCGTCGTCACGGGAGTCGATCCCACCGCCATCGACGCCACCCTGGTGGCCTTGGCCTGGGACCTGCCCCGGGCCGTCACGGTGCGGCACCGCATCGACCCCGAGGAGCAGCTGCTCACCCGCGTCGTCAGCGACGCCACCGGCGTGATCGAGCGACAGGTCACGCACCTCGAGCACGCCTGCGTCACCTGCGCGCTGCGCGAGGACGTCCTGCCGACGATCGGTCGGCTCGCCCGTGACCCGCGCTGGGACACCGTCGTGTCGGCGCTGCCCGCCGGCTTCGGCGCGGACCACCTGTGCGCGGTGCTCGGCCGCGACGCGGGCCTGGCCCGGTGGGTCCGGGTGGCCGGCGTCGTCGCCACCCTTGCCGCCGACGACGCCGAGGACGTCCTGCTCGGGAGCGACCTGCTCGCGGAACACGGCTGGCACACCGGTCCGGACGACCGCCGCGGCCTCGGCGAGGTCGCCTGTGCGCAGGTCGAGCTCGCCGACCTCGTCGTCCTGCACGGCCGGCACCGGGCCGCCGCCCGCGACCTCGTCGCCGCCCTCGCCCGCCCGGACACCCTCGTCCTCGCCGGCGTCGACCAGCTCGACGGACCGGCCCTCGCCGCCCGCCGGCACTCCCCGCGCGAGGCGGCCGCCTGGCGCTCACCCGTCGTCGACGCCCCCGTCCCCCCGCTGCGACGCGGCAGCCTGGCCTGGCGCATCGACCTGTCGACGACCCGGCCGTTCCACCCCGACCGGCTCGCCGAGGACGTCGCCCGCCTCGGTGGTGGCCGGCACCGCTCGCGCGGCTGCTTCTGGGTGCCGACGCGCCCCGGCGACGCCCACGAGTGGAGCGGCGCCGGCGGTCAGCTGAGCATCGGTCACCTGCAGCGCTGGGGGGTGCGCCCTCCGCGCACCCGCCTGCTGCTCACGGGGCTCGGCCGCGTCCCCACCAGCCTCGTCGAGGCGTTCGAGGACCTCCTCGTCCGCCCCGAGGACGAGACCGGCCGCGCCCGCCCCTGGGCCGTCGTCGAGGACGGGCTCGAGCCCTGGCTCGGCGACATCCGCGACGTCGCCTGAGGACGGCCACGTCGCTTCGCCGACAGCAGAACGCCGTACGCCGTGCCGTCCCCGCCCCGCTCGTACCGTGGAGCCATGAGCCTGCTCACCGCGCGACGCGTCCCCCGCGAGCCCCTGTGGCGCCACCTCGTCGGTGACGTCCTGCGCCGGGAGCGGCAGCGTCAGGGCCGCACGCTCAGGGAGGTCGCGGACGCGGCGCGGATCTCGGTCCCCTACCTCTCCGAGGTCGAGCGGGGCCTGAAGGAGGCGTCGTCCGAGGTGCTGGCCGCCGCGGCGGCCGCCCTCGGCCTGCGGTTCGCCGACGTCCTCGTCCTCGTCCACGGCGAGCTGCTCGCCGCGGCCGAGCGCCCGGTGGTGCTCACCGCGCTGGCCCCGGCAACGCCGTACGCCGTCGTCGACCACCCGGCCGGCACGTCGGGGACGGTCGTCGCCCTCGCCGCCTGAGCGGCGCCGTACCGAAGCCGTAGCGTCCGCAACCGTGGGGCACCGGTGCCCCACAGCTGCGGACGCAAGGGGTCACGCGAAGGCGGAGTGGCCCGTCAGCGCGCGACCGATGCTCAGCTGGTGCACCTCGGACGTGCCCTCGTAGGTGAGCACCGACTCGAGGTTGGCCGCGTGCCGGATCGGGCTGTACTCCAGCGAGATCCCGTTGCCGCCGAGGATCGTGCGGCACTCGCGCGCGATGGCGATGGCCTCGCGGACGCTGTTGAGCTTGCCCAGGCTGACCTGCTCGGCGCGCAGCTCGCCCTCGTCCTTGAGCCGGCCGAGGTGCAGTGCGAGCAGCAGCCCCTTGCCGAGCTCGAGGGTCATGTCGGCGAGCTTGGCCTGCGTCAGCTGGAAGCTGCTCAGCGGCCGGTCGAAGACGATGCGGTCGGCGGCGTAGGCCAGCGCCGTGTCGAGGCTGTCGCGCGCCGCCCCGAGCGCGCCGAAGACGATCCCGAAGCGCGCCTCGTCGAGGCACGACAGCGGCCCGCGCAGCCCCGCGACCTCCGGCAGCACGGCGGACGACGGCAGCCGCACCGACTCCAGGACGAGCTCGCCGGTCACCGACGCGCGCAGCGACGCCTTGTGGTGCACCTCGTTGGCGGTGAAGCCGGGGGTGTCGGTCGGCACGACGAAGCCGCGGATCTTCTCGTCGGTCTGCGCCCACACGACGGCGACGTCGGCGATGGGGCCGTTGGTGATCCACATCTTCGAGCCGTCGAGGACCCAGTCGTCGCCGTCGCGCTTGGCCCGCGTCCGCATCCCCGCGGGGTTGGAGCCGTGGTCGGCCTCGGTGAGCCCGAAGCAGCCGATCGCCTCCCCCGCGGCCATCCGCGGCAGCCACTCCTCCTTCTGCTCGTCCGAGCCGAACCGGTGGATCGCGAACATCGCCAGCGACCCCTGGACGGAGACGAGCGACCGCAGCCCCGAGTCGCCCGCCTCGAGCTCGAGACAGGCCAGCCCGTACGCCGTCGCCGACGTCCCGGCGCAGCCGTACCCCTCCAGATGCATCCCGAGGACGCCGAGCGAGCCCAGCTCCTTGGCCAGGTCGCGCGCGGGCAGCTGCCCGTCCTCCCACCACCGGCCGATCTCGGGCCGGATCCGGTCGTCGACGAACGCGCGGACCGCGGCCTGCAGGTCGCGCTCCTCCTCGCCGACGAGGGCGTCGGCGCCGAAGAGCTCGAGCGGGGTCTGGGTGCGGGACGACATCGGCCTACCTCGGGTCGCTGGGGGGCGTGACCCCCCGATCGTCCCACCGGCCCACCCCGGCGGCAGCCGCCGGGGTGAGCGGACTCACCGCCGCGTCACGACGAGGTCGGCCAGGCCGTAGTCGACCGCCTCCTGCGCGGTGAAGACCCGGTCGCGGTCCATGTCGGCGCGCAGCCGGTCCACGTCGTGCGGCACGTGCCGGGCGAGGACCTCCTCGACCTGGCCGCGGATCCGCTGCATCTCGGCCGCCTGGAGGGTGAGGTCGGAGACCGTGCCCTGGGTGCCGCCCGACGCCGGCTGCCCGAGCAGCACCCGCGCGTGCTCGAGGACGAACCGGCGCCCCGGGTTCCCCGCCGCGAGCAGCACGGCCGCCGTGGACGCGGCCTGCCCGACGCACCACGTGGAGACCGGCGCGGCGACGAACTGCAGCGTGTCGTAGATCGCCATGAGCGCGGTCGGCGACCCGCCGGGGCTGTTGAGGTAGAGCGAGATCTCCCGGTCGGTCGACTCCGCCTCGAGGTGGAAGAGCTGCGCGATGACGGTGTTGGCCACGTCGTCGTCGATCGGGGTGCCGAGGAAGACGATCCGCTCGGCGAGCAGTCTCGAGAAGACGTCGTACGCCCGCTCGCCCTGCGGGGTGCGCAGGGCGACGGTCGGGATCGTGTACGACGCCATCACAGCCCCGCCCGTCGCTGCATCATCGCCGGGCGCACGTCGGCGAGGGACTCGACGACCCGGTCGACCATGCCGTAGTCGAGGGCCTCCTGGGCGGTGAACCACCGGTCGCGGTCACCGTCGCGGCGGATCGTCTCCGGCGTCTGCCCGGTGTGCTCGGCGATGAGCTCCTCCATCCGCCGCTTGGTGAACTGCAGGTTCTCGGCCTGGATGGCGATGTCGGCGGCGCTGCCGCCGATGCCGGCCGACGGCTGGTGCATCATCACCCGGGCGTTCGGCAGCGCGTAGCGCTTGCCCTTCGCGCCGACGCAGAGCAGGAACTGCCCCATGCTCGCGGCGAACCCCATCGCGAGGGTCGAGACGTCGTTGGGGACGAGCTGCATCGTGTCGTAGATGGCCATGCCGGCGGTCACCGAGCCGCCGGGGCTGTTGATGACGAGCTGGATGTCGGTGCGCGGGTCCTCGGCCGACAGCACGAGCAGCTGCGAGCAGACCCGGTTGGCCGACACCTCGTCGACCTGGCTGCCGAGCAGGATCATCCGCTGGCCGAGCAGCATCGAGGCCAGGTGGTCGTCGAAACGGGTCGGTGCGGTGTCGGGGTCGGTGTCGGTCACGGTCTCTCCTCGAAGGCGGGGCCCGTACGACGCGTCGTCGTACGGCGTCCTGCCACTGTCACCCCGATCCCGTTGCGGCAGAGCCGTTCTTCGCCCGCGGCAGATCTGCCGACAGGAGAACGAGCGCCGCGGGCGCCCACGGACCGGACCTCCGAGCGAAAGTCGCGGACTTTCACTTCTCTTGTGCTCATTGCCTCTGCACTTACGGGGTCTCTACAGTCCCGATCCAACGCCTCCACCGAGGGAGGCCGGCCGCACGACGAGGAGGTCCCGTGGCGTCGCTCAGCGAGTTCGACCGCGAGCAGGCGATCCTCAGCGAGCTCGACGCGAACGGCCGGGTCGAGGTCAGCGACCTCTCGCACCGCTTCGGGGTCTCGACGGTCACCGTGCGCAAGGACCTCGAGGGTCTCGAGCGCCGGGGCATGCTGCGCCGCATCCGGGGCGGGGCGCTCGTCGCCCCCCGCGTCGACGAGGGTGCCTTCGACGTCCGCCACCGGATCGCCGCCGACGCCAAGCGCGCCGTCGCCCGCCAGGCCGCCGCGCTCGTGCGCCCCGGTGACGTCATCGCCGTGGACTCCTCGACGACCTGCTACTACCTCGCCGAGGAGCTCCTGCGGGTGCAGCCGCTCACCGTCATCACCAACGGCCTGCGCACCTCGAGCCTGCTGCTCCAGCAGTCCGAGGCCGCCGTCATCATGCCGGGCGGCGTCCTGCGCCGGGCGAGCGAGTCGATGGTCGGCTTCCTCAGCGACGTCCTCACCGGACGCGGCCGGGTCGACAAGGGCTTCTTCGGTCTCGTCGGGCTCAGCCTGGAGCGCGGCCTGCTCGACCTCACCCCCGAGGAGGCGCACGCGAAAGCCGCTCTGGCGCAAACGTGCCGACAGGTCTACGCCCTCTTCGACAGCAGCAAGATCGAGCGCTTCGGGACCCACTCGTTCGCGACGATCGACCGCGTCACCCGGCTCATCTCCGACGACGGCGTGCCGAAGGAGGTCCACCGCGAGTGGACCCGCGCCGGCGTCGCCTGGGACCTGGTGACCCCGCAGGCCGAGGAGCCCGCCCGCCCGGCCCGGTGGCGCGGGTGAGCGCCCGGACCCACGTCGCCGCCGTCGACCTCGGCGCCGAGAGCGGACGCGTCGCGTCGGTCGCCTTCGACGGCGAGCGGCTCGACCTGCAGGTCGCGCACCGCTTCACCCACCAGCCGCACGAGGTCGACGGCATCGTCCGCTGGGACCTCGACGGGCTGTGGGGCGGGATCCGTCAGGGCCTGGCCCGGCTCGCCGGCGGCGAGCACGACGTCGCCTCGGTCGGCGTGGACGCCTGGGGCGTCGACTACGGCCTGCTCGACGCCGACGGCGAGCTCGTCGACCAGCCCACCTGCTACCGCGACGACCGCCAGCCGCGGGCCCGCGCCGAGGTGCTCGCGGAGGTCGGCGCCGACCGGATCTACTCCGCCACCGGGGTGCAGGTCATCGACATCAACACGATCTTCGCTCTCGTCTCCGACGCCAGGGAGCACCCGCAGCGGCTCGAGCGCGCGGCGACGCTGCTGATGATGCCGGACGTCGTGCACCACCTGCTGTCGGGCTCGCGGGTCACCGAGCACACCGCCGCGTCGACCACCGGGTTCTACGAGACCGGCAGCAGCCGCTGGACGACCGACCTCCTCGACGAGCTGGGCGTGCCGACGCACCTGCTCCCCGAGGTCGTCGCCCCGGGCACGGACGTCGGTGCCCTCCTGCCCGACCTCGCGACCGGCCGGCTGGCGGGGGCCCGCGTCCTCGTCCCGCCGGGCCACGACACCGCCAGCGCCGTCGTCGGCACGCCGCTGCACGACCCGGGCAGCCTCTACATCTCCAGCGGCACCTGGTCGCTCGTCGGGGTCGAGGTCGACGCCCCCGTCGTCTCCGCGGCCACCCGCGCGGCCAACATGACCAACGAGGGCGGGTACGCCGGCACCGTCCGGCTGCTGCGCAACGTCACCGGACTGTGGGTGCTGCAGTCCTGCCGCCGCTGGTGGCAGCGCCAGGGCACCGAGCTGTCCTACCCCGAGCTCGTCGAGCTGGCCGCCGGCGTCCCCGGCCTGCGCGGCATCGTGAACCCCGACGCCCCCGAGTTCCTCGACGGCCGCCGCACCCCGGAGCGCATCGCCGAGTACTGCGAGCGGACCGGCACCCCCGCGCCGCAGGGGATCGCCGAGACGACCCGCGTCGCCCTCGACTCCCTCGCCCTCGCCTACCGGCACGTCGTCGAGGACCTCGCCGTCGTCACCGGGAGCCGCGTCCCCAGCGTCAACGTCGTCGGTGGCGGCTCGAACAACACCCTGCTCTCGCAGCTGACCGCCGACGCCTGCGGGGTCCCGGTCTTCTGCGGCCCCGTCGAGGCGACCGCCCTCGGCAACGCCGCCACCCAGCTCGCCGCGCTCGGCGAGCTCGGCGATCTGCACGACATCCGGCGGGTCGTCGCGGCGACCGAGCCCGTGACGCCGTACGCCCCCCGGGGCGGCGAGGGCTGGGACGCCGCCTACGAGCACTTCACCCGCCTCGTCGCCCGCGACCGCGAGCGGCAGGGGCTGGGCGTCGCCGCCGGCGACTGACCGGCACCACCGCACCACCGCACCACCGCACCACCGCAGCACCGCAGCACGCACCACCGCAGCACGCACCGCCCCATCACTCCGGCACGTACGCCGGCCCACCAAGGAGATTCGCCGATGTCGTCGATGAAGTTCACCACCACCGCGCGGACGGCGGCCCTCGTCGTCGTCGCCGGCGCCCTGGTCCTCAGCGGGTGCACCAAGAAGAACGACACCACCGCCAGCAGCGGCTCCGGTGGTGGCTCCGGCAGCACCGCCGCCGCCGGCGGGTCCGGCGGCGCGAGCGGCATCAAGGTCGCCTTCGTGCCGAAGCTGCAGGGCATCCCCTACTTCGAGGCGATGAACACCGGGGGCCAGGAGGCCGCGAAGGCGCTCGGCTTCACCTGGCTCTACCAGGGCCCGACGACCGCCGACGCCGCCGCGCAGGCCCAGATCGTGCGCTCCTACATCCAGCAGAAGGTCAACACCCTCATCGTCGCGCCGAACGACCCCGACTCGATGGCGCCGGTGCTGCAGCAGGCCCAGGCGGCCGGGATCAAGGTCCTCACCTCCGACACCGACGCGCCGAACTCCGTGCGTCAGGCCTTCGTCTCGCAGGCCACCGCCGAGGGCATCGGCACCGCGCTCGTCGACGACCTGGCCAAGGTCATGGGCGACAAGGGCAAGTACGCCATCGTCTCCTGCGGTGAGACGGCCGAGAACCTCAACAGCTGGATCGCCGTCCAGAAGAAGGTCACCGCGGAGAAGTACCCGAACCTGTCGATCGTCGACATCGTCTACGCGGGCGAGGACCAGAACAAGGCCACCCAGATGGCCACCGACCTCATGAACGCCCACCCCGACCTCACCGGCCTCGTCGGCGAGTGCACCTCGTCCGCGCCGGGCGTCGCCCAGGCCGTCAAGGACGCGGGGAAGATCGGCAAGGTCTTCACCGTCGGCCTCGGCACGCCGAAGTCGATGGCGCCCTACCTGCAGGACGGTTCCTCGTCCGCCTCGGTGCTGTGGAACGTCCAGAACCTCGGCTACCTCACCGGCTGGGCCGGGCTGCAGGCCGCGCAGGGCAAGGAGTTCTCGGCGACCAACAACGTCTCCTCCGACCTGTCCGCCGTCACCTGGGACTCCTCGACCAAGACCCTCCTGCTCGGCCCGCCGCTGACCATCACCAAGGACAACGTCGGCCAGTTCAACTACTGATCGCCAGGCCCTCACGGGCCGGGGAAGGAAGGAGGTCGGCGTGGTGGACGCCCGTCTCGAGCTCAAGGACGTGTCCAAGCGGTACGGCGGCGTGCGCGCCATCCGCCACGCCGACCTCACCGTCGCCCCCGGCACCGTGCACGCGGTCGTCGGGGAGAACGGCGCCGGCAAGTCGACCCTCATCAAGATCGTCTCGGGGGCCGAGTCGGCCGACACCGGCACGATGACCTTCGAGGGTGCGCCGGTCCAGTTCCGCACCACCCAGGACGCGCTGGCCCACGGGATCCAGACCGTCTACCAGGAGCCGCAGCTCTTCGCCGAGCTCACCGTCTCCGAGAACATCTTCGTCGGCCGCGAGGTCGTGCGCGGCGGCCGGGTCGACTGGGCCGCCCAGCACGCCAAGGTCCTCGAGCTGCTCGACCTGCTCGGCCTGCCCGAGCGCTACGCCACCCGCGCCGTCGGCGACCTGTCGATCGCCGAGCAGCAGCAGGTCTCGATCGCCAAGGCCCTGGCCGGCAACGCCAAGGTCCTCATCCTCGACGAGCCGTCGGCGATCCTCACCGACTCCGAGATCGAGGTCCTCTTCGGGGTCGTCCGGCGGCTGCGCGAGTCCGGCGTCAGCGTCATCTACATCTCGCACCGCCTCGACGAGCTGTTCCGCATCTGCGACGAGGTCACGGTCATGCGCGACGGCGAGACCGTCGGCACGTGGCCGATCGGCGAGCTCAATGTCCGCAAGGTCGTCGAGCTCATGGTCGGCGACACCCTCGACGACGAGCACGCCGTCCGACCGCCCGCGACGGGCGAGGCGCGGCTCGTCCTCGAGTCGCTCACGGCCGAGGGCCACTTCCACGACGTCGACGTCCAGGTGCGTCCCGGCGAGATCGTCGGCCTCTACGGCCTCGTCGGCTCGGGCGTCGCGGAGATCGCCGAGACCGTCTACGGCATGCGCCACCCCACCGGCGGCCGCATGGTGCTCGACGGGACGGAGGTCCGGCCCCGGCACCCCCGGGCGGCGCAGCGGCTCGGCATCGCGCTGCTGCCGGCCAACCGCAAGGCGCAGGGGATGTTCTCCTTCCAGCCCATCTCCTTCAACATCTCGGTCTCGCACCTGCCGCTGCTGTCGCGGGCCCGGGTCTGGGTCGACCGTGGGCGGGAGAAGCAGGTGGCCCGCGACATGATCGGGCGGCTCGCCATCAAGACCCCCAGCGAGGCCCAGCCCATCTCCGCCATGTCCGGCGGCAACGCCCAGAAGGTCGTCCTCGCGCGCCAGCTCGTCGAGCGCCCGCAGGTGCTCGTCCTCGCCGAGCCCACCCAGGGCGTCGACGTGGGCGCCAAGGAGGAGATCCACCGGATCATCACCCAGCTCGCCGACGAGGGGACCGCGGTGCTCGTCGCGACCTCGGACCTCAGCGAGGCCCTGCGCCTGTCCGACCGCCTGCTCATCGTCCGCGCCGGGACGACGACCCGCGAGTTCGGTCCCGGCGCCACCCAGGCCGACGTGCTCGCCGCCGCGGCGGGCGCCGACGAGGAGGTCCCGGCATGACCGCCGCCCCCACCACCGACCCCAGCACCGCGCCCGAGGCGCCGCCCACCCGCGCCGTGACCAAGCGCATCCTCCCCTCCCCCGTCACGGGGCAGGAGGGCGTGCTCGTCGCGATCATCCTCGTGCTGTGGGTCGTGCTGTCGTTCACGACCCCCGCCTTCGGGTCGGCCAGCTCGTGGCAGCCGCTGCTCAGCTCGGTCGCCCCCATCGCCCTCATGGGCGTCGGCATGACGATGATCATCATCACGGCCGGCATCGACGTCTCCGTCGGCGGCGCCCTCATGGTGACCGCCGTGACGACGGCCAAGCTGCTCGTCGACCAGGGGGTGAGCCTCGTCGTCGCCGTGCTCGTCGCCGCCGCGCTCGGGCTCGTCCTCGGCCTCGTCAACGGCCTGCTCATCGCCTACGGGCGGGTCCAGGCCATCATCATCACCTTCGGGACGGCGAACATCTTCCAGTTCCTGGGACGCCAGATCTTCGACAACCAGACGGTCAACGGCATCCCGGGCACGTTGGAGTTCTTCGGCCGCGGGGAGACCGGCCGCACCCTCGGTGTCCCGCACAGCTTCGTCCTCACCCTGCTCGTCGCCGCGGCGGCGTGGTTCTGGCTGCGGCACAGCCGACCCGGCCGGCACCTCTACGCGATCGGCGGCGACCCGGTCGCCGCCCGCCTGGCCGGGATCCGCGTGCAGCGCCTGGTCCTCATGACCTACGCCGTCACCGGCCTGCTCGTCGGCGTCGCCGCGGTCTTCACCGTCGCGTCCGGCACCTCGACCCTGGACCAGTCGGTCGGCTCCGGCCGCGAGCTCGCCGTCATCGCCGCCGTCGTCATCGGCGGCACGTCGATCACCGGCGGCCGCGGCTCCGTCCTCGGCACCGTCCTCGGCGCGCTGCTCGTGCAGATCGTCGCGTCGGGCACCACCCAGCTGGGCTGGCCCAGCCAGCTGAGCGACTTCTTCGTCGGCGTCGCGATCGCCATCGCCGTCGGCTCCGACCTCATCCGCCAGCGCGCGAGGGAGCAGCGATGACCCAGACCGCCACCACCCCGCGGCCGCCCGCCGGATCCCCCGCCGACCGCCCCGCGGAGCACGGCCCCAGCCTCGCGCAGCGCGCCCTGCGCGCGCTGCTCACCGAGCGGATCGTCCTGCTCGCCGTCCTCATCGTCGTCGTCGTCGTGTGGATGACCGCCCTCGACGCCGGTGGCTACCTCACCGGTGCCTACGACCCCGACTACCTGGCCGGGTCCCTCGTCGACGCCGTCCCGCTCGCGATGCTCGCGCTCGCCGAGCTGCTCGTCATCGTCTCCGGCCGCGGCGGCATCGACCTGTCCATCGGCGCGGTCGTGTCCTTGACCGGCATGGTCTTCGGCATCGCCTACGGCCAGTGGCACTGGGCCCTGCTGCCCTCGGTGCTGCTCTGCGTCGCGACCGGCGCCGTCCTCGGCGCCGTCAACGGCGTCATGGTCGCCTACCTGCGCTTCCCCGCCCTCATCGCGACGCTGGCCAGCTACTACGCCTGGAAGTCCATCGCCCTCGTCGTCACGAACGCCTCGCCGGTCTCCGACCCCAAGCTCGCCGAGCTCTACTCCATCACCCGGTCGGTGTCGCTGCCGGTGATCGGCGGCGTCATCCCCGACTTCCCCCTCGGCCTGTTCACCTTCCTCGTCCCGACGGTGGTCGTCGTGTGGCTGCTCATCGCGAGGACGACGTACGGGCGGCGGCTCTTCGCGATCGGCACCAACGACGTCGCCGGCGAGTGGTCGGGTCTCGACGTGCGCCGTACCCGCTTCCTCGCCTACGTCCTCGCCGGCGTCGTCGCCGGTCTCGTCGCGGTCTACATCAGCGGCGAGTTCGCCTCCGCCCGCCCCGACGCCGGCACGAGCGGCAACGGCCTCGCCCTGCCCGCCATCACCGTCGCCGTGCTCGGCGGCGTCGCGATCTCCGGCGGCATCGGCCGCGTCGCGGGCGTCGTCCTCGCCACCTTGCTCATCACCTGGCTCAACGCCGGGATCCTGCTCGCCTTCGAGGGCAACGACGGCACCCAGTTCCAGCTGCTCGCCCTCGGCGCCGTGCTCGTCTTCTCCGCCCTGCTCAACGGGCTCACCACCCGCCGCTTCACCGGGAGCCGATGATGCCGACCACCTGGGACCCTGCGCACGTCGGGGACGACCTCGTCGCCCTCACCCGGCTGCTCGGGGAGCCGCACCGCGACCTCGCCGTCCTCGCCGAGGGCAACACCTCCGAGCTGCTCGAGGACGGCCGGCTCGTCGTCAAGGCGTCCGGCGCCGGGCTGGCGTCGGTCACCGCGGACGACTTCGTCGTCGTCGACGTCGGCGAGGTCATGGCCGTCGTCGAGGACCCGGCCGCGACGCAGGCCGACCTCACCGCCGTCCTCGTCGCTGCGGGGACCGAGCGCAGCGACGGCGGTGGACCACGCCGCGGCTCCATCGAGACGGTCGTCCACGCCGCCGTCCACGCGGTGTCGCCGGACTCACGAGCGACCGCCCGCTTCATCGGTCACACCCACCCCACCGACGTCGTGGGCCTGCTCGCGAGCACGGTCGCGGAGGAGGCGTGGGCGCACCTGGTCTACTCCGACGAGGCCGTCGTCGTCGGCCGCCCGCTCTTCGTCCCCTACGCCACCCCCGGCATCGACCTCGGCCGGGTCTACGTCGAGCGCCTGAGGGCGTACGTCGACGCGCACGGCGCCCTCCCGCAGCTCGTCCTGCTCGCCAACCACGGGATCGTCGCGCTCGCCCCGACGCCGGACGGTGTCGAGGCCGTCTCGACGATGGCGGTCAAGGGCGCCCGGGTCCGCGCGACGGCGTACAGCGTCGGTGGCGTCGCGCCGCTCTCCGACGCGGCGGTCGAGAAGTTCTTCGCCCGCGACGACGTCGCCGAGCGGCGGCTCAACCTCACCCGGGGGCGCTGACCCGTGCCGCTGCCCGAACGCGTCGACGCGGTGTTCTGCGACGTCGGCGGACCGGTCTACACCGACGACAACTTCACCGCCGCGGTGCTGCTCGCGCTCGACGAGATCCGCGTCGAGCAGGGCGGGCCGCCGGTCGACCGCGCCCAGTTCTCCCGCCTGTACGACGAGATGCGCGCCGCCCAGAGCGGCGGGTTCCGCCGGACCCTGGCCCGAGAGCTGCTCGGCGACGAGTCGCTGCGCGGCGAGCTGCACGAGCGGACGGCCGCGCACTGGCGGCACCCGGCGGGGACGGCGTACGACGACGCCCTCGCGCTGTTCCGTGCCCTGCACGGCCACGTCGTCGTCGGTGTGCTCGCCAACCAGGAGGCCGCGACCGTCGACGCGCTGCGCCGCGACGGCTTCGGCGACGTCCTCGACGTCTGGGGCATCAGCGCGCTCGTCGGCCACGAGAAGCCGAGCCGCGAGCTGTTCGAGTGGGCGCTGGCCGAGGCCGGGACGACGGCGGAGCACGCCGTGCACATCGGCAACCGCCTGGACACCGACGTGCGTCCGGCGCGCGCCCTCGGCCTCGGCACGGTGTGGGTGACCCGCGGCGAGGCCCCCGCGCACCCGACGCCGGAGCAGGTCGCCGAGGCCGACGTCACCGTCCCCGACCTCACCACCCTCGCCCCGGTCCTCCTCGCCCGCACGGGAGGCTCCCGTGCCGGCTGACGGCGTCGCCCTCGGCGTCGACCTCGCCACCGCCACCGCGCGGTGCGTCGCCGTCGACCTGCGCGACGGCCGCGTCCTCGCGTCGGCGACGTCCGCGCTCGCCACCCCACGGCGGGGGCCCGGCGGCGCGAGCCGCCAGGAGGCGACGTACGCCGTCGTCGTCACCGACCTGCTCGCCCGCGTCGTCCACGAGCTCGGCCCCGCCGCCGCGGGCGTCGACGCCGTCTGCGCGACCGGCACCTCCGGCACCGTCGTCGCCGTGGACGGCGCCGGGCGGCCGCTCGGCGACGCGCTCCTGTACGACGATCTGTCCGGCGCCGACCTCGCGGCGCGGCACGGGCTGCCCACCGGGTCCATGCTCGCCCGGATGGCGGTGGCCCTGCGCGAGCACCCCGACGCCGCCCGGGTCGTCACCGCCGTCGACACGGTGACGGCCGCGCTCGTCGGCCGAGCGGTGGCGAGCGACACCTCGCACCTGCTCAAGGCCGGGCTCGACCCGGTGACCCGCGCGTGGCCGAGCGCGCTCGGGGCGCTGGGGCTCGAGCGACGGGTCCCCGACGTCGTCGCCCCCGCGACCGTGCTCGGCGAGGTCTCGCCCGACGTGGCCCGCCGGGTCGGCCTGCGCGACGGCGTCGTCGTCGTGAGCGGGATGACCGACGGGTGCACCGGTCAGCTCTCGTCCGGCGCCGTCGGGCTCGGCGACTCGGTCGGCGTCCTCGGGACCACCCTCGTCCTCAAGGCCGTCACCGACCAGCGCGTCGACACGCCCGACGGGACCGTCTACAGCCACCACTCCCCCGACCGCACGTGGTGGCCGGGCGGCGCGTCCAACGTCGGCGGCGGCCTGCTCGCGGGTCGCCGCGGGGACGAGCTGGCCCGGCTCGACGAGGCGGCCGCGGCGCGCGGGCCGGCCGGCGTCGTGTGCTACCCGCTGCCCCGCACCGGGGAACGCTTCCCGGTCGCCGACCCGTCGTTCGCCGCCCGCTGGAGCGGCGAGCCCCGCGACGAGGTCGAGGCGCACCGAGCGCTGCTCGAGGGCGTCGCCTTCGTCGAGCGGCTCGGGCTGGAGACGCTCGCCCGCCTCGGCGCGCCGACCCGGCACCACGTGCTGGCCGGGGGCGGCAGCCGCAGCGACGCGTGGAACCGGGTCCGCGCCGGCGTGCTCGCCCCCGTGCTCGCCGGTGGCCCCGTCACCGTCGCACCCCGGGCGAGCAGCGCCGTCGGGGCCACCCTCCTCGCCGCGCTCGCCCTCGACCCGGCGACCGACCTGCCCGCCGTCGCGACGCGGCTGCTGCCGCCCGGTCACCGCGTCGAGCCCGCCGACTGGGAGACCGACGTCCTCGCGGCGTCGTACGACCGCTTCCTGGGACTGCTTCCCGACATTCACGACCCACGACCCCACCCCGCCGAAGGGACCGCCCGCCATGGCTGACCAGACCACGACCACCTCCCCCGCCGACGAGCTGCCGCAGGGGGTCCGCGACCTGCTCGCCCGCAGCAACCGGCTCGGGTCCGACCCCGCCGTGACCAACTACGGCGGCGGCAACACCTCGGCCAAGGTCACCGTGACCAACCCGGCCAGCGGCGACCCCGTCGAGCTGCTCTACGTCAAGGGCTCCGGCGGCGACCTCGGCACGCTCAAGGCCGGTGGCCTCGCGGTCCTCGAGCGGGACCGGCTCGTGGCCCTGGACCGCGTCTACCGGGGCGTCGAGCACGAGGACGAGATGGTCGGGCTGTTCTCGTTCTGCTCGTTCGGCCCCGGCGGGGCGGCGCCCTCCATCGACACCCCCATGCACGGCCTCGTCGACCACGACCACGTCGACCACCTGCACCCCGACTCGGTCATCGCCCTCGCGTGCGCCGCTGACGGCGAGAAGCTCGTCGAGGAGATCTGGGGCGGGGCCGTCGCGTGGGTCCCGTGGAAGCGACCCGGGTGGGAGCTGGGCAAGGCGATGCGCGAGCTGTCCGCGCGAGAGGGCGTCATCGGCGCTGTGCTCGGCGGGCACGGCCTCACCGCGTGGGGGGCGACGAGCGACGAGGTCGAGCAGCGCTCGCTGCGGATCATCCGCGAGGCGCAGGCCTACCTCGACGAGCGCTCGCTCGCCGAGCCGTTCGGTACGCTCGACCCGGCCCGGGCCCCGCTCGAGGCGTCGGCCCGCCGCGAGCGGGCGGCCGCGCTCTTCCCGCACCTGCGTGGCGTCGCCGCCCGCGACTCGGCCGCCGTCGGCCACTTCACCGACAGCGAGGTCGTCCTGGACTTCCTCGCTCGTGAGAAGTGCCACGACCTGGTCCACCTCGGCACGAGCTGCCCGGACCACTTCCTGCGCACCAAGGTGCGCCCGCTGCTGCTCGACACCGCGCCGGACGCCCCGGTCGAGCAGGTCGTCGCCCGCCTCGCCGAGCTGGAGACGGAGTACCGCGAGGAGTACCGCGCCTACTACGAGCGGCACGCCACGCCCGACTCCCCCGCCATGCGGGGCGCCGCCCCAGCCATCGTCCTCGTGCCCGGGGTCGGCATGTTCTCCTTCGGCGGGGACAAGCAGACCGCGCGCGTCGCCGGCGAGTTCTACGTCAACGCCATCAACGTCATGCGCGGCGCCGAGGGCGTGTCGACCTACGCGCCGGTGCCCGAGGCGGAGAAGTTCGCCGTCGAGTACTGGATCCTCGAGGAGCTCAAGCTGCAGCGTCGGCCGAAGCCCAAGGCGCACGCCGGCCGGGTCGCCCTCGTCACCGGTGGGGCGTCCGGGATCGGGCTGGCCACCGCCCGCGCGCTCGTCGACGACGGGGCGACCGTCGTCGTCGCCGACCTGTCGGCCGACGCCGCCACCGGCGTCGCCGCCGAGCTGGGCGGGCCGGACAAGGCGGCCGGGGTGGCGATGGACGTCAGCTCGCCCGCCGCGGTGGCGGCCGCGATGGTCGAGGCGGTCATCGCCTTCGGCGGCATCGACCTCGTCGTCAACAACGCCGGGATCACCCGCGCGGGATCGCTCGGCGACACGACGTACGAGGACTGGGACCTGCAGTACGCGATCATGCCGCGCGGGTCGTTCGTCGTGGCCAAGGCGGTGGAGCCGGTGCTGCGGGCGCAGGGCCTGGGCGGCGACATCGTCAACATCTGCAGCAAGAACGCCGTCTTCGCGGGTCCGAACAACATCGCCTACTCCTCGGCCAAGGCCGCGCAGGCGCACATGGTGCGGCTGCTCGCCGCCGAGCTCGGCGACCTCGGCGTGCGCGTCAACGGGATCAACCCCGACGGGGTCGTGCGCGGGTCCGGCATCTTCTCCGGCGGCTGGGGCGCGTCCCGAGCCAAGACGTACGGCGTCGCCGAGGAGGACCTCGGCAAGTACTACGCCCAGCGGACCGTGCTCAAGGAGGAGGTGCTCCCCGAGCACTGCGCCATGGCGGTCGTCGCCCTCACCGGAGGGCAGCTCCCGGTCACCACCGGGCTCATCGTGCCGGTGGACTCCGGTGTCCCGCAGGCCTTCCTCCGCTGACGACCACATCCCAGGAGACATCATCATGAGCAACAAGATCGGCGTCCACGCCCTCGTCTGGGTCGGTGGGTGGAGCCCCGAGCAGGCCCGCACCGCCATCGAGTCGACCCGCGAGGCGGGCTACGACCTCATCGAGCTGACCATGCCCGACGAGACCTTCGACGCGGCGATGACCGCGAAGCTCCTGCAGGAGAACGGGCTCGACTCGGCGTTCTCGCTCGGGCTGTCACCCGAGACCGACATCTCCAGCGACGACCCGCAGGTCGTCGCCCGGGGGCGCGAGTTCCTCGCCGGCGTGCTGTCGCTGGTCCGGGACACCGGGTCGTCGTACCTCGGCGGGGTGATCTTCTCCAAGCTGGGCCGGTACGACGCCCCGGTGACCGAGCGCGGGCGCGCCCACTCGGTGGAGTCGATCGCCTGGCTCGCCGACCGGGCCGCCGCCAGCGGGATCACGCTGGGCCTGGAGTTCTGCAACCGCTACGAGACCAACGTGCTCAACACGACCGAGCAGACGCTCGCCTTCATCGCCGACGTCGACCGGCCCAACGTCGTGGCGCACCTCGACGTCTACCACATGAACATCGAGGAGGTGTCGTTCTCCGGCGCCGTCCACGCCGCCGCCGACGCCGGTCGGCTCGGCTACGTGCACCTCGGGGAGTCGCACCGGGGCGCCCTCGGCACCGGCTCGGTGCCCTTCGAGGAGTTCTTCGACGCCCTGCACGAGGTGGGGTACGACGGCACGCTGACCTTCGAGTCGTTCTCCTCGCGGGTCGTGCACCCCACCCTGTCCAGCAACCTCGCCATCTGGCGCGACACGTGGGACGACTCCATGGCCCTGGCCGTGGACGCCCGCGAGTTCATCCGCCGGGGATACGGAGCCTGACGTGACCGACCAGCCCAGCGCCCCTGTCACCGGCGGCGACCCGCTCGCCGAGCTCGACGAGTTCTCGATCGAGCTGCCGTCGTGGGCCTTCGGCAACGCCGGCACCCGCTTCAAGGTCTTCTCCTCGCCGGGGGTCCCGCGCGACCCGTTCGAGAAGGTGTCGGACGCGGCGCAGGTGCACCGCCTCACCGGTCTGGCGCCGCGGGTGTCGCTGCACATCCCGTGGGACCTCGTGCCCGACGAGCGGGGCGGGTTCGACGCCCTGGCCGCGCACGCCCGCGAGGAGGGCGTGAGCATCGGCGCGATCAACAGCAACCTGTTCCAGGACGACGACTACCGGCTGGGGTCGCTCGCCCACCCGGAGGAGCGCGTCCGGGACAAGGCGATCGCCCACCACGCGCAGTGCGTCGACGTCATGCGGGCGACCGGGTCCCGCGACCTCAAGCTGTGGCTCCCCGACGGCACGAACTACCCCGGGCAGGACTCGCTGCGCGCCCGCCAGGACCGGCTGGCCGACTCGCTGCAACAGGTCTACGCGCTGCTCGACCCGGGGATGCGGCTGCTCATCGAGTACAAGCTGTTCGAGCCGTCGTTCTACTCGATGGACATCCCGGACTGGGGCACGTCGCTGACCCACTGCCTCGCCCTCGGCGACCAGGCCGTCGTCGTCCTCGACACCGGGCACCACGCCCCGAGCACGAACATCGAGTTCATCGTCATGATGCTGCTGCGCGCGAAGCGGCTCGGTGCCTTCGACTTCAACTCGCGCTTCTACGCCGACGACGACCTCATGGTCGGTGCGGCCGACCCGTTCCAGCTCTTCCGGATCCTCCACGAGATCGTCGAGCAGGACGCCCACCTGCCGTCGTCCGAGGTCAGCTTCATGCTCGACCAGTGCCACAACATCGAGCCGAAGGTCCGCGGGCAGCTGCGGTCGGTGCTCAACGTCGAGGAGGGGCTGGCCAAGGCGCTGCTCGTCGACGAGCCGGCGCTGCGGGCGGCGCACGAGGCGGGCGACGTCCTCGGCGCGAACGACGTCCTCATGGACGCCTACCGCACCGACGTCCGGGAGCGCCTCGCGGACCGTCGCGAGGCCCGCGGTCTGCCGCGGGACCCGGTGGCCGCATTCACGGCGTCCGGCTACCTCGAGCGGGTCAGCGCCGAGCGCGTCGGCGGGACCCAGGCGTCCTGGGGGGCCTGACCGAGGAGTCGTCCGTCCACCCCGTCCGGCCGTTCGCCCGCGGTCTGGCCGCCGGCGGTGACGGGCCGTGGGCAGCTCGCCGTGAACGCGTCGACGAGCACCTGGTTGGCGGCGACCGCGGACTGCGGGGTCGTCGTGCTGTAGTCCCGCCCGTTGTAGGCCACCGACGCCTGCCGGGTGCCGTCGGTGGAGGTGAAGACCACGGTGAGGGTGCCGAAGGTGGCGCCGTCGTGCCCGAAGAGCAGCTGGGGGCTCCCGTCGGCCGCGGGGCACGGGTCACCGACGGCGTAGATGCCCAGTCCGTAGCGCAGCGGGGTGGTGGTCCGGGGCGTGAGCATCTGCTGCAGGGAGCCCTTCGAGGTGAGCCGTCCTGCCATCAACGCACGGTAGAACCGGTCGATGTCGGACGCGTTGGCCACCACCGCGCCGGCGGAGGAGAACGAGGTCGACCCGAGGTCATCGAGGATGCCGGGCGGGTCACCCCACAGCGCGACGTCGGACAGGTGCGCGCCGTCGTACGTCGGCCCGTTCATCGGAAAGCGCGCGGAGCCCATCCCGGCGGGCGCGAACACCCGTTGGGCCAGCAGGCTCCCGACGCTGCGGTGCGTCGCCGCAGCGAGCATCATCCCGACCACGACGTAGTTGGTGTTGGAGTAGGAGAACGAGGTGCCGGGCGTGAACGACCACGGGTCCGCCAGCGCCGCGGCGACGAGCTGCTGGTCCGTACGACGCGTCGCGAGGACCGTCTCGACCTGCTCCGGGGTCTGCGCCGTGCGCAGCAGGGCCGTGAGGTAGTCGGGTAAGCCGGAGCGGTGGCTCAGCAGCTCCTCCAGGGTGACGTCGCCGTGCGCGCCCAGCAGCCCGGGCAGGACGTCGTCGACCGTCGTCGACAGGCTCCAGTGCCGGCGGTCCACCTCCTGCATGGCGAGGGTGGCGACCATCGCCTTCGTCACGCTGCCGACCCGCACGGTGTCGAACGGCTGGGCCGCCGACCCGGTCGACGGGTTCCGCACCCCGGCGGCCCCCTTCCACCAGTCGCCGCCGCGGGTCGTGCTCGCTGCGACCACGCCGACCGCTCCGGCGTCGACGACCGCCTGCAGGTCCTGCTGCAGACGCGCCTGAGCGGCCGGGCGCCGGTCGTGCGCCGTGGCGGTGCTCGCGGGGACAGCAGGCTTCGGGACCGGAGGCGTCGGCGCCGCGGTGGCCGCCGCCGCCGGGACACCCAGCGCCAGGATCGCGAGCACGGTCACGGCAGAACGCCATCCCCGGCCCCAGGTGCGCGCGGGCCGTCCTCCGGGTGTCGCCGTCATCGTCCTTCTCCCCTCCATCACGGACGGCGGGTGAGCACCCCGCCACCTCCCTTCCTACCGACCGAGGGAGTGCGACGGATCCCTCCCGCGGCGGAGGCGGCTCCCCATCACGAGGGAGGAGCGACGGTGCCGCCCGGTGGGCGGGGCGGCACCGTCTCCCTCAGGGACGTCGTGTCACGGGGTCGAGTCGTGACGCGGTCCCGGGACCCGGCCCTCCGCGCGGACGTCGCGGAGCCCGGGATGAACCGCCGGCAGGGCGGTCGGGTCGAGCAGAGGGGTGGACGAGCAGCGGGGGAGGGTGCTCAGGGCAGGGCCGGGATGGCGAGGCGCTGCCCCGCGTGCACCTGGAGCGAGCTGAGCCCGTTGGCCAGCTGAATCTGCGCGACGCCCTCGTCGACGGGCAGGCCCGGCAGCTCGTGGGCGGCGACCTGCGACAGCGTCTGCCCCGAGGAGACCGTCACGGTGTGGTCGATGGTCGCCGCGGCGGACCCGGCGCCCAGCACGCTGACGAGCAGGACCACTCCCAGGGTGACGGCCGAGGCGAGGACGAGCAGCCGGCCGAAGCGGGTGATCCGCAGCGGGGCGGACGCGGCGCGGGCGGCGCGGCCGGTCGGGACGAGCCGGAGCTCGGGGCGACGCGACGGGGCGCCCACCAGGTCGGTGGCGGGGGCGACGGACCAGACGGCTGCTGCGCTCATCGATAGCTCCTCAGGGGCGGGGACGAGGCCGGTCGAACGGGTGTGCGATCGAACGCCTGTCCAATTTGTAGCACGCGTGTGCGAGAAAGTCGAGACACGCGTCGAACAGGTGTTTGGCACGCTCGTTCGAAGGTCGTAGTCTCTGGCCATGGACGAGAGTCCATCACCGACCACCGACAGAGCACCCCCGCCGGCCGCGTGACCCCGCCCTGACCTGCGGGAACGCGCTCCCCGGCACCGCAGACGAGAGACCGAGGAGCAGGGATGGCACAGGTGCACGAGATGCCCGAGCGGGGCCAGGGCGACGGCCTCACGGTCCGTCAGCGGCGTGTGCTCGAGGTCATCCGCAACTCGGTCGACCGTCGGGGCTACCCGCCGAGCCTGCGCGAGATCGGCGAGGCCGTGGGCCTGACCAGCCCGAGCAGCGTCGCCCACCAGCTGTCGACCCTCGAGCGCAAGGGGTACCTGCGCCGCGACCCGAACCGGCCGCGCGCCATCGAGGTCGTCTCCCCCGACGCCGCCCCCGAGGAGCGGGGCTACCGCTCGGGTGACGCCGGCACCCGGCAGATCATCGACAGCCAGGGGCTGCTCGAGACGCCGTCGGACGAGACGGGCTCGGGGGACGCGCGCCCGGCGGCGTCGTACGTGCCCGTGGTGGGGCGGATCGCCGCCGGCGGTCCGATCCTCGCGGAGGAGGTCGTCGAGGACGTCTTCCCGCTGCCCAAGCAGATCGTCGGCGAGGGGTCGCTCTTCCTGCTCAAGGTCGTCGGCGACTCGATGGTCGACGCGGCCATCTGCGACGGCGACTGGGTCGTCGTGCGGCAGCAGCCGACCGCGGACAACGGCGACATCGTCGCGGCCATGCTCGACAACGAGGCGACGGTCAAGACGTTCAAGCGCACCGACGGCCACGTGTGGCTCATGCCGCACAACCCGGCGTACACGCCCATCGACGGCGACCACGCGACGATCCTCGGCAAGGTCACGGCGGTCCTGCGCCGGGTGTGACGCTCAGGCGACGGCGGCGGCCAGCCTTGTGAGCGTCTCCCCCAAGGGGCCGTGGAGCCGGATGGTCGCCTCGCCGTCGCCGCGGCTGGGGCCGGCCGTGACGATGGCCACCGGCTTGCCGTCGCGGTGGGCCCGCCGCACGAAGCGGTAGCCGCTCATCACCGCCAGCGACGAGCCCAGGACCAGCAGGCCGCGGGCCCGGTCGACCGTGTCGAAGGCGTGGGCGACGGTCTCCTTCGGGACCGACTCGCCGAAGAAGACGACGTCGGGCTTGAGGGTGTCGCGCCCGCAGACGAGGCAGGCCTGCAGGTGGAAGGTCGTCACGAGGTCGTCGTCGAGGACGATGTCGCCGTCGGGCCGGATCTGGCTGGTGACGCGCGAGGCGTCCCCCGCGACGGCGAGCACCCGGTCGGCGAACCCGGGGTTGGCCAGCGCCATCCGCTCGTGCAGCGCCACCCGGGAGCTGCGGTCGCCGCAGGTGAGGCAGACGACCCGATCGAGCGTGCCGTGCAGCTCGAGGACGTCGTGGGCACCGGCCTCCTGGTGCAGTCCGTCGACGTTCTGGGTGACGATCCCGGTGAGACGGCCGCTGCGCTGGAGCGCGGTGACGGCGCGGTGACCGGCGTTCGGGTGCGCGCGGGTGAAGCGCTGCCAGCCGATGAAGCTGCGGGCCCAGTAGCGCTGGCGGGCGGCGGAGGAGCCGCTGAACTCGTCGTACTGCATCGGCATGACGCGCCGGGTGCCGTCCGGGCCGCGGTAGTCGGGGATCCCCGACTCGGTGCTGAGCCCGGCCCCGGTGAGGACGGCGACCTCGCCGGCCCGGACGAGGCCGAGGAGCTCGTCGAACGACCCCGGACCCTCGACCGCGCCCCCCTCCGCCGGTCGCAGCACCCAGGAGGGGCGTGCGGAGGCGGGGCGGATCACCCCCTCAGTATCGCCCGGCACCCGACCCGACGAGGGTCGGCCCTACCGGACCCAATCCCTACCTCCATGACGATCTCGTGGCGAACGGACCGTCGGCATAACGCGGCGTTATAGAATCCGCCCATGATCGACGCCGCCGGACTGAGGGTCATGCGCGCCATCGCCGAGGAGGGCAGCTTCACCGGGGCGGCCACCGCCCTGGGCTACTCGCAGCCCGCCGTCTCGCAGATGGTGCGACGGCTCGAGCAGCGCACCGGAACGGTGCTCGTCGAGCGCATCGGCCGTCAGGTGCGGCTCACCGAGGCCGGCCAGGTCCTCGCCCGTCACGCGGTCGGCGTGCTGGCCGCCCTCGACGCGGCCGAGGAGGAGGTCGCCGCGATCGCCGGACTGCGCTCCGGCCGGGTACGGCTCATGGCGTTCCCGTCGTCGTCGGCGACGCTCGTGCCCCGGGCGCTGTCGCTGGTCAGGTCGCGCTTCCCCGACGTGTCGGTGAGCTTCAGCGAGGCGGAGCCGCCCGAGGCGCTCGCCGCGCTCCGCGCGGGTGACTGCGACCTCGCGGTGACGTTCGCCTACGAGCAGGACGAGGTGCCGGCGTCCGAGGACCTCGACCTGTTCGTCTCGACCGTGCTGCTCGAGGACGAGGTCCGCCTCGCCGTCCCCCGCAGCCACCCGCTGGCCGAGACCGGAGAGGTCGACCTGGCCGACGTCGGCTCCGAGTCGTGGATCGCCGGGTGCCCCCGGTGCCGGGGTCACCTGCTGGCCCTCGCCCGCCGGTCCGGCTTCTCCCCCACCGTGTCCTACGAGACCGAGGACTACGTCGCCGTGCTCGGTCTCGTCGGCGAGGGCCTCGGCGTCGCGCTCGTGCCCGACCTCATCCTCGCCGCCGCCAAGCACGACGGGGTGGCGACCCTCCCCCTCAAGCCCGCGTCGCGACGGGTCATCACCGCGGTGACGACCGAGGACCTCCAGCGCGTGCCCGCGGTCAGGGCCACCCTCGAGGCGCTAGACGAGAGCGCGGCCGCGCACCGCCGGGCCCGCCCCGTCGCGGTGCCGTCGCTCATGCCCGCCCCCGCCTACCACATCTGAGAACCGCTCCACCCGAATCGGATTCGGTCCGCTCGGCTCGTGTCACGACCCGAGCCGAGCGGACCGAATCCGATTCGTGTGGGTCGCGCCGGGGTCAGCGGGAAGTGACGTAGCGCAGCCCGCCGTGGTCGCCGAGGACGGCGATGTCACCCGACTGGTCGGTGCGCAGGACCTGGAAGCCGTCGCCGCGGAGGGCCGTGACGGTGGACGGCGCAGGGTGTCCGTAGTCGTTGTCGGCCCCGACGCTGACGAGGGCGAGCGGGGCGTGGGTGGCGGCGTACAGCTCGTCGTCACGGTTGGCCGAGCCGTGGTGGGCGACCTTGACGACGTCGAAGCCGTCGGCGAGGAGCGCCGGCTCGGTCCGCAGAGCCCGCAGCAGCTCCGCCGCCGCCTCGCGCTCGACGTCGCCGAGGAGCAGCAGCCGCAGCCCGTCGACGTCGACGGTGAGGACGACCGACGCGTTGTTCGGCACCGACCCGGCCCGGATGACCCGGGCCGGCCACCACACCCGCGCCTCGATCCCCGGCCACGCGAGCCGGTCGCCGGCCCACACCCGGGTCACCGGGACCCCCGCGGCACGGGCCTCGGCCACCACGTCGCGCGCGCGGTCGGCGGGTTCGTCGACGGGTCGACGAGCAGGGCGCCCACGGACCGCCCGCGCAGCACGCCCGGCAGCCCGTCGACGTGGTCGGCGTGGTCGTGCGTGAGGACCACGGCGTCGACCCGGGTCACCCCGAGCCGCCCGAGGCACCCGTCGACGGCCGCCGGGTCAGGCCCGGTGTCGACGACGACCACCGTGCCGGCGGCGCTGCGCAGGACCATCCCGTCGCCCTGGCCGACGTCGCACATGACGTAGCGCCACCCCGGCGGCGGCCAGGTCAGCCGGGCCGTCGGCGCCCCGGCGGCGAGCCCCAGGAGGGCGCACGCCGCCACGACCGCCGGCCGGCGGCGGCCGTGGTGCAGCAGCCACGGCCCGGTGAGGACGACGACGAGGCTGAGCGCCGCGAGGCTGAGCGCCCCGCCGGCGCCGCTCGGCCACGGGACGCTGCCCCAGGGCAGTCCCGCCCCCGCCCGGGCGACGGCCGCGATCCCCAGGGTGGGCAGGGCGGGCAGCCAGGCCGCCCACGCGGCGAGGGGTGGCACCACGAGCGCGAGGAGCGCGACGGCGACACCGAGGACCGTCGCCGGGGTGACCAGCGGCGACACGACGAGGTTGGTGAGGACGGCGACGAGCGACACCGACCCCTGCAGGACGACGACCACCGGCCCGCAGACGACCTGGGCGGCGAGCGGGAGGGCGACGGCGGGTCCGAGCCACCTCAGCCGGGGCGGCAGGCGCGCGGCGAGCGCCTCGCCCCACGGTCGGGCGAGCACGAGCAGCCCGATCGTGGCCAGCGTCGACAGCGCGAACCCCACCGACCTCGACAGCCACGGGTCCCAGACGAGGAGCCCGACGACGGCGGCGGCGACCGCCGGCAGCCCCTCGCGCCGGCGGTGGGTGCCGAGGCCCAGCAGCCCGACGCACCCCATCGCCGCCGCGCGCAGCACGCTCGGCTCGGGCCGGACGAGGACGACGAAGCCGAGCAGCAGGGCGAGCGCCACGAGGGGTCGTCGTCGGCGCCGGACGCCGAGCCACCCGCACGCCCAGATCCCGGCCGCGAGGACGATGGTGACGTTGCTGCCGCTGACCGCGCTGAGGTGGGTCAGGCCGCTCGCCTGCATCGCGGTGGTGAGGTCCTGCGGGGCCCGGCTCGTGTCGCCGAGGACGAGGCCGGGCAGCAGGCCGCGCGCGTCGGCCGGCAGGTGCTCGGTCGCGGAGGCGAACCGCCCCCGCACGAGCGCCGCCGTCCGCTCGAGCAGCCCCGGCGCGGAGACGACGGTGACGGGACCGCGCGGGGCGAGCATCGCGACGACGTCGTCGGCGGGGTCGTCGGTCGGCCCGAGGCGACCGGTGAGCCGCACCTGAGCGCGCCACGGCAGCGCCAGCAGCGACGGGTCGCCCAGGACGAGCACGGGGTCCTGCACCGCAGTGGTCCTCCCCCGACCCGTCACCTCGCGGACGTCGAGCACGACCGCGACGAGCGGCTGTCCGCCGTGCCCACCGGCCACGAGGTGGGGGTCGCTCGCGACGCCGGCGGTGACGGTGACGACGGCCCGGTCCTGGGCCAGCTCCGCCACGGGTCCGGCGTCACGCACCGCCGTCCACGCTGCGAGCGCCCCCGTGAGGAGGACGACGACGAGACCGGTGAGGGCGAGCAGAGCGCTGTACGACGTCGGTTCGCCGCCGCCGGGCGGTCGGGTCACCCGACCGGCACCCCGTCGGCGGTGACGCGCGAGCGCGCCGGCGGTGGCCACCCCGGCGAGTCCGGCGGTCGTCACCCGCCAACCGCCGCTGGCTCCGAGCAGCAGCGCCTGGACCACCCAGCCGGCGGCCGCCGGCAGCAGCAGCCTCAGGTCGGCCCGGGCCGGCGCCACCTCGTCCGCGCTCACACGGCGACGAGCGGCCGCAGCGTGCCGAGCAGCTTGTCGCCGATCCCGCTCACCTCCCCCAGCTCGTCGACGGTGCTGAACCGGCCGTGCTGGGTGCGCCAGTCGAGGATCCGTTGGGCGAGGACCGGGCCCACGCCGGGGAGCCCGTCGAGGGCCGCGAGGTCGGCGGAGTTGAGGTCGACCGGCCCACCCGCCCCCACCGCGGAGCCGGAGCCCGGCGTCCCCGCGGCCGTCTCCCCTCCCCCGGCGCTCCCCGTCCCTCCACCCGCGACGACCGGGCCGAGCACGGTGGGCGGCACCTCCCCCGGGCGGGGCACGTAGAGGCGCTCGCCGTCGACGAGCGGCCGGGCCAGGTTGAGGACGGTGAGGTCCGCCGCCGAGCCCGCGCCCCCGGCGCGGGCGAGGGCGTCGGCGACCCGAGCGCCGGCCGGCAGCCGCACCAGACCCGGCCGTGCCACCTGCCCCGCCACATCGACCACGAGCAGCACACCCGAGGTCGTCTGGGCGGTCAGGCCAGACGGGGCCGCACTGCGCGAGGCACCGCTCGGTCCCGACGCCCCGGGCGTCGCGAACGCCGGGGGTGTCCCCGTCCGGGTCAGCGGCGGCGGGGAGGCCGCGGTCTGCGGCTGGGCCGACGCCTGAGCCGAGCCCACCCGCACGGCGAGCACCGCTCCCGCGAGCGCGATGAGCACGGCGACCGCCGCCACCGCCCGCCACGAGACCGATCGTCGCGCCTCGCGCAGCGAGGAGGGCAGCGACCACAGCGGCGGCGCGGCCGCCGCGCGGTGCCGCCCCGCCGTACCGCTCCGCCCCGAGCGTCCACCACGCCCGGGCGGTGGCTCGCCCTCCTCCCCGCTCGCCTCGTCCTGCTCGTCCTGCTCGTCCTGCTCGTGCTCGTCGACCGCCTCGAGCATCCCCGCCTGCTCGGCCACGGGCCGACCGCCGGGACCGTCGCCGTACCCCCGCGCGAGCAGCGCCGCCAACCGCTCCTGCGGATCCGTCCCCACCGGCTCGCCGGCTCGCCGACCGGCCCCGCGGGCGGGGCGGTCGGTCGCAGCGGGTCGTCGGGCCATACGACGACGCTACGGAGACAGCGCCGCCCACCACGTGGTCGACGACCCACCCTGTGGACGACGCCCGCACCGCCCGGGGGTTGTGGACGACGTCAGCGCGAGCGCCGCGCCCGCGACCACCCCTGCAGGTTGGGGCGGTGCCGGGCCAGCACGACCCCCGAGAGGACGACGCCGTACGCCGTCGTCGACCAGCCCACCCCACCGAGCGGACCCGTGCGCCCGAGGCCGGCGAGGACCCCGAGGACCACGAGCGTCCCCGCCGCCGCGACGGACGCGCCCGCCACCCACCGCCCCAGGGCCACCACCGCGACGAAGACGACGACCATGACGAGCGCGAACCACGGCAGCACCCCGAGGACGGCGCCCAGCGCCGTCGCCACCCCCTTGCCGCCGTGCCCCCGCAGGAACGGTGACCACACGTGCCCGAGCACCGCCGCCACCCCCACGACGTACGACGCCCCGTGCCCACCCAGGTGCAGCGCCAGCACCGACGGGACGAACCCCTTCGCCACGTCGAGCAGCCCGACGAGCACGCCCCACCGCGCGCCGAGGACCCGTCCGGCGTTGGTGGCCCCGGGGTTGCCGGAGCCCGCGGTGGCGAGGTCGCGCCCGAGCACCCGCGCGACGATCGTCGCCGGGTTGACCGACCCCAGCAGGAACGCCGCGACCGCCCCGAGCGCGACCGCCACCAAGGACCCCGCCCTCACCGCCGGCCCGCCCGGCTCACGGCCGGCCTACCCGGCTCACGGCCGGCCCGCCCGGCTCACGGCCGCGGCGACACGACGACGGCGACCGTCCCCGGACCGACGTGCGCACCGACCACCGCACCGAGCTGCCCGACCACGACCTCCCCGACCCGGTCGGCCGGCAGGTCCGCCCGCAGCTGCTGGGCCAGCCCCTGCGCCCGGGCCTCCCCGTCCAGGTGCTGCACCGCGACGTCGACGACCCCCGGCGCCCGACCGGCCGCCTCGAGCGCCAGCGCGGCCAACCGGGCCAGCGCCCGCGACGAGGTCCGCACCCGCTCCAGCGGCTCGATCGCGCCCTCGCGGATGGTGAGGATGGGCTTGATCGCGAGCGCCGACCCGAGCAGCGCCGACGCCGCGCCGATCCGGCCGCCGCGCCGCAGGTGCTCGAGGGTGTCGACGTAGAACGCCACCGACGACGCGGCCGCCCGGGCCCGGGCGACGGCCGCGACCTCCTCCGGTCCGGCCCCCCGACCGGCCGCCTGCGCGGCGGACAGGACGGCGTACCCCATCGCCATCCCGAGGGTGCGGGCGTCGACGACTGTGACCGGCAGCGGTGCCTGCCCAGCGGCGAGCTGCGCCGACTGCACCGTCCCGGACATGTCCGCCGACAGGTGCACCGACACGACCGACGTCGCGCCCTCGGCGGCCAGCTGCTCGTACGCCCCGAGGAACGCCTGCGGCGTGGGCCGCGACGTGCTGACGGGGGTGAAGGAGCGCAGCGCCGCCGCGAGGTCGTCCGGCTCGACGTCGCTCTCGCGCCGGTCGAGCGACCCGACGACGACGTGCAGCGGCACGATCGTCAACGGCGTCGCCGCCGCCGCGACCAGCTCCCGCGGCAGGTAGGCCGTGGAGTCGGTGACGACGGCGACGCTCACCCGGGCGAACCTACCGGGGGCGGGTCACGCCGGGACGACGTTGACGAGCTTCGGCGCCCGCACGATGACCGTGCGCACCCCGTCCGGCGTCGCCGCGACGACCTTCTCGCGCGCCAGGACCAGCTCGCGCAGCGCGTCCTCGGTGATGTCGGCCGGCACCTCGACCCGGTCGCGGACCTTGCCCTTGACCTGGATGACGCAGGTGACCTGGTCGTCGACGAGCAGCGCCGGGTCGGCGACCGGGAACGCCGCGTGCGCGACCCCTCCGTCGTGCCCGAGGCGGCTCCACAGCTCCTCGCTCACGTGCGGCGCGACCGGCGCGAGCATGAGCACCATGGCCTCGACGACGTCGCGCGGCGGCGACGCCAGCTTGGTCACCGCGTTGTTCAGCTCGATGAGCTTGGCCAGCGCCGTGTTGAACCGCAGCTGCTCGTAGTCCTCGCGCACCCCGGCGATCGTCTTGTGCAGCAGCACCGTCGTCGCGCGGTCGGCGGGCTCGCCGGTGACGACGACCTCGCCGGTCCGCTCGTCGACGACGTTGCGCCACAGGCGCTGCAGGAAGCGCTGCGACCCGACGACCGCGCGGGTCTCCCACGGCTTGCTCAGCTCGAGCGGACCCATCGACATCTCGTAGACGCGGAAGGTGTCGGCGCCGTAGGCGTCGTACATCTCGTCGGGGCTGACCGAGTTCTTCAGCGACTTGCCGATCTTGCCCAGCTCGCGGGTGACCGGCTCGTCCTGCCAGGTGAAGGTGACGTCGTCGCCGGCGCCGTGCTCGACGACCTCCTTGGCCTCGACCGGCTGGCCGCGACCGTCGCGGTAGGCGTACGCCTGGATGTAGCCCTGCGAGAAGTAGCGCCGGAACGGCTCCTCGCTGCTGACGAAGCCGAGGTCGAAGAGCACCTTGTGCCAGAACCGCGCGTAGAGCAGGTGCAGCACGGCGTGCTCGACGCCGCCGACGTAGAGGTCGACGCCGCCCGGGTCGCGCGTCCCCGCGGGCGCGCCGGCGACCGGCTCGTCCTGCGGCCCGACCCAGTAGGCCTCGTTCTGCGGGTCGCAGAACGCCGCGTCGTTGGCCGGGTCGAGGTAGCGCAGGTAGTACCAGCACGACCCCGCCCAGTTGGGCATCGTGTTGGTCTCCCGGCGGTAGCGGCGCACGCCGCGGCCGTCGCCGAGGTCGAGCTCCACCTCGACCCACTCCGGCACCCGCGACAGCGGCGGCTCCGGCGAGGACTGCGCGTCGTCGGCCTCGAACGTCTTGGGCGCGTAGTCCGGCACGTCCGGCAGCTCGACCGGCAGCATCGACTCCGGGACCGCGTGGACGACACCGTCCTCGTCGTAGACGACGGGGAACGGCTCACCCCAGTAGCGCTGCCGGCTGAACAGCCAGTCGCGCAGCCGGTAGGTGACGGTCCCTTCCCCGGAACCCTTCTCCTCGAGCCAGGCGACGATGCGCTCCTTGGCCTCGGCGACGCCGAGCCCGTCCAGCGAGATCTCGTCGTTGGCCGAGTTGACCGCCGGCCCGTCGCCGACGTACGCCCGGTCCTCCGGGTGGCCCTCGGACGGCTGCACCGTCCGCACGATCGGCAGCTCGTACGCCGTCGCGAAGTCCCAGTCGCGCTCGTCCTGCGCCGGGACGGCCATGATCGCGCCGGTGCCGTAGCCCATGAGGACGTAGTCGGCGACGAAGACGGGGACGCGGACGCCGTTGACCGGGTTGGTCGCCCACGCGCCGGTGAAGACGCCGGTCTTGGCCTTGTCCTCCTTCTGCCGCTCGACCTCGCTCTTGCGCGAGGCGGCGAGCCGGTACGACGCCACCGCGGCCTGCGGGCTGCTCGTGTCGACCCCCGCGGCCCCACCCTTCCAGGCCTCGCGGGTCCCGTCGGGCCAGGCCGCCGGCACGAGCGCGTCCACGAGCGGGTGCTCCGGGGCCAGCACCATGAAGGTCGCGCCGAAGAGGGTGTCGGGACGCGTCGTGAAGACCTCGACCTCGGCGCCGTCACCGGCGCGCTCACCGGAGACCGTCGTCACCGGGAAGCGCACGTGCGCGCCCTGTGAGCGCCCGATCCAGTTGCGCTGCATGGTCTTGACCTTCTCGGGCCAGTCCACGCGGTCCAGGTCGTCGGCCAGCCGGTCGGCGTACGCGGTGATCCGCATCATCCACTGGCGCAGGTTGCGCCGGAAGACGGGGTAGTTACCGCGCTCGGAGCGGCCCTCGTTGGTGACCTCCTCGTTGGACAGCACCGTCCCCAGCCCCGGGCACCAGTTGACCGGCGCCTCGGAGGTGTAGGCCAGCCGGTGCGCGTCGACGACCTCGGCCCGCTCGACCGCGTCCAGCTGCGACCAGGAGCGACCGGCCAGCTCGGGCACCCTCCGCGTCCCCGCCTCCAGCGCCGCGACGAGCTCGGCGATCGGCCGCGCCGCGCCGCGGCCGCCGTCGGCGCGCTCGACCTCCGGGTCGTACCAGGCCTCGAAGATCTGCCGGAAGATCCACTGCGTCCACCGGTAGTAGTCCGGGTCGATGGTCGCGTAGCTGCGCCGGTCGTCGAAGCCCAGCCCCAGGCGCCGCAGCTGGCGGCGCATGACGACCATGTTCTCCTCGGTCGTCTTTCGCGGGTGCTGCCCGGTCTGGACGGCGTACTGCTCCGCCGGCAGGCCGAAGGCGTCGAAGCCGAGGCAGTGCATGACGTTGCGCCCCAGCATCCGGTGGAACCGCGCGTAGACGTCGGTAGCGATGTAGCCCAGCGGGTGCCCGACGTGCAGGCCCGCCCCGCTCGGGTAGGGGAACATGTCGAGGACGACGAGCTTCTCCCCCAGCGCGGCGACCTCGTCCGGCTGCGCCCACGGCCCGGCCGGGTTCGGCGCGCGGAACGTGCCGCGCTCCTCCCAGCGGTCCTGCCAGGCGACCTCGATGTCCTGCGCCAGCCGCGCCGTGTAGCGGTACGGCGTCTCGTCGCCGCCCGCGCCGCCGCTGCCGCTGCTGGTGGTGCCGCTCGTGGTGTCGCTCGTCGTGCTCATGCTCATGCTCGTGCTCCTGACCTTCTCTGCCGGCGCCTGCCGCGTCGGCTGCTCGCCCACCGTGCGCGCCCCGCGGACCCGGGGCAAAAGAAAACCCCTCGCAGGGAGGGGTGGCCGCGCCGAGGTCCGTCCGGGTCAGCGCGGCTGGCGAAGGAGGAGCAGCCGGATCACGCTCCGAGGCTACCGCACCCGCACGGGCCGTCTCTCAGCCGACGAGGTCGGGGCGGACCAGCCCGACCGTCACGAGCGCCGCCGCCCCGTGGTAGGTCACCATCACGGCGACGGGCAGCGCCCGGCCGGCGCGCGGGACCACCGCGAACCGGGCGCCGGCGAGCAGCAGGTCGCTGACGGCGAGCAGCGTGAGACCGGCCGCCGGCAGCACCGCCCCGCGCCACCAGGTCGCCGCGGCGACGAGGACGAGCACGACGCCGTACGCCGTCGCGAGGCCGGCGACCGCGGGCTCGCTCGCCACCGCACGGCGCCGGACCGCGACGACCGCGACCGCGCCCAGCGCGACGACGAGGAGGACCGCGGGCCACCACGCCGTCCGGGCCGGCAGGGCGAGGACCCCGAGCAGCACGGCGACGTGGCCGACGAGGAAGGCGAGCGCCCCGGGCGTGAACCGGTCCGGGGCGAGCAGGAGGACGTCGCCGACGAGCCACGCGAGCAGGGCGAGCAGCAGCCAGCGCCCGGGCACGGTCGCCTCGGCGTGCGCGAGCACCGCCCAGAGCGCCAGCAGGACGGGGACGGCGGGCTTGGCCAGCTGCTCGACGCCGGCGGCCCGGCGCGCGACGGCGACCCAGTCGGCGACCGCGGCGACGGCCGCCGCGGCGAGCAGCACCCAGCCGAAGACGTTCACGGCGTCACCCTCCCGCGCGCCGGCCCGTGCCGGTCGGCGACACACGGGACGTCGGCATCTCGCCGGTCGGGCCGGCCGCCGGGTGGTCGGGCGCGTGCGTACGCTGGGCACCCCATGAGCAGCTACCAGCACGCCGTCACCGACGCCGACACCGCCGAGACCCTCGGCAGCGGCGACCTGCCGGTGCTCGCGACCCCCCGCCTCATCAACTGGTGCGAGCGCGCCGCCTTCGCCGAGGCCCGCGAGGCGCTCCAGGAGGGCCAGACCACCGTCGGGACGACGGTGAAGGTCGACCACGTCAAGGCGACCCCGGTCGGCTCGACGGTGACGGTCAGCTGCTCGAAGCCCAAGAACGACGGGCGCCGGCTGATCTTCCACGTCAGCGTCAAGGACGCGGCGGGCGAGGTCGTGGCGCAGGGCGAGGTGCACCGTGCGGTCGTCGACCGCGACCGGTTCCTCGCGCGCTTCGGTGGCGCCCAGGCCTGACCGGCCGTTCCTGCGCCGTACGGCGTCAGGAGGCCGCGGGAGCCACCGTGGTCGCCGGGTCGGTCGCCGGAGCGCTAGCCGGGGTGCTGGTCGCGTCCGTGGCCGGGGCGGGCTCCGCCGCCTTCTCGGTCGTCGAACCCTCGCCCGACCCGGTCGTGACCGGGGCCGGGTCGGCCGGGACGGCCTCGTCGCTCGAACCGGTCGACTCGGTCGACGGACCGCCCGAGGACGGCTCGGTGACGACGACCGGTGCGGAGTCCGTGCCGTCCGTGGTGCCGGTGGTCGGCTGCTGTGCGGTCGATGACTGGGCCGCCTGGGCCGCGGCGGGCGCGTCGGCCCCGGCCGCGGACGACCCGGGCACCGAGGAGTCGGCCGGCGAGGACCCGGCGGCGCCGGTCGGCGTGGAGGCGGGGGTGCTGTCGGTGCCGTTGGTCGCCGTCCCCGTCGGGAGGGTGATGGGGTCCGTCGGGGTGGGCGCCGGGTCGGTCGCGGTCGCCGTGGGGTCGGGCGACGGGTTCGTCGGGCTGTCGGTCGGCGTGCCCGGCGGCGTCGTCGTGGCCGTGCTCGGCGTGTCCGTCGCGGGGGGCGGCGTCGACGTGGTCGTGGTGGTCGCCGGCGTCTCCGAGGCGGCGGTCGTCACCGCGGCGCCAACGGAGCCACCGGAGCCACCGGAGCCACCGGTGGCGCCCGAGGCGTCGGTCGACCCGGCGGTGGATCCCGCGGCGGCTGCGCCGCCACCGGTGCCGCCGGGCGGGGTGGTGGCGGCGGCGTCGACGTTCCCGCCACTGCCGGTGCTGCCGGTGCTGCCGGTGCTGCCGGTGCTGCCGGCGCTGCCGGTGCTGCCGCCGGTCCCGACCGGGGCGAGGTCGATGACGAGCGCGGCCTGGGTGGACGGGAGGCCGGCGAGCATCGTCACCGCGGTAGCCGCCTCGCCGGGGCTCGTGCAGCTGCTCTGGGCCGATGCCGGCAGGCCGGGGCAGCTCAGCGTCGACTTCGCCGCGACGACGAACGAGACCGGCAGGATGACCCCGTCGCCGACCGAGGTGATGGGCTTGAGGGCCAGCAGGTTGGTCTTCCCGGGCTTCTGCACGCCGGTCAGCGTGTAGGACACCGTGACCGTCGTCGCCGCCGCGCCGAGCGCGACGACCTGCTGGCCCTTGAGGGTGGTGAAGTCGAGGACGACGGTGCGGCCGTCGGCGACGATGACGACGTTCTGGATCCGGACGCTGCTCTGGTCGAAGCCCGTCGGCAGCTGCGGCGGGCTGAGGGTGATGCTCGTGATGGGGCGGCCGGGGCGCAGCGTCTCGCTGACCGTGAGGGCGGTGTTGTCCTTGGTCGGGGCGGCCAGCACGGTGATGCCGGGGCCGGACTGCGGCGCCCCGCCGAGGGTCGGGGCCTTGAACCCGGCCGGGAGCTCCACGACGGTCGAGGTGCGACCGCCCCCGAGCGCCCGATCGCCCCCGGCGGCCACCTGGATGGCGGGGTGGGTGGTGAACACCGTGGTGGACGCCACGAAGCCGGCCGCGAGAGCGACGGCCCAGGCCATCCTCTGCCGCTTCGGCACGCGCACGGACGTCCGCACCACGACTGGTCTCCTTCTTCGCCGGGCCGAGGGATTGGCTCCGACGACGTCCCCTCCCCAGGGACATCTCCAGCATAGGAGCCGCCGCGTGCTCCGCGTCCGATTCTGCCGTTTTCGACCCGAACGGACGAGGAGGTGCGACACGGTCGATGGGCGTCTCATCACGAAGGTCACGGTTCGGCCCGGTCTGGGCATCCTTGGCCCACCCGGTCCCGGCTGGACCACCCCTCACCGGGCGCACGACCTCGTACTGTGAGGGTGCGCCGGATGGCCCGGACCGTGCACGTCAGGAGGGCCCGTGAAGCCTGGTCGCATCGCCGTCGGCGCGGGGGTCGTCGTCCTCGGGATCGTGGTCGCATCCGTCAACGCCTGGGCCTTCCGGGCCTACCCCGACTCATGGGGTGGTCCCGACATCGGCGGTGGGTTCATCCAGCTGTGCGCGTACGCGGCCGTGGTCGTCGGCGCGGTCCTCCTGGCCCGTGGGCTCCGCGGACGCCGGCGACGCCGCTGACGCCGCTGACGCTCCGCCGTCCGTAGGACGGTCCCGCACGACGAAGCGCCCCGGCCGCTTCGGCCGGGGCGCTCTCGTGGTCCCGCTGGTGGAGCTGAGGGGATTCGAACCCCTGACCCCCTCCATGCCATGGAGGTGCGCTACCAACTGCGCTACAGCCCCGTACGAGGTCTCCCTCGCGGGTGGCCGCCGGTCTCCCGTGCGGCCTGCGGAAGTCTAGCGGGCCGCTCGCCCGCCGCCCAAATCAGCCCCCGTCGCGGCCCTCGACCACCGGCGCGGGCTCCGGCACGACTCCCGCGTTCCACTCCTCGAGCCGGTACGCCGGCCCCGCCGGCGCCCCCTCGACGAGGCGCGCCTCGGCGACGGTGGCCCAGTGGCAGTTGCCGAGACCCCACAGCATCCGCGCCGCGAGCATCGGCTCGAGCCCGAGCAGGGACGCGGCGAGCGCCCGGGCGGCGACGCCGTGCGAGACGAGCAGGGCGACGGCACCCTCGGGGAGGTCGGCGAGCACCTCGTCGGCGGCGGCCCGGGTCCGGGCGGCCACCTCGGCGACCGTCTCCCCCGTGCCGCCCCGCCGGACGTCGACGCCGCGCGCCATCTCCTCGAGGGTGGCGGCGTCCTCCTTGCGCACCTGCGCGCTCGTGCGACCGGACCACGCGCCCACGTCGATCTCGCGCAGACGCCGGTCCGTGCGCACGGGCAGCCCGGCGACGCGGGCCACCGCCTCGGCGGTCCGGCGGGCGCGCTGCAGGTCGGACGAGACGACGACGTACGGCGTCCTCGCCGCGAGGACGGGGGCGGCGCGCCGCGCCTGCTCCTCCCCCCGCGCGGACAGGGCGGAGTCGCGGTGCCCCTGCCAGATGCCGGCCGCGTTGTCGGCGGTCTCGCCGTGCCGCAGCAGGACCAGCCGCCTCGGGCCGGCCGGACCGGTCACGGCGCCGACGGCGCCTGCACGCCCGACAGGTCGAGCGTCGGGCAGTCCTTCCACAGCCGCTCGAGCTGGTAGTACTCGCGCTCGTCCTCGTGCTGGACGTGGACGACGATGTCGCCGAAGTCGATGAGCACCCAGCGACCCTCGCGCTCCCCCTCGCGGCGGATCGGCTTGGCGCCGATGTCGCGCATCCGGTCCTCCACCTCGTCGACGACGGCGCCGACCTGGCGCTCGCTGCCGGCGGAGGCGATGACGAAGATGTCGGTGAGGGCGAGGTGGTCGCTGACGTCGATGGCGACGACGTCGCGGGCGACCTTGTCCTCGGCCGCGTCGACGGCGACCTTGGCCAGGCTCAGGGCTCGGGGGGTGGCGCTCACGGCGTGGACATGACCTTCTCGTCGGGGATGCGGGTGAGGGGGGCGGTGCGGGTGGGATGGTGCGCGGCGCCGGGCTCCGACGCGTAGAGCGCGTACTTGTTGATGTACTGCACGACGCCGTCCGGCACGAGGTACCAGACCGGTTGCCCGGCGACGACGCGGTCGCGGCAGGCCGTCGAGGAGATCGCCATGGCGGGGACCTCCTGGAGCGAGATCTTGTCGGTGGGCAGGCCCTTGTCGCTCAGCTCGTGCCCGGGCCGGGTGACCCCGACGAAGTGGGCGAGGTCCCACAGCTCGTCGTGGTCCTTCCACGTGAGGATCTGCGCGAGGGCGTCGGCGCCGGTGATGAAGAACAGCTCGTCGTCCGGCCGCTCGCGGCGCAGGTCGCGCAGGGTGTCGATGGTGTACGTCGTCCCGGGCCGCTCGATGTCGACCCGGCTCACGGTGAAGCGCGGGTTGGACGCCGTGGCGATGACCGTCATGAGGTAGCGGTGCTCCGCGGTCGTCACCTCCTGGTCGGCCTTCTGCCAGGGCTGACCGGTGGGGACGAAGACGACCTCGTCGAGGTCGAAGCGCGCCTGGACCTCGCTCGCCGCGACCAGGTGCCCGTGGTGGATGGGGTCGAACGTGCCGCCCATCACGCCCAGGCGACGGCTCAGCGCCGGCCCCCGGGCTGCTGACCGCCGCGGGCCCCGGCGCCCCCGCGGGCGGCCTCCTGCGCGGCGCGCACCCGCGCCTCGCGGTCGGCGACCTTGGCGGCGGTGTTGCGGAAGGACCACAGCACCCCGAGGCCGAGCAGGAACGCCACGAAGGCGATGAGGCCGAAGGCGATCGGCGGCATCGGCAGCTGGCGGGTCTCCTCGGCCGCGACGAGCACCGGGAGCAGCGACGTGGCGGGCATGCCCCCAGCGTAGCGTCCGGGCCCGACCGCTCCGTCACGGTCCGGCTCCGTCACGGCTGCGTCACGGTCCGGCCACGCTCCCAGCGGGGGCCTACGCGCCGCACAGCCCGGGCCGGACCCGCGCCGTACATTGGCAGGCATGAACCCGGACACGGACCCGGAGCTGTCGGTCGTCATCCCGATGTACAACGAGGAGGAGGTCCTCCCGCTGCTCGTCGACCGGCTGCGCCCGACCCTGGAGGCCACCGGGGCGACGTACGAGGTCGTCGCGGTCGACGACGGGAGCACCGACCTGACCCCGGCCCTGCTGCAGCGGATGCACCGCGACTGGGACGCCGTGCGGGTGGTGCGGCTACGCGCCAACGCGGGGCACCAGGCCGCCATCTCGGCCGGGCTGGTCAGCGCGCGCGGCGACTACGTCGTGACGATCGACGCCGACCTGCAGGACCCACCGGAGGTCATCGGCGAGATGCTCTCCCTGGCCCGCACCGACGGCCTCGACGTCGTCTACGGGGTGCGCAACGACCGCTCGACCGACACGGTGTTCAAGCGGGTGACGGCCCGGGCCTTCTACTCGCTCATCCGGCGCATGTCGGGGACCAGCGCGCAGAGCGACGCCGGCGACTTCCGGCTCATGTCGCGCGCGACCGTCGACGCCATCAACGAGCTGCCCGAGCACAACCGGGTGCTGCGCTTCATCGTCCCCGCGCTGGGCTTCCCCTCGGGCACGGTCGAGTACCGCCGCGAGGAGCGCGCCGCGGGGGTCTCGAAGTACCCCCTGCTGAAGATGCTCAAGCTGAGCGTCGACTCGCTCACCGGCTTCTCGATGGCGCCGCTGCGCCTGGCCACCCTGCTCGGCATCGGCGGTGGCGTGCTCGCGGTGCTGCTGGGCATCTTCGCGGTCGTCGAGAGCGTCATGGGCAAGGTCGTCGCCGGCTGGACCTCGACCGTCGTCATCGTCGCCGCCGTCGGCGCCGCGCAGCTGCTCTGCCTCGGGCTGCTCGGCGAGTACATCGGGCGGATGTACACCCAGATGCAGGGCCGGCCGACGTACTTCATCGCCTACGACTCGCTCGCCGCCCCCGCGCGGCGCGGCCCGACCGACACCCCGCTGCCCCCGCGCGGCGCCCCCACCGCCGGGCGGCGCGGGCCGGTGGCCCGCACGCCCGACGAGCGCGAGGTCCCGCCGGCGGACCCCGTGCTGGAGCCGGCGGACCCGGTGCTGGAGCCGGCGGTCAGGGACGCGGCCGGGCGCTGACGAGCAGGCTCACCCCGGGCAACTGCTTGACCGGCAGGTAGCGCTCGGCGGTGATGACGGCGCGCAGGCCGGCGTTGACGACGGGGTGCAGGTCGTCGAGGTCGCTGCCGCTGCTGGAGCGCCGGCGCAGCGCGACGACAGGGCGCAGCAGGACGTTCCAGCTGTCCATCGAGTCGATGGTGAAGCCGCCGTCGGTGAGCACCGCGCCGAGGGTCTCGCGGGTGTAGCGGCGCACGTGGTCGACGGCCTCGTCGTGCGCGGACCACAGCCGCGGGTCGGCGGGGACGGCGACGAGCCAGGTGCCCGTCGGCCGCAGGACACGGCGCACCTCGGCGACCGCGGCGGCGTCGTCCTCGATGTGCTCGAGGACGTCGAAGGCGACGACGAGGTCCAGGCTGCCGTCGGCGACCGGCAGGGCGGTCGCGTCGGCCCGCACCACGTCGAGCCCGCGCTCCCGGGCGACCCTCGCGCCGTCGGCGCCGTACTCCAGGGCGGCGGGCCGCCAGCCGAGGTCGCGCAGGACGCGGGTGTTGCCGCCGCCGGCGGCGCCGATGTCGAGGGCGTCGCCCGGGGTCATCCCGTCCAGCGCCTTCGCGAGCAGGTGACGGCGCTCGCGGTACCACCAGTGGGTGTCCTCGAGCGCGGCGAGCTTGCGGACCTCGGTGCCCTCCATCCGCGTCACCCTGCCAGCGGGCGGGCTGGCAACCCAAATCCGGCGCACCCCCAGCGTGGCGGGGTCGAGCCAGTGTCGCCTCTCCGACAGGGCTGCGCCGGGGACCGGTCAGGTGCGGACCTGGCCGTCGCCGTCGACGAGCCACTTCGTCGTCGTCAGCTCGGGCAGCGCCATCGGCCCCCGGGCGTGCAGCTTCTGCGTCGAGATCCCGATCTCGGCGCCGAAGCCGAACTCGCCGCCGTCGGTGAACCGGCTGCTGGCGTTGACGACGACGACGGCCGCGTCCACCTCGGCCTGGAACCGCCGGGCGACGCCGCGGTCGCGGGTGACGACGACCTCGGTGTGCTGGGTGCCGTGGGTGCGGATGTGCGTCAGCGCCGCGTCGAGGTCGGGCACGACGCGCACGCCGAGGTCGAGGGAGTACCACTCGCGGGTGAAGTCGCCGTCCTGGGCGGGCAGCACGGCCGCCCCTGCGGCGTCGGCGAACTCGAGGACCTCGGGCCCGGCGTGGACGGTGACGCCGGCCCCGCCGAGGGCGGCGAGCACCTTCGGCAGGAAGGCCTCGGCGACCCGCTCGTGGACGAGCAGCGTCTCGGCGGCGTTGCAGACGCTGGGCCGCTGCGCCTTGGAGTTGAGGACGATCGCGGTGGCCTGGTCGAGGTCGGCTGCCTCGTCGACGTACACGTGGTTGACGCCCGTGCCGGTCTCGATGACCGGGACGGTCGACTCGCGCACGACGGTGGCGATGAGGTCGGCGCCGCCGCGCGGGATGACGAGGTCGACGAGGCCGCGGGCGGTCATCAGCGCGCGGGCGGCGTCGCGGCCGCCGTCGTCGAGCGAGGCGACGGCGTGCTCGTCGAGCCCCTGCCCGCGCAGGGCGGTCCGGATCGCCGCGACGAGGACGCGGTTGCTCGACGCGGCCGCCGAGCCGCCGCGCAGCAGGACGGCGTTGCCGCTCTTGAGCGCGAGCGCGGCGGCGTCGACGGTGACGTTGGGGCGCGCCTCGTAGATCATCCCGACGACGCCCATGGGGACGCGGACCTGGCGGATCTGCAGGCCGTTGGCGAGGGTCGAGCCGCGCACGACCTCCCCCACCGGGTCGGGCAGCGCGGCCACGTCGCGGACGGCCGCGGCGATGGCGGCGATCCGCTGCTCGTCGAGCAGCAGCCGGTCGAGCAGCCCGGCGGCCAGGCCGCGCTCGCGGCCGCGGGCGAGGTCCTCGGCGTTGCCGGCGACGATGTCCGGCGTCGCGGCGACGAGGGCGTCGGCGACGGCGTGCAGCAGCTCGTCCTTGCGGGCCCGGGTCAGCAGGGCCAGGCCGCGCGACGCCGTACGGGCGGCGGTCGCGACCTGCGCGACGTGGGCGACGACCGCGGGGTCGATGGGCGCGACCGGCTCGACGGGGCGCGCGGCGGGGGTGTCGGCCATACCTCGCAGGGTACGGCGGCGCCGCGGCGCGCCCCACGCCCTTTCCGAGCGGCGGGACGCGGCCCGTCAGCCGGCGCGCGGGTCGTCGAGGACCTCGCGCCAGCTGTGCTGGGGCTCGAAGCCGACGAGCCGGCGGGCCTTGTCGATGGAGTAGAACGTGTCGTCGCGGCCCAGCTCCTTGCGGACCTCGACGCCGTCGTAGAACCGCTCGACGACCTCGCTGGTCGTCGCGGCGACGGACATGTCCGCGTTGGCGACGTTGAAGACCTCGTACCCCAGACCGTCGGTGAGCAGGCAGCGCTGGACCATGAGGCCGAGGTCGCGCACGTCGATGTAGGCGAAGATGTTGCGGCGGCGCGTGGCGGGGTCCTGCAGGTAGGCGGGGAACTTCTGCTCGTACTCGTGCGGCTCGATGACGTTGTTGATCCGCAGCCCGTAGACGTCGCGGCCGGTGCGCGACTGGATCCCGCGGGCGGTGACCTCGCCCGAGACCTTGGACTGGGCGTAGGCGTCCTCGGGGACCGTCGGGTGCTCCTCGTCGACGGGGACGTAGAGCGGCTTGCGCTCGCCCTGGGCGAAGCAGACGCCGTACGTCGTCTCGGAGGAGGCGAAGACCACCTTGGGGATGCCGAGGCGGGCGGCCGCTTCGAGGACGTTGAAGGTGCTGACGACGTTGGTGGCGTAGGTGCGGGTGTCGGCCATCTTGAGGATGGCGGGGATCGCGGCGAAGTGGACGACGGCGTCGTACGACGGCTTCTCGGGCAGGTCGAGCTCGTCGCCGTTGGCGAGGCCGGCGAGCGCGGAGTACGTCTCCCCCGCGTCGGTGAGGTCGACGGTGAGGTCCTGGACTCCCGTGTGGCCGAGCGGGACGAGGTCGGCGTTGGTGACCTGGTGGCCCTGGGCGGCGAGGTACGGGGCGACGTGGCGACCGGCCTTGCCGCTGCCTCCGGTGAAGAAGATGCGCATGGCGGGGCCTTACCCGCGCACCGGCTCCGTGACCCGTTCGAGGACCCGCAGCGAGCCGGTGACCGAGCGCTCGACGAAGCCGTCCTGCAGCGCGCGCAGGTAGAGGTGGTACGGCGCCTGGCCCCCGTCGGCGGGGTCGGGGAAGACGTCGTGGACGAGCAGGGTGCCGCCGACGCGGACGTGGTGGGCCCAGCCGTCGAAGTCGGCGCGGGCCGACTCCTCGGTGTGGCTGCCGTCGACGAAGAGCAGGTCGAGGGAGGTCGCCCACCACGCGGCCACCTGGCTCGAGGTGCCGACGAGCACCGTGACGACGTCGTCGAGGCCGGCGCGGCGCAGGGTGCGGCGCAGGTGCGGGAGGGTGTCGATCCTCCCGGTCTCGGGGTCGACGAGGGAGGTGTCGTGGTACTCCCAGCCGGGCTGGTGCTCCTCCGAGCCGCGGTGGTGGTCGAGGGTGACGAGCGCGGCGCCGGCCTGCCGGGCGGCGTCGCCGAGCCAGACGGTCGAGCGGCCGCAGTACGACCCGATCTCCAACCCCACCCGCTGCGTCCGCACCGAGGGGGCACCGGTGCGGTCGCGGTGCGGACGCAGGGCGTGGGAGGCGGCGGCGTGCAGCGCCTCCCCCTCGTCGTCCGGCATGAAGCCGGGGACGTCGTCGAGCAGTCTCACGAGGCCAGCCGGCAGCGGCACGGGGTCTCCTTCTCGCTCCGGTACGGCGCCGCGTGGTGGGCTTCGCGGGCCGCGTCGCGGAAGAGCCCGCCCGCGGCGGTGGCCCCGGCGAGGGCGTCGGCGGCGAGCAGCACGGTGGCGGCGGTCCACGTCGTCCGCTCGACGGGCCAGCGCTTGCCGTCGGCGTGGACGAGGCCGGTCCAGTAGGAGCCGTCCTCGTCGCGCAGGTGCTGCAGGTCGCGCAGGACGGCGGCGGCGCGGGCGGGTCGGCCGGCGGCGTCGAGGGCGAGGGCGAGCTCGGCGCTCTCGCCGCCGGTGACCCACGGGTGGTCGCTGACGCAGCGGACGCCGAGGCCGGGCTCGACGAACTCGGCCCAGCGGGCGTCGAGGTGGGCGGCCGCGCGGGCGCCGGTCAGGGCCCCCGTGAGGACCGGGTAGTACCAGTCCATCGCGTGGGTCGGCTTGGGAGAGAACGCCTCCGGGTGGTCGGCGACGGCGTGGGCGAGCCGGCGCGCCGCGCGGAGCCAGCCCGGGTGCGGGTCGCGGACGAGCTCGCCGAGGGTGGCGCTGTGCCGCAGGCTGAGGGCCGTGCTGGCCGACGCGGTGAGCAGCGCGTCGTCGACCGGGCCGCCCGCGCCGACCGCCCACGGGACGGTGCCGTCGTCCCGCTGGTGCGCCACGACGAGGTCGAGCGCGGCCCGCACCGCCGGCCACGTCTCGTCGACGAGACGCCGGTCGCCGGTCGCGAGGTGGTGGTGGCGCACCCCGGTGGCGAGGTAGGCGCCGAAGCCGAGGTCGGCGTGGGGGTCGAGCACGGTGGTGGCGTCCGGGCCGCCGTACGCCATCGGCCAGGTGCCGTCGCGGCGTTGCGCGCCCGCCGACCAGCGCAGCGCGGCGGCCGCCTCGTCGCGTCGGCCGGCGGCGGTGAGGCCCATCGCGGCCTGCACGTGGTCCCACGGGTCGAGCCGGCCGCCGGGGTACCACGGGATCGCTCCGCCGGGCGTCTGCGCGCGAGCGATCGCGTCGGCGGTGCGCGCGGTCTGGGCGGCGGTGAGGACGCCGGGGACCTCGAGGGGCCGCACGGGTCAGGCCGGCTTCTCGAAGTACAGCGCGACGCTCTTGCCGAGGACCGGGTTCAGCGCGCGCTCGGTGACGCGGGTGACGGCCGGGCCGGACATGAGGTCCCAGACCAGCATCCGGTGGTAGGCGCGGACGGCCGGGTGCTCGTCGTCGTGGACGCCGACGGCGCACTTGAGCCACCAGTACGGCGCGTGCAGGGCGTGCGCGTGGTGCCGATGGACCAGGAGCAGCCCGGTCGCCTCGATCGTGCGGACGAGGTCGCTCGCCCGGTAGACGCGTACGTGCCCGCCCTCGTTGGCGTGGTACTCGTCGGACAGCGCCCAGCACACTCGCTCGGGCCACCAGCGCGGGACGGTGACGGCGAGCATCCCCCCGGGCGCGAGGATGCGGACGAGCTCGGCGACCGCGGCGGCGTCCTGCGGGACGTGCTCGAGGATCTCGGACGCGAGGACGACGTCGTACGACGCGTCGTCGAAGGGCATCGCGAGGACGTCGCCGACGACGACCTCCCCGGTGCCGCCGGGCGGCACCTGGCCCTCGAGCTCCATGGCGGCGAACATCCCCTTGACGCCGTCGAGCTCGCCCTCGTCGAGGTCGTACGCCGTCACGTGCGCGCCCCGGCGCAGCGCCTCGTAGGAGTGCCGGCCCGCGCCCGCGCCGACGTCGGCGAAGCGGGTGCCGTGGCCGACCCGCAGGCGGTCGTAGTCGACGGTCAGCACGACGAGCTCCCTTGTGGCGCAGCGGTTCTGGAGGAGGGGCTGGTGTGCAGGGCGCGCTCCTCCTCGTAGGCGGCGACGGTCCGGCGGGCGACCGAGACCCAGCTGAACCGGTCCTCGGCCCGGGCGCGGGCGGCAGCGCCGAGCCGGGCGCGCTCGGCGTCGTCGTCGAGCAGGTCGCGGACGGCCGCGGCGATCGCCTCCGCGTCACCGGGCGGGACGAGGACGCCGGCGTCGCCGAGGACCTCGGGCAGCGCGCCGGCGTCGGAGGCGACCACCGGGGTGCCGCAGGCCATCGCCTCGACGGTCGGGAGGGAGAAGCCTTCGTACAGGCTCGCGACGACGGCGAGCTGCGCCGACGCGAGCAGGCCGGCGAGGGCCTCGTCGGTGATCCCGGTGTGGACGGTGACGGCGTCCTCGAGCCCGAGCTCGGCGATGCGGCGGCGGGCGGGCCCGCCGTCCTCGAGCCGGCCGACGAGGTCGAGGGTGACGTCGCGCTCGGCGCGCAGCTTGGCCACGGCGTCGAGCAGGTGGCTGACGCCCTTGAGCGGCTGGTCGGCGCTGCTCGCGACGGCGACGAGCCGGCCCGCCGTGCGCGGGCCGGCGGACGGGGCGAAGAGGTCGGTGTCGACGCCGAGCGGGACGACCTGGACCGTGCCCGGCCGCAGCCGGAAGTCGCGCTCGGTGTCGTCGGCGGCCGCGCGGGAGACGCCGAGCAGGACCGGCAGGCGGCGGGTGACGGCGGCCTGCATGGGGACGAAGGCGTACCAGCGGCGCAGCTGGACCCGCCGCCCCCGGGTGGGAGCGGCGGCGAGCTCGAGGGCCAGGTCGCGGCTGATCGGGTGGTGCACGGTCGCGACGAGCGGGATCCCGGCGCGGCGCAGCGCGGGCAGGCCCCAGCCGAGGGTCTGGTTGTCGTGGACGACGTCAGGACGCTGCTCGGCCGGACGGTCGCGCAGCAGCCGGCCGACGCGGAGCGAGAACGCGAGCGGTTCGGCGAAGCAGCCGGTGAGCATGGTGAGCCACTCGAGGACGTCGTACCGGGTCCGCAGCTCGGAGGGTCGCGGCGTGCGGAACGGGTCCGGCTCGCGGTAGAGGTCGAGGCTGGGGACCCGGGTCAGGCGCACCCGCGGGTCGAGGAAGTCGGGGTACGGCGGCCCGGACAGCACCTCGACGTCGTGCCCGAGGTCGACGAGGGCGCCCGAGAGGTGGCGGACGTAGACCCCCTGGCCGCCGCAGTGCTCCGCGCTCCGGTAGGACAGCAGGGCGACCCGCACGCGGACCCCTCCTCCCCGTGCACCGGCCCGGTCCGGCCGTTACCGGTGGGTAGCCCTGATCCAACCACGGGCGACCTACTCGAATCGGATTCGGTCCGCTCGGCTCGGGTCGTGACGGGAGCCGAGTGGGCCGACTCCGATTCGGGTCGGCTCCCCGGGCGGACTTGACGCAGCGTCGAGCCGCTTGACGCGGGGTGCACCCTGCGTCAAGCGGCATGACGCTGCGTCAAGTCCCCCGCAGCGCAGCATGACGCTGCGTCGAGCACGCCCGAGCCCGTACGACGTCGCGCGCTACAGCAGGACGAGGTCGTCGCGGTGGACGACCTCCCGCTCGTACTGCTGACCGAGGTCGCGGGCGAGGGCCTTGGTGGAGCGGCCGAGCATCGGCGGCAGCTCGTCGGAGGCGTAGTTGACCAGGCCGCGGGCGACGGCGCGGCCGTCGGCGTCGACGAGGTCGACCGGGTCGCCCTCGCCGAACGAGCCCTCGACGGCCGTGATGCCCGCCGGCAGCAGCGACTTGCGGCGGCCCACGACCGCACCGACGGCGCCGTCGTCGAGGACCAGCCGGCCGCGCGGGGTCGTCGCGTGCGCCAGCCACAGCAGCCGCGACGGCCGGGGCGAGCCGGTCGGGAGGAACACCGTGCCGACCTCGTCGCCGGCCAGGGCCTCCCCCGCCTTCTCGGCGGACGTCAGCACCGTCGTGATGCCGGCCGCCGTCGCGATGCCGGCGGCCTCGATCTTCGTCGTCATGCCGCCGGTGCCGACCTTCGAGCCCGACCCCTTGACGACGACGCCGTCGAGGTCGGCCGGTCCGGCGACGACCTCCAGCCGCCGCGCGCCCGGCCGCGAGGGCGGGCCGTCGTACAGCGCGTCGACGTCGGAGAGGAGCACGAGCGCGTCGGCGTGCACGAGGTGGGCGACGAGCGCGGCCAGTCGGTCGTTGTCGCCGAAGCGGATCTCGTGGGTCGCGACGGTGTCGTTCTCGTTGACGACCGGCACGGTCCCGAGGTCGAGCAGCCGGTCGAGGGTGCGCCGGGCGTTGGCGTAGTGCGCGCGCCGCGTGACGTCGTCCGCGGTGAGCAGCACCTGCCCCACGGTCAGCCCGTGCCCGCCGAACGCGGACTGGTACGCCGCCACGAGCGCCCCCTGCCCGACGCTGGCCGCCGCCTGCTGCGTGGCGAGGTCACGCGGGCGCGTCGCCAGCCCCAGCGGACCCAGCCCGGCGGCGATGGCCCCCGACGAGACGAGCACGACCGAGGTCCCGGCCAGCCGCCGCGCCGCGACGGCGTCGACGAGCGCCACCAGCCGGGCGGCGTCGATCCGGCCGTCCGGGCCGGTCAGCGACGACGAGCCGACCTTGACGACGACCCGCCGGGCCGCGACGACCGCGTCGCGCACCGCTCAGTCCTCGTCGTCGCCGCGCGCCGTGGCCCAGTGACCGGCGCGGCGCTCGGCCTCGAGCTCGGCCTGGGTGGCCTGCCGGGCGACGTAGCGGTCGCGGGCGGCCTCGCGCTTCTCCCGGGCCGTACGACGCTCGTTGGGGTCGACCCGCAGGTCGCTCCCGCGGGGGCCGAGCAGCTCCGCCCCCGCGGCCATCGTCGGCTCCCAGTCGAAGACGACGGCGTCGTCGGCCGCGCCGATGAGGACGGTGTCACCGGCGACGGCGCCCGCCTTGACGAGCGCGTCCTCGATGCCGAGCCGGTTGAGCCGGTCGGCGAGGTAGCCGACGGCCTCGTCGTTGGAGAAGTCGGTCTGGCGGACCCAGCGGGTCGGGCGCTCGCCGACGACGCGGTACGCGACCCCGTCGCCCACCTGCTCCTTGCGGATGACGAAGCCGGAGTCGTCGACCGCGCGGGGGCGCAGGACGATCCGGCGCGGCGCGACCTCGGGGGCCTCGGCCCGGGCCTGGGCGACGAGCCGGGCGAGGGCGAAGGACAGCTCGCGCAGCCCGGTGCGGGCGACGGCGGAGACGACGTGGACCTCGAGCCCGCGCGCCTCGAGGTCGGGGCGGACCATCTCGGCCAGCTCCTGTGCCTCGGGCACGTCGGCCTTGTTGAGGACGACGACGCGGGTGCGCTCGGCGAGCGGCCGACCACCGAGGTCGGCGTCGGGGACGTAGAGCGACAGCTCGTTCTCGATGACGTCGAGGTCGGTCATCGGGTCCCGGCCCGGCTCGAGGGTCGCGCAGTCGACGACGTGGACGAGGACCGAGCAGCGCTCGACGTGGCGCAGGAACTCCAGTCCCAGCCCGCGCCCCTCGTGGGCGCCGGGGATGAGCCCGGGGACGTCGGCGACCGTGTAGCGCTCGTCGCCGGCGGTGACGACGCCGAGGTTCGGCACCAGCGTGGTGAAGGGGTAGTCGGCGATCTTCGGCCGGGCGGCGGACAGCACCGACACGAGGGAGGACTTGCCCGCCGAGGGGAAGCCGATGAGCGCGACGTCGGCGAGCGACTTCAGCTCGAGAGTGACGTCGAGGACGTCGCCGGGCTCGCCGAGGAGGGCGAAGCCGGGCGCCTTGCGGCGCGGCGACGACAGCGCCTTGTTGCCGAGGCCTCCGCGGCCACCGCGGGCGATGACGTGCTCGCTGCCCTCACCGACGAGGTCGACGACGATCCGGCCGTCGGCGTCCTTGACGACGGTGCCGTCGGGCACCGGCAGGACGAGGTCCTCGCCGTCGGCGCCGTTGCGCTCGTCGCCGGCGCCGGGCTTGCCGTTGGGCGCGGAGCGGTGCGGGTGGCGGTGGTAGTCCAGCAGCGTCGTCGACTGCGCGTCGACGCGCAGGACGACCGAGCCACCGCGGCCGCCGTTGCCGCCGTCGGGCCCGCCCAGCGGCTTGAACTTCTCGCGCCGCACCGAGGCGACGCCGTGCCCGCCGTCACCCGCGCTCACGTGGAGGACGACGCGGTCCACGAAGGTGGTGGCCATGTGTCTGCTCCTGCGGTCGGGGGGCGGGTCGCCGTACGGCGTCCTGCGGGTCGTGCTGAGGGGGTGGCTCCCGGTCTCCCGGGACGCCGCGACGGGGCGGGCCGTGTCGGCCCGCCCCGTCGCGTGATGCTGCGTGGTCTCGCTCGCGCGAGGTGGTGTGCGGTGAGGCTCAGGCCTCGACCGGCTCGGCCACCTGCGGCTGCTCGATGTTGACGGTCTTGCGGCCGCGCTTGGAGCCGAACTTCACGGCGCCGGCGACGAGCGCGAACAGCGTGTCGTCCTTGCCGCGGCCGACACCCTCGCCGGGGTGGAAGTGCGTGCCGCGCTGGCGGACGATGATCTCGCCGGCCTTGACGACCTGGCCGCCGAACCGCTTGACGCCGAGGTACTGGGCGTTGGAGTCACGACCGTTGCGGGTCGAGGACGCACCCTTCTTGTGTGCCATGTCTTAGTGCCTGCCTTCGTGACGGGATGGAGAGGGGGAGCCTCAGGCCTCGATGGCCGTGACCTTGACCTGGGTCAGGTGCTGGCGGTGACCCTGGCGCTTGCGGTAGCCGGTCTTGTTCTTGAACTTGAGGATCGTGATCTTCGGGCCCTTGGCGGGCTTGACGACCTCGGCGGTGACCTTGGCCTTGGCCAGCGCGGACGAGTCGGTGGTCACGACGCCCCCGTCGACGAGGAGCAGCGGCGTGAGGTCGACGCTGTCTCCGGCGGCACCGGGCACCTTGTCGATGAGGAGGACGTCACCCACGGAGACCTTCTCCTGGCGTCCACCTGCGCGAACGATCGCGTACACGTCGAGCTCACTCTCTCCAGTCGGTCGCCGTGAAGCGGCCGGTGTTGTCATGGTGGTGCACGCTCTCGTGGACCGTCACGTAGCGCCGGCTCCGGCATCCGCTCGACGTCTCAGGGAGGCGTCGGGCAGGCCGCGAGGACCGGGGCACAGATCGGTGGGCGCACCGAGGGTCAAGAGTACCGGGACCGGTCGCGTGCGACCAAACCGGCGAGGTCACGACGACGTCTCCGCACCGTCCGTCGGCGCCGGCGGCCCGGCCGGGGCGACGACCCGTCCCCGGCGACGACGTGCGCGGGGCTGGGGCTCGGGCTGGGGCTCCGGCTCCGGTGCGGCCGCGGTCTCGACGACCTCGGCGGTCTCGGGGGCCTCGGGAGCCTCGGGAGCCTCGGGCGCCTCGGGAGCCTCGGGGGCCTCGGCCGTCGTGTCGGCCGCCTCGAGCACCTCGGCCACGGCCTGCTCGACCGCGGCGGTCAGCTCGGCGTCGGCGTGGTCGCCGGCGTCGACCGACCCCGCCCCGTCGTCCGGCACTCCCCCGGTCGCCTTGAGGGCGGCGGCGTGCGCCGCGGCGGCGATCTGCGCGGGCGTGGGTCCGCCGGCGGCCTTGGCCGGCTCGGGCGCCGGCTCCTTGCGGCGCGAGCGCGACGAGCGGCTCGTCGTACCGCCGCCGTTGCCGTTGCCCCCGTTGCCGCCGTTGTTGCCGTTGCCGCCGTTCGCGGACCCGCCCTGACCGTGCTGGTGGCCGTCGTGGTCCCCGGAGTGGCCGCGGTCGACGGGCTCGGTGTGGACGATGATGCCGCGCCCGTGGCAGGCGTCGCACGGCTCGGAGAAGACCTCGATGAGCCCCGACCCGACCCGCTTGCGGGTCATCTGGACCAGGCCGAGCGAGGTGACCTCGGCGACCTGGTGCTTGGTCCGGTCGCGCCCGAGGCACTCGAGCAGCCGGCGCACGACGAGATCGCGGTTGGCCTCGAGGACCATGTCGATGAAGTCGACGACGATGATGCCGCCGATGTCGCGCAGCCGGAGCTGGCGGACGATCTCCTCCGCGGCCTCGATGTTGTTCTTGGTGACCGTCTCCTCGAGGTTGCCCCCGGACCCGACGAACTTGCCGGTGTTGACGTCGACGACGGTCATCGCCTCGGTGCGGTCGATGACGAGCGACCCGCCGGACGGCAGCCAGACCTTGCGGTCCATCGCCTTGGCCAGCTGCTCGTCGACGCGGTGGTGCGTGAAGAGATCCTGCTCCCCCGTCCACCGGGTGACCCGGTCGGCGAGGTCGGGCGCGACGGAGCCGACGTAGTCGGACACCTCGTCCCACGCCTGCTGACCCGCGACGACGAGCGAGGTGAAGTCCTCGTTGAACACGTCGCGGATGACCCGGACGGTGAGGTCGGGCTCGCCGTGCAGGAGCAGCGGGGCGGAGCCGCCCTTGCCCTTGCCCCGGCCCTTGCCGTTCCCGGCGGCCTCGGCCTTGGCCTGGATCTCCTCCCAGGTGCGGGTGAGCCGCTCGACGTCGGCGCGCAGCTCCTCCTCGGAGGCGCCCTCGGCGGCGGTGCGCACGATGACGCCCGCCGAGTCCGGCACGACCTCCTTGAGGATCCGCTTGAGGCGCGCCCGCTCGGTGTCGGGCAGCTTGCGCGAGATCCCGGTCATCGAGCTGTCCGGCACGTAGACCAGGTAGCGGCCCGGCAGCGAGATCTGGGAGGTCAGGCGAGCGCCCTTGTGGCCGATCGGGTCCTTGGTCACCTGGACCAGGACGCTCTGGCCGGAGCTGAGCGCGTGCTCGATCCGCTTGGGCTGACCCGAGCCGAGCCCGGCGGCGTCCCAGTTCACCTCGCCGGCGTAGAGCACGGCGTTGCGGCCCTTGCCGATGTCGACGAAGGCGGCCTCCATCGACGGCAGGACGTTCTGGACGCGGCCGAGGTAGATGTTGCCGGCCATCGAGACGTTGGTCTCGCGCGAGATGTAGTGCTCGACGAGGACCCCGTCCTCGAGGACCCCGATCTGGGTGCGCGAGTCGCGCTCGCGGACGACCATGACCCGCTCGACGCTCTCGCGCCGGGCGAGGAACTCGGCCTCGGTGATGACCGTACGACGCCGCCCGGCCTCCCGGCCCTCGCGGCGGCGCTGCTTCTTCGCCTCGAGCCGGGTCGAGCCCTTGACGCCAATCACCTCGTCGCGCGCGGCGCGCGGCTCCCGGACCCGGGTGGTCACGCCTGGCTCGTCGGCCGCGGCGTCGCCCGCGCCCGAGCCACCGCGACGACGACGGCGGGTACGACGCCGGCTGCCGCCCGCGCCCTCGCCCGCCTCGTCGGAGGTCTCGTCGTCCGAGGCCTCGGCGGCGTCGCCGCCGGTCTGGTCCGCGGGCTCGGTCGCCGCCTGCGCAGCCGCCCCGGACGAGCGCGAACCGCGCCGGCGGCGGGAGCGGCCGGTGGTCGGCGCGGGCTCGCCCTCGCCGGCGTCGGCGGTGCCGGGGGTGCCGGGGGTGTCGGAGGCGTCGGAGGTGCCGGAGGCGTCGGCGCTGTCGGCGCTGTCGGCGCTGTCGGCGCCCGTGGCGGTCCGAGCAGTGGCGGTCGTCCCGCCGTCCGTCGAGCCGGGCTCGGTGTCGCCCTGGTCCGCGGCGTCGTCCGCGCCCTGGTCACCGGAGCCGCCACGCCCGCGGCGGCCCTTGCCGCCACGGCGGCGACGGCGCCGCGGCTGGTCGCCGCCGTCGTGGCCCTCGCTGTCGTCCTGGTCGTCCTGGTCGGCCTGCCCGGTGCCCTCGTCCGACGGGGCGGGCGCGCTCTGCGCGGAGTCCGCGGTGCCGGTGGTCGGCGCCGTGGCGGCGACCTCCTCCTCGGCGACGGGCGTCGGCTGGCTCACGGGCGAGGACGCCCGGCGGGAGCGGCGACGGGTCGGCGGGGCCTGGAAGACGACGCCCAGCGACGCGGCCGGCGCCTCGTCGGCGGTCGCCGACTCCTCGACGACCTCCGCGACCGGCTCATCGGCGAGCTCCTCGTCCGGCTCCTCGGGGGCGACCTGCGCCGCGACGTCGTCCGGGACGCCGGCCTCGAGGGTGGCGTCGGCGACGGTGGCCCAGTCCTGCTCCGCGGAGACGACCCCCGCGGCGGTCGTGGGCTCGGGCTGGGTCTCGGGCTGGGGCTCGGGAGCGGCCACCGGGGCGGTCGCCTTGCGGCTCGCGCGCTTGCGCGGCGTGCGCTTGGCGGCGGGCGCGGCCGCCTCGGCGGCCGGCTCGGCCGGGCTCTCGGCCGGGCTCTCGACCGGGCTCCCGACGAGGCTCTCGGCAGGGGCCTGGGCGGGTGCCTCGGCAGCGGCCGTGGCGGCGGCCGGGGCGGCGGCGGCCTTCTTCGCCGCCCGCTTGCGCGGGGCGGCCTTCTTCGCGGGCGCCTCGGCGCCGTCGGCCGCGGCGGCGGCCTTCTTGGTCGCCCGCTTGCGCGGGGCGGCCTTCTTGGCGGGCGCCTCGGCCTGCTCGGCGGGCGGCTGCCACTCCCCCGTCCAGAAGGTCTGCTCCCCGGTGTCGGGGGTTCCCTGCTGGTCCTGCGGGGTCTGCTCGTTCTCGGACGCCATCGGGCGATCCTCTCCGGCGCCACCCGGCGACGGACCCACACCGGGGGCCCGTGGGCCCCGTCCCTCTCCGTGCGTGCCGATCAGGTGCTCGTCCTGCGGCGGGTGCCGGGGACGGAAGTCGTGTGGTGCGGAGGGCCGGCTCGCGGAGTGCGCGGCACCGGTCAGCCGCCGACGGCCTCCTGCGTGGTGGCCAACGGGTCGGTCACCTCGTGGTGCGCGTCCAGCGGACCCTGGGCCAGTCGGGTCACCAGGGGTGACACCGGCGGCTGCAGGGCCGCGACGGTGCGCAGCGCGGTCAGCAGGTCGTCGGGCCGGACGACAGGTGTGGTGTGCCGTACGACCGCCGTCAGTATCGCACACGGCCCCTCACCGACCGGTAGGCCGACCACCGTGTCCCCACCCGCCGTGACGGCCTCCCGCGTCGTCACCTCGAGCCGGACGACGGCCGAGCGGACGTCGAAGGTGCGGTCCCCCGTCTTGACGCGCCGGGTGACGAGCACCTCGTCCCGCTCGAGCAGCCCCGCGACGGCGCTCTCGAGGTCGGCCGCGTCCAGCCCCGGGAAGGCGACGACCCAGTGGCTGGCCTGCAACCGGTCGGCGAGCGCGCCGGGGGCGGCCTCGACGACCCGGACGACGTCGAGGCCGGGCGGGAGCGCCTCGTCGAGCGCCGCGCGCAGCGCCTCCGGGTCGACGCGCGCGGTGACCGCGATCTCGACGTACTCGGCCTCGCTGGCCGTCCCGGTCGGCGCCGCGTTGGCGTAGCTGATCCGCGGGTGCGGGTGGAAGCCGGCGCTGAAGGCCATCGGCACCCCGGCCCGGCGCAGCGCCCGCTCGAGGGCGCGCTGGAAGTCGCGGGTGGAGGAGAATCGCAGCCGGCCGCGCTTGGCGTAGCGGATCCGCAGCTTCTGGACGGCCGGCTCGGGCGCCGGTCCTTCGGGGACGCGCTGTCGAGCCATGGCGGCAGCGTACGGCGCCCCGCGGTGGCGCACGCCGGGCCCCCGCGTGCAACGGCGGGCGGTCGGGGACGCGTTCGGCACCCATGGCGCTCACAGGTTGTTACCGTCTCCCATCCGCTCGGGGGCGACGGCCTCACCGCGCCGCCCGGGACCCGCCGAACGACGAGGCGCCCCGTGACCCTTCCTGTCCCTGCTCGCCCGCACCGCCGCGGACGACGTCGCACCCCCCTGCTCGCCGGTCTGCTCGGCGCGCTCGTCGCCGCCGCCCTGCTCGGGACCACCCCCGCCTCGGCGGCCCCCGCCGCCCCCGCGGACACGACGGCGGCCGCCTGCGGCACCGCCACGGGCCAGGCCACCGTCAAGCACGTCGTGTGGGTCGTGTTCGAGAACAAGAGCCTCGACATCTTCCAGAAGGCCCCGGCGACGTCCGCGCCGTACCTCTCGCGCCTCACCGCCCGCTGCGGCAGCGCGAGCGCGTACTCGGCGACGCCGTACTACGGCGCCAAGCTGGCGATGACGAGCGGCTCGACCTGGGGCAGCACCGGCGACGTCGTCCGGGTGCCGGGCCCCGACCTGTTCAGCCAGCTCGGCGCCGACTGGACCGTCTACATGGGCGACATGCCCGGCGCCTGCGGCCGCAAGGACACGACGACCTACTTCGCGCGGCACAACCCCGCCCTCTGGTACGACGACAACCGCTCGGCCTGCCTGCGCCGCGACCTGCCGCTGCCGGCGGACCCGAGCCAGCTCGACCTCAGCCAGTCGTTCACCTGGGTCGAGGCGAACGTCCCCGACTCCGGCCACGGCTGCAGCACCCGCACCCTGTGCCCGACCAGCCAGCAGAAGCGGCTCGCCCTCAGCGACGCCTGGGCCAGGACGTGGGTCGAGGGGATCCTCGACTCCCCCGCCTACGCCGCCGGGGACATGGCCGTCTTCGTCGTGTGGGACCAGGCCGGGGCGAACCAGGCGATCGCGCCGTTCATCGTCGCCTCGCCGTGGACGACGCCCGGCTACGTCTCGACGACGGCGTTCAACCACTACTCCCTGCTGCGCGGGACCCAGGACCTGCTCGGTCTGCCGCGGCTGCAGAACGCCGCGACCGTCACGACGTCGGTCGCGAAGGACTTCGGCCTGGGCTGAGCCGGCGCCGGCTCAGATGTTCGTGACCTCCTCGGACCCGCCGCGGACCTCGAGGTCGTCGAAGACGGCCGGCGGCTCGCGCCACAGGTCGGGCAGGGTGCCGTCGCCGGCGCGTCGTACGGCCTCGACGACCCGCTGGGGGGTCAGCGGCATGTCGACGTGGCGCACCCCGAGGTGGCTGAGCGCGTCGACGACGGCGTTGTGCACGGCCGGGGTCGAGCCGACCGTCGCCGACTCGCCGATCCCCTTGGCCCCCAACGGGTTGAGGTGGGTCGGCGTCTCGGTGTTGGCCGTCTCGAAGCTCGGCACCTCGGTCGCCGCGGGGATCCCGTAGTCGGCGAACGTCGCCGTCACCGGCTGGCCGGCGTCGTCGTAGCAGAACTCCTCCCACAGCGCCTGGGACATGCCCTGGGCGATGCCGCCGTGCTGCTGGCCCTCGACGAGGAGCGGGTTGAGGATCCGGCCGCAGTCGTCGACCGCGACGTGCCGGGTCGGGGTGACCAGGCCGGTCTCGGTGTCGACCTCGACGACGCTGACGTGCGCGCCGAAGGGGAACGTCGCGTTCTCCGGGGTGAAGTCGTGGTCGGCGCGCAGCGGCTCGCCGTCCTCGCGCGAGCGCGCGGCGACCTCGCCCCAGCCGATGCTCGGCGTCGGCACGCCGGCCACGTGGAAGCGGCCCTCCTCGAGCCGGACGTCGTCGACCGACGCCTCGAGCATCCGGGCGGCGACCTCGCGGGCGAGGGCGACGACGTCGTCGGCCGCGCCGGCGACGGCGCTGCCGCCGATCTGCAGCGAGCGCGAGCCGCCCGTGCCGCCGCCGCGCGGGACGAGCGCGGTGTCGGACTGCTCGAAGCGCACCTGCTCGAGCGGGACGCCGAGCTTGTCGGCGACGATCATCGAGAACGCCGTCGCGTGGCCCTGGCCGTGGCTCGACGTGCCGGCTCGCACGGTGACCGTCCCGTCGTCGGCGACCTCGACCATGCCGATCTCGCTCGACCCGCCGCCGGTGATCTCGGCGTAGACCGACAGCCCGATCCCCAGCTGGCGCACGTCGCCGCGCTCCCGGCGGGCCGCCTGCTCGACGCGCAGGTCGTCGTACCCGGCCAGCTGGAGGGCCTTGGTGAGCGGGGCGTCGTAGTCGCCGTTGTCGTAGGTCATCCCGGCGAGCGTCGTGAAGGGGAAGGCGTCGGGCTCGATGAAGTTGCGCCGGCGCAGCTCGGCCGGGTCGATCCCGGTCTCGTCGGCGGCGAGGTCCACGAGGCGCTCGAGCATCTCGGCGGCCTCGGGGCGCCCGGCGCCGCGGAAGGCCCCGACCGGCGTGGTGTTGGTGAGGACGGCGACGCCGGCGTAGTCGAGCTTGCCGACCCGGTAGACGCCCGGCGCCATGATGTACGTCGTGCTGTAGGCGAACGACCCGCCGAAGCCGGCGTAGGCGCCGCAGTCGCCGAGGACGCGGCAGCGCAGGCCGAGGAAGTGCCCCTCCTCGTCGAGGCCGAGCTCGAGGTAGTCGACCTGGCCGCGGCCCTGCATCGAGAGCATCGCCTCGGAGCGGGTCTCCACCCACTTGACCGGTCGGCCGAGGTGGCGGGCGGCGGCGATGGCGACGTAGTGCTCGGGCCCGACCGCGGCCTTGCCTCCGAAGGCCCCGCCGACGTGGGGGGCGATGACGCGGACCCGCGCCGACTCCAGGCCGAAGGTCTTGCGCACGAGGGTGCGGGCCAGGTGCGGCATCTGGGTGGCGACGTGGACCGTGAGGTCGTACTCGTCCTCGGGCGACCCGGGGACGGCGAGGACGGCGTTGCCCTCCATCGGGGCGACGGCGAGCCGGTTGTTGACCATCCGCAGCCGCACGACGTGCGCGGCGCCGGCGAGGACGTCGTCCTGGTCGGGCGAGCGGTCGCCGCCGGCGATGTTGCGCGGCGCCTCGTCGAACTGCAGGGGCGCCTCGTCGGCGACGGCCGCCTCGACGTCGACGACGACCGGCAGCTCCTCGTAGTCGACGTCGACGAGCTCGGCGGCGTCGACGGCCTGCGCGCGGGTCTCGGCGACGACCACGGCGACGGGCTCCCCGACGAACCGGACCCGGTCGGTCGCCAGCGGCTGGCGCTGCAGGTCGCCGTTGGCGGTGGCGAAGGGGATGACGGGGCCGAGGTCGAGGTCGGCGCCGGTGAGGACGGCGTGCACCCCGGGGGCGCGTCGCGCCTCCTCGACGTCGATCCCGGTGATGCGCGCGTGGGCCAGGTAGCTGCGCACGAACACCGCGTGCAGCACCCCGTCCACCGTGCGGATGTCGTCGACGTAGGTGCTCCGCCCGGTGACGAGGTCGGGGTCCTCGACGCGACGGACGGCGTTGCCCAGCAGTGATCCGGCCATGCCCTGCACTCTAGGCACGCGGGTCAGCGCTGTGCGCGGTGGAGGCGCTCCTTCTCGTCCAGCTCGGCGGCCCGCTCGGGGGTGGGCGCGTCGCCGCCGAGCCGCGCCGGCAGGAAGACCCGCTCGGCGCCGGTGAGCGGCTCGTAGCGCTCCTGCGCGGCGTGCAGCATCCGGGTCATCACCTCGCGCACCCGCGCCGTCGCTGCGTCCGGGTCCTCGTCGGCACCGACGGGAACGGGGGCGCCGACGTCGATGCTGATGGGGGTGCCCGTCCGGCCGAGGCGCTTGGGGTGGTCCTTGGTCCAGACGCGTTGCGAGCCCCAGATGACGGTCGGCAGCAGCGGGACGCCGGCCTCCTTCGCCATCCGGGCGGCGCCGTTCTTGAACTCCTTGAGCTCGAAGGAGCGCGAGATCGTCGCCTCGGGGAAGACCCCGACGATCTCGCCGCGGCGCAGGGCCTCCACGGCGCTCTGGTACGACGCCGCGCCGGCGGACCGGTCGACGGGGATGTGCTTCATGGCGCGCATGAGCGGGCCGCTGACGCGGTGCCGGAAGACGCTGTCCTTGGCCATGAACCGCACCAGCCGGTGCGCCGGGACGGCGGCGAACCCGGCGTAGGTGAAGTCCATGTAGCCGGTGTGGTTGAGGACCATCACCGCGCCGCCGGTGCGCGGGACGTGCTCGGTCCCGGTGATGGTGAACTTCAGGCCCTCGGCGGCGAAGACGAGGCGCGCGAACCCGATGACCGCGCTGTAGACGGGCTCCATGGCGACAACCTAGTGGCCGTCCGGCTCCCCCGGCCCGGGGGTGTCGACGACCTTGCGCAGCAGGCGCACGAGGTCGGCGCGCTCGCCCGCGGTGAGGTGCCCGAAGAGCGCCTCGGCGTCGGCGCCGCGGGCCGCGTCGACCTCGGCGCCGACCTTCTCCCCCTCGGGCGTCGGGCGCACGAGCGTGGCCCGGCGGTCGGCCGGGTCGGCGACCCGCTCGAGCAGCCCGCGCTCGACGAGGCCGTCGACGACCTCGGTCGCCGACCTCGGCGCGATGCGCAGGTGCTCGGCGAGGTCGCCGAGCCGCAGGTCGCCGTACGACGTCACGACGCGCAGCGCCCGGGACTGGTGCGGGCTGAGGCCCCACGGGCTCAGGCCGTGGGCCCAGCGGCGCCGCAGGCGGCGGCTGACGGCGAGGACCAGGTCGTCGAGGCGCTCGGGGCGCAGCTGCGGCAGGTCTCGGGAATGCACGGGACGAGCCTACCGTTGCTGGGGTAGCCTCATAGTGAGGTAACCTCAGCATTAAACCCCAGTCCCCGACCGATGAGGAGGTGGTGCCCGTGACGAGCACCTTCACCGAACCCGTCCGGACCGCGTCGCGCCTCGGCGAGCGCGGTGGCTCCGGCCGCCTCGGTGGTGGCTCGAGCGGTGGCTCGGGCGGCGGGATGGGCGGGGGCCGGCCGGCCCGCCGCGTCGACCCCGCCGACCGCGCCCAGCTGGCCGAGTCCCCCGTCCCGTGGCCGCGCGTCGCGGCCCTCTTCGCGCCGCACCGCTGGTCGATCGCCGCGGTCATGGCGCTCATCGTCGCCTCGAGCGTCGTCGCGCTCGCGACCCCGTTCCTGCTGCGCACCGTCATCGACGACGCCCTCCCCCGGCGCGACACGCGGCTGCTGCTGCTCACCGTCGGCGGGATGCTCGCCGTCACCGTCGTCACCTCCGTCCTCGGGGTCCTGCAGACGTGGCGCTCGACCCTCGTCGGCCAGGCCGTCATGCACCGGCTGCGCACCGACGTCTTCGCGCACCTGCAGCGGCAGTCGCTCGACTTCTTCACCCGCACCCGCGGCGGCGAGGTGCAGTCGCGCCTGACCAACGACGTCGCCGGGATGCAGTCGGTCGTCACGTCCACCGCGACGTCGATCGCCTCCAACCTCACGACCGCGGTCGGCACCGCCGTCGCCATGGTCGCCCTCAGCTGGCGGTTGTCGCTGCTCTCGCTGCTCGTCCTGCCGCCGGCGATCTGGCTCTCGCGCCGGGTCGCCCTGCTGCGCCGGGACATCACCGCCAAGCAGCAGCGCCTGCTCGCCGACATGCTCACCCAGGTCGACGAGGGGCTGTCGGTCAGCGGCGTCCAGCTGAGCAAGTCCCTCGGCGCCGGGGAGCGGATGTCGGCGCGGTTCGCCACGACCTCGCGCGAGCTGGTCGACCTCGAGGTCGCCAGCCAGCTCGCCGGCCGGTGGCGGATGGCGACGATGTCGGTCGTCTTCGCGGCCATCCCGGCGCTGATCTACCTCGCCGCCGGCTTCCCCGCGACCTCCGGCGGGATGACCATCGGCACGCTCGTCGCCTTCACCGCCCTGCAGACCGGGATCTTCCGGCCGGTCATGGGGCTGCTGGACGTCGGGGTCTCCGTCGTCTCCTCGATGGCCCTCTTCAGCCGGATCTTCGGCTACCTCGACCTCGAGGCCTCGGTGCGCGAGCCGGAGCACCCGGTGGCGCTGGACCGCTCCGCCGTGCGCGGGGAGGTGCGGATCGAGGACGTCTCCTTCCGCTACCCCGGCGCCGAGCGGGACGCCCTCACCGGGGTCACCCTCACCGTGCCCGCGGGCGGGTCGCTCGCCCTCGTCGGCGAGACCGGGTCGGGCAAGACGACCCTCGCCTCGCTCGTCTCCCGGCTCGCCGACCCGAGTACCGGCCGGGTGCTGCTCGACGGGACCGACCTGCGCGACCTCGCGCTCGCGGACCTGTCCTCCGTCGTCGGGGCCGTGTCCCAGGACACCTACCTGCTGCACGCATCGGTCCGCGAGAACCTCCTGCACGCCAGGCCGGAGGCGAGCGACGACGAGCTGTGGTCGGTGCTCGAGGCGGCCCAGGTCGCCCGGCTGGTCCGCGGCCTGCCGGACGGGCTCGACACCGTCGTCGGGGCGCGCGGCATGCGCTTCTCCGGCGGTGAGAAGCAGCGGCTGGCCATCGCCCGCACCCTCCTGCGGGACCCACGCGTTCTCGTCCTCGACGAGGCCACGAGCGCGCTCGACAACGACACCGAGCGGGAGGTCCAGGCCGCCCTCGACGCCGCCGCCCGCGGTCGCACGACCGTGACCATCGCCCACCGCCTCTCCACCGTGCGGCACGCCGACACCATCGCCGTCCTCGACCACGGCCGCGTCGTCGAGCAGGGCTCCCACGAGGAGCTCCTCGCCCGCGGCGGCCGGTACGCCGCCCTCCTCGACGCCGCCGAGCTGCCCGGCGCCCCCGTCCCCGCCTGAGGCGGCGGGCGGGGCGCCGTACGGGGCGTCGTACGGGGCGTCGTACGGGGCGTCGTACGGGAGGCATATCGGGTTCTGGGCGGTGCGGGCGGGATGGGAGACTTCCCGCATGACCACCGACTCGCTGCCGCGCACCACGCGCATCCCCGAGAAGCCCTCCGTCGACGGCCTCGAGGAGAAGTGGGAGCAGGTATGGCGCGAGGAGGCCACCTACAGCTTCGACCGGGAGAAGGCGCTGGCCGGCGGGCGCGAGGGGATCTGGTCCGTCGACACCCCGCCGCCGACCGCCAGTGGCGCGCTGCACATCGGGCACGTCTTCGGCTACACCGAGGCCGACTGCCTGGCCCGCTACCGGCGGATGACCGGGCACGAGGTCTTCTACCCGATCGGCTGGGACGACAACGGCCTGCCGACCGAGCGCCGCGTGCAGAACTACTACGGCGTGCGCGGCGACGCGACCCTGCCGTACGACGCCGCGTTCACCCCGCCCCAGGAGGGTGGCGAGGGCAAGTCCGCCAAGGCCGCCGACCAGGTGCCGGTGAGCCGGCGCAACTTCATCGAGCTGTGCGACGTGCTCACCGTGCGCGACGAGGTGACCTTCGAGGAGACCTTCCGCCGACTCGGGCTGTCGGTCGACTGGGACATCTCCTACCGGACCATCGACGACCGCTCGCGCGCGGTGTCGCAGGCCTTCTTCCTGCGCAACCTCGCCCGCGACGAGGCCTACCAGGCCGAGGCGCCGGGGCTGTGGGACGTGACCTTCCAGACGGCCGTGGCGCAGGCCGAGCTCGAGGCGCGGGACTACCCGGGCGCCTACCACCGGGTGGCGTTCCACCGGGCGGGTGGGGAGCCGGTGCACATCGAGACGACGCGCCCCGAGCTGCTGCCGGCGTGCGTGGCGCTCATCGCGCACCCGGACGACGAGCGCTACCAGGGCCTGTTCGGCACGATCGTGACCTCGCCGATCTTCGGGGTCGAGCTGCCGGTGCTCGCGCACCCGGCGGCCGAGATGGACAAGGGCGCCGGCATCGCCATGTGCTGCACCTTCGGTGACCTCACCGACGTGCAGTGGTGGCGCGAGCTGAAGCTGCCGACCCGCTCGGTCATCACGCGCGACGGCCGGATCCAGCGCGACGTGCCCGAGTGGGTGACGAGCGAGGCCGGCCGCGCGCTGTTCTCCGAGATGGCGGGCAAGACGACGTTCTCGGCGCGCACCGCGGTCGTCGACGCGATCCGCGAGTCGGGGGACCTCGACGGCGAGCCGAAGGCCACGCAGCGCAAGGCAAACTTCTTCGAGAAGGGCGACAAGCCGCTCGAGATCGTCACGTCGCGGCAGTGGTACATCCGCAACGGCGGGCGCGACGAGACCGTGCGCGAGCAGATGCTGGAGCGCGGGCGGGAGCTGGCCTTCCACCCGTCGTACATGCGCAGCCGCTACGAGAACTGGGTCGGCGGCCTCAACGGCGACTGGCTCGTGAGCCGCCAGCGGTTCTTCGGCGTGCCGATCCCCGTGTGGTACCCCGTCGACGAGCACGGCGAGACCGACTGGGAGCACCCGATCGTGCCGGACGAGTCGGCGCTGCCGGTGGACCCCGTGGCCGAGGCGCCCGCGGGCTACGAGGAGGCGCAGCGCGGTGAGCCGGGCGGGTTCGTCGGCGACGCCGACATCATGGACACCTGGGCGACGAGCTCGCTCACCCCGCAGATCGCGGGCGGCTGGCTCGACGACCCGGAGCTGTTCGCCGCGGTCTTCCCGATGGACCAGCGTCCGCAGGGGCACGACATCATCCGCACCTGGCTCTTCGCGACGGTCGTGCGCGCGCACTTCGAGCACGGGTCGCTGCCGTGGCGCAACGCGACGGTCAACGGCTGGATCCTCGACCCGGACCGCAAGAAGATGAGCAAGTCCAAGGGCAACGCGACGACGCCCATCGACATGCTCAAGGAGCACGGCACCGACGGGGTGCGCTACTGGGCCGCGGCCGCGCGGCTCGGGACGGACACCGCGCTCGACACCTCGCAGATGAAGGTCGGGCGGCGCCTGGCCATCAAGCTGCTCAACGCGAGCCGGTTCGCGCTCGGGTTCGGCGCGGTCGACGGGGTGGTGGAGCCGGCCGGGTCGCTCGCCGACCTCGCCGCGCAGGTCACCGAGCCGCTCGACCGCTCGGTGCTCGCGACCCTCGCCGACGTCGTCGACAAGGCCACGGCGGCGTACGACGCCATGGACTACACCCGTGCGCTCGAGGTCACCGAGAGCTTCTTCTGGAGCTTCTGCGACGACTACCTCGAGCTGGTCAAGGACCGGGCGTACGGCGGCCGCGACGAGTCCGCGTCCATCTCGCCCGAGGCGTCCGCGTCCGCGCGGGCCACGCTGCGGGTCAGCCTCGACGTCGTGCTGCGGCTGCTCGCGCCCGTGCTCGTCTTCGCGACCGAGGAGGTGTGGTCGTGGTTCCACGAGCGCACCGGTCGCGACGGCTCCGTGCACCGCGCGGCCTGGCCGACCCGCGCCGAGCTCGGCGCCGGGGTCGACGGTGACCTGGCGGTGCTCGCCGCGGTGGGCGCCGCGCTCGCGGGAGTGCGCAAGGCGAAGTCGGAGGCCAAGGTCGGCATGCGGGCGGAGGTGACGTCGCTCGTCATCGCCGGGCCGTCCGCCGCGCTGGAGGCGGTGCGGTCCGCCGAGGCCGACCTGTCCGCCGCCGGCCACCTCGGCGCCGTGTCGTACGCCGAGGCGGACGCCGTCGAAGTGCGTGACGCGGTCATCGTCCCGCCGCCCCCGCGCGGCTGAACGTTCCTGGACATTATCGGGTCGCCCGATAATGTCCGGCCCCGCCGGAGAACCGTTCTCCGGCGGGGCTCACGTTTCTCCGGCGGAGCGCCGTCGGTCCGGGCGCGCTGCTGACATCCATCAATTGATGGGTTTCAGCGCGCGCCGTGCGGGGCCGCCTGCTGACATCCATCAATTGATGGGTTCCAGCACGCGCCGTGCGGGGCCGCCTGCTGACATCCATCAATTGATGGGTCTCAGCGCACGACGACGCGCACGCCCTCCGGAAGTCCGGTGACCTCCTCGACCGACCCGTCCGCACCCGTGCGCACCGTGACCGACGCGCCGCCGACCCGCAGCCCCCGCACCGTCACCGGACCGAACGTCCGCGACGGCCGCAGCCGCAGCTCGCCGGCCGGTACGTCGGCCTCGACGCCGAGCGCGACGCTCGCGAGCACCGCGGCCGACGCGGCGGACCAGGCCTGGGGGCGGCAGGCGGCGGGGTACGGCGTCGGCGCGTCGCCGAACGGCACGCCCGAGTACAGCTCGGGCCAGCGCCGGCCGAACGACTCCCCCGACGCCACCAGGGTCACGGCGACGCGGCCGGCCTCGTCGGCGAACCCGGCCCGGGCCAGGTTCCACGCGCAGACCGCGGTGTCGTGGGTCCAGATCGAACCGGTGTGGTATCCGATGGGGTTGAAGCCGCCGTTGCCGCGGCCGAGGGTGCGCACGCCGAACCCGTCGAGCAGCTCCTCCCCCGTCAGCGTCGCCGCCACCGCCGCCGACTCCGCGTCGTCGAGCGCGCCGGTGCCGAGCACGTGCCCCATGTTCGAGGCCAGCCCGTCGACCGCGCGCCCCTCGCCGTCGACCGCGAGCGCGAGGTGGCGCCCGGCGTCGGTCGTCACCCAGAACCGTTGCCGCACAGCGTCCTCCAGCTCCACGGCGTGCTTCTCCGCGTCCTCGGCACCCGGCTCGCCGAGCGCCCGCAGCAGCCCGGCCGCCCCCCGCAGCGCCTCGACGGCGTAGGCCTGCGCCTCGACGAGCGCGATGGGTCCCGGCGCGAGCGAGCCGTCGCGACGCCGTACGGAGTCGCCGGAGTCCTTCCAGCCCTGGTTGGCCAGGCCGGTGCCGGTCTCGTCGAGGTAGCGCACCAGCCCGTCGGTGTCGCGGCCCGGCCCGGTCAGCCATCCCAGCGCGGCGTGCAGCGGCTCGAGCAGGTCGCGCACGACCGCCTCGTCCAGCCCCCAGCGCCACGCGTCGACGAGCAGGCTGACCCACAGCGCGGTCGCGTCGACGGTGCCGTAGTAGACCTGCGGCAGCACCATGCCGCTCACCTCGTCGCGGTAGACGTGGCGGCGCAGCTCGTGCGGGATCTTGCCCTGCGCCTCGCCCGTGGCGGGGTCCGTACGACGCCCCTGCCGCCGGGCCAGCGCCCGCAGCGTCCCGGCCGCGAGGTCGGTCCCGAAGGGCAGCACCATCCGCGCGGCCCAGAGCGAGTCGCGGCCGAACAGCGTGAGGTACCAAGGTGTTCCGGCGCCGGCGAAGACGTCGCCGCCCTCGGGGTCGCGCAGCAGCAGGTGGCGCAGGTCGGCCAGGGAGGCCGCCACGAGCGGGGCGACCCGGCGGTCCGCGACGTGCTCGAGCGCCGCCGAGGACCAGTCGACCAGCGACGCCCCCGCGTCGGCGTCGAAGGCCGACGCCCGCCGCCGCGTCACCTCGGCCCGCAGGACGAGGGTGACCTCGCCGCCGGCCGGGACCGACACCCGGGTCGTCAGTGCCGTCACACCGTCGCCGCGCAGCTCGACAGCGTCCGGGGCGGGGTCCTGGCGCAGCCGCGTCGCGTGCCAGTCGTCCTGCCACGAGACGCCGTCGGCCTCGACCTGCGCGGGCAGCAGCGCACCGACCGGCTCCCCCGCCTTGACCTGAGCGAGGTCGAGGCCGTCGGCGCCGGCGAGCCACACGACGTCGGTCTCGACGGGGACGGACGCGCGCGAGCGCACCGTCACCCGCTCGACGAGACCGCCGTCGAGCTCGCGGCGGCGCTCGACCTCGACGGTCGGGTCGGGGCCGAGGTCGCCGAGGCCGCGGGCCGCGCCGAGGAACCCGGCCCCCGACCCGACGACGCGCGACGCGACCGGGCTGGCCGGCTCGCCGCCGACCTCGAGCCGCAGCACGGCGAGGACACGTCGGTCGTCGACGAGCAGCCCCTGGGCGCGCGCACCGTCGGCCTGCGCACCGTCGGCGCGGGGGTCGAGGTCGCCGTCCGGCGCCGAGAGCAGCGTCGCGTTGCCGGCCACGACCACGGCCAGCTCGTGCAGCCAGGGCTGGCGCAGCGGGTCGGACGAGGGGGCGGCAGCGGAGGGCACGCGGGGCCTTTCGGTCGTGACGGGGGTCGCCGGGAGGGTCCGGACACACCGGGAGAGGCGCGGGAGGCTTGACGACCTCCACGACCGTAGAGCATGCTCGACCGCGTTGGAACGTTCAAACGTCGGCGATTTGAACGATCACACCGCACCGACGAGCAGCCACCGCGACGACGCGAGAGGAGGTCCGATGTCCGAGCCGAGCCCCGCCTCGACCGCCTCGACCGCCGCCTCGCGCGCGACCATCGTCGACGTCGCCAAGGCCGCCGGGGTGTCGCGCCAGACGGTGAGCAACGCCCTCAACCGCCCGGACCGGGTCGCCGCCCCCACGCTCGAGCGCGTCCTCGATGCCGTCGAACGGCTGCGCTTCACCCCGATGGTCTCGGCCCAGCAGCTGCGCCGGCAGCGGGCCTCGGCCGCGGGTTTCGAGGTCAACCCCTCGCACCAGGGCCGCCTCGGGCACATCCTCGACGAGTTCCTCGTCGAGCTGACCGTCGACGCCCCCCGCCACGGCATCCACGTCGTCGCCTTCGCGCCCGACCCCACCGACGTCGTCGCCGGCTACCGGCAGACCCTGGCCAGCGGCCTCGTCGACGGCTTCGTCCTGGCCGACACCCGGCACGGCGACCCGCGCCCGGACTGGCTGCTCGCCCACGAGGTCCCGTTCGTCTCCTTCGGCCGGGTCTGGGACCGGCCCGAGCTGACCCGGTGGGTCGACGTCGACGGCCGCGCCGGCCTGCGGGCCGCCGTCGCCCACCTCGCCGACCGGGGCTACGTCCACGTCGGCTTCCTCGGCTGGCCGGCCGGCTCCCCCGTCGGCGACGACCGCCGAGCCGGCTGGGTCGACGGCCTCGCGGCCGCCGGCCTCACCACCTCGCCCGACGAGGCCGAGGAGGCGGTGCAGGACCTCGACGAGGCGACCGGCGCCGCCGGCCGCCTGCTCGACCGGCTGGGCGCCGTACGGCGTCCCGCGGGGAGCACCGCCGTCGTCTGCGCCTCCGACCTGCTCGCCCTCGGCGCGCTGCGCGCGGTCCGGGCCCTCGGCCTCGAGCCCGGCCGCGACGTCGGCGTCGTCGGCTTCGACGACACCGATGTGGCCGCGGCCATGCAGCTGACGAGCGTCCACCAGCCGGTCGCGGACGCCGCCCGCGCGGCCTGGCGGATGCTGCTCGCCCCCGCCGGCACCCCGCCCGTCGCGCAGCTGCTCGAGCCCACCCTCACCGTCCGCGCCAGCAGCACCCCCGGCTGACCACCACCCGACCTCCCCCGACCTCCACACCGCAGCACCCCACCCCGATCCCCCGCCACCCCGGCGGGCCACGAAGGAGACACCATGTCGACGAGGACCCCTCGGCCCCGGACCCTGCGGCTGGCGCTCATCGCCTCCACGGCGGGCGCGCTGGCCCTGACCGCCTGCTCCGGCGGCGGTGGCTTCGACTCCGGCAGCGGCGGCGGCCAGACCCAGGCCGCCGCCAAGGGCCCGGTGACGATCACGTTCATGATCACGTCCAACGGCCCCGCCGACGTCAAGCTCCAGCAGGACGTCGTCTCCGGCTGGGAGAAGAAGACCGGCAACAAGGTCAACGTCGTCGCCGCGTCGGACATCAACCAGCAGCTGACCCAGGGCTTCGCCGCCGGCTCCCCGCCGGACCTGTTCTTCACCGACGCCAACGTGTTCCCGACCTACGCCAAGGCCGGCAACCTGGTGGCCTACGGCGACCAGGTCACCGCCAAGGACGACTTCTACCCCGGCCTGGTGAAGACCTTCACGTACGACGGCAAGTTCTACTGCGCGCCCAAGGACTCCTCGAACCTCGCGCTCGTCGTCAACACCGACATGTGGAAGGCCGCCGGCCTCACCGACGCGGACGTGCCGAAGACCTGGGCCGACCTCGAGACCGTCGCGAAGAAGCTCACGCAGGGCGACCGCAAGGGCCTGGTCATCGGCGACACCCGCGACCGCATCGGCGCCTTCATGAAGCAGGCCGGCGGCTGGATCGTCAACGACGACCAGACCCAGATGACGGCGAACAGCGACGCCAACCTCACCGCCCTCAAGGAGGTCCAGAAGCTCCTGCAGAGCGGCTCCACCGCCTTCCCCAAGGGCGTCGACTCCGGCTGGGGCGGCGAGGCGTTCGGCAAGGGTCGCGCCGCGATGACCATCGAGGGCAACTGGATCAAGGGCGCCCTCAAGTCCGACTACCCGAACGTCAAGTACGCCGCCTACGAGCTGCCCGCCGGCCCCGCCGGCAAGGGCACGCTGAGCTTCACCCAGTGCTACGGCGTCGCGTCGGCCAGCAAGAACCAGGCCGCCGCCATCGACCTGGTCAACTACCTCGAGACCGACGCCCCGTCGCTGCAGCTGGCCAAGGGCCTGGGCGTCATCCCGCCGCTGAAGTCGGCCGAGGCCGGTTACAAGGCCGAGTTCCCCGACGACAACGGCTTCCTCGCCGGCTCGTCGTACGCGCAGGGTCCCGTCACCGTCGCCGGCATGGACCCGGTCCTCAAGGACTTCGACTCGCAGATCGGCTCGCTGCAGACCGGCGACCCGAAGGCCATGCTCGACCGCCTGCAGAAGAACGGCGAGGCCGTCCTCAAGTGAGCCGGACCACCAGCGCCCGAGCGGGCGAGACCCGCTCGGGCTGGCTGTTCGTCACGCCCGTCGTCGTCATCCTCGGGCTGTTCCTCGTCGCGCCGATCCTCATGGCGTTCTGGGTCAGCCTGAGCGACTGGGCCGGCCGGGGCTCGCCCCTCTCGGGCGCCGTCACGTTCGTCGGCGGGCAGAACTACACCGACCTGCTCGGCCAGGACTCGTTGGCGCGCAGCGACTTCGCGACGTCGATCCGCAACAACTTCTACTACGTCCTGCTCGTCGTGCCCCTGCAGACGGTGCTCGCCCTCGGGCTGGCGCTGCTGCTCAACCAGCGCCGGCTCAAGGGTCTGAGCTTCTTCCGGACGTCGTACTACTTCCCCACCGTCACCAGCTCGGTGGCGATCGGCTCGGTCTTCCTCTTCCTCTTCGCCGGCAGCGGCTCGGTCAACGCGCTGCTCAAGCTCGTCGGGGTGTCGGGGCCGAACTGGTTCGCCGACCCGCGCGGGCTGCTGCACCTGCTCCTCGGGGCGGTCGGCGTCGGCAACGGCGACGAGCAGGGCCCGGCGGCCCTCACCGACCACGGGTTCCTCAGCCTCAGCTGGTGGGACTGGCTCGCCGGGCCGTCGGTCGCGATGATCACGATCATCGCGCTCGTCATCTGGGTCTCGGCCGGCGCCTACATGCTCATGTTCCTCGCCGCCCTGCAGAACATCCCGGCCGAGGTCTTCGAGGCGGCGGCCATCGACGGGGCGAGCACGTGGCGCCGTACGGTCTCGGTGACCATCCCGCTGCTCAGGCCGACGCTGTTCACCGTCCTCACCCTCGGCCTCATCGGCACGTGGCAGGTCTTCGACCAGATCTACGTCATGAGCAAGGGCAACCCGAGCAAGACGACCCTCACCCCCGCCTACCTCGCCTACGACTCCTCGATCAACCAGGGCGCGTGGGGCCAGGGGACGGCGATCTCGTTCGTGCTGTTCGCGATCATCCTCGTCATGACGGGGATCCAGTCGTGGATCCTGCGCGACCGCGACAAGCCCCGACGACGCCTCGGCCGCGCCCAGCGCGGCGGCGCCGGCACCGGCGGCGACGTCGGTGGGTACCTCGCGACCGCTGGGAGGCAGCAGCGATGAGCCAGACCACCAGCCGCACGACGCCGTACGGCGACCCGCAGGACGCCGGACCCGCGGCCACCCGCGCGGCGGCACCGCCGCCGGACGAGGCCAAGCGCCGCGTCGGCAAGATCGTCGGCTACGTCCTGCTGACCCTCTTCGCCCTGGTCTACCTCTTCCCCTTCGTCATCCAGGTGGGGACGAGCTTCAAGACCGACCCGGACGCGACGAACAGCCCGCTCAACCCCATCCCGTCGGCGTTCACGACGCAGGCCTACCAGCAGCTCTTCCAGCAGGACTTCGGGCTGTGGTTCACCAACTCGGTCATCGTCGCGGTCGTCGTCACCGCCGGGCGCGTCTTCTTCGACTCGCTCGCCGGCTACGCCCTTGCGCGGCTGCGGTTCCGCGGCCGGCAGGCCATCTCGCTCGGCATCATCGCGACGATGGCGGTGCCGGGCGTGGTCCTGCTCATCCCGAAGTTCCTCATCATCAAGCAGCTGGGGATCTACGACACGTACGCCGGGATGATCGTGCCGCTGCTCGCCGACGCGGCCGGCGTCTTCATCATGAAGCAGTTCTTCGAGACGATCCCGGTCAGCCTCGAGGAGGCCGCCAAGCTCGACGGCGCGGGCATCTTCCGCACCTTCTGGTCGGTCGTGCTGCCGGTGGCGCGCCCCGCGCTCATCACCATCACGATCCTGTCCTTCCAGAGCTCGTGGAACGAGCTGCCGCACTTCCTCGTCTCGAGGCAGAGCCCCGACCTCAACACCCTGACGACCGGGGTGGCGGGGCTGCTGACGGGGGCGCTGGGGGCGGGCAACCGCTACCCGCTCAAGCTCGCGGCCGCCGTGCTCATGACGATCCCCGTCGCCGTCCTCTTCTTCGTCTTCCAGAAGCGGATCATCGGCGGGTCGCTCGAGGGCGCCGTCAAGGAGTGACACGCGCGGGCACCGTCCCGTGACGCTCCCCCGGGGCCGCAGGCCCCGGGGGTAGCGTGCCGCCCATGGGGACCGGGGACGGGGTGCGCGGACCGTCGCGGCTCGACGTCCCCCGCCGTACGGCGGTCCTGGCCGGCCTCGGCGCGCTGGCCCTCCTCCTGCTCGTCCTCGCGGTGGCCGGCGGACCGGTCGACGTCGTCACCGGCTCGGGCAGCCTCGGCGGCACGGCCGCCGCACCACCGCCGGTCACCCCGACGAGCACGACGCAGACCCCCACCCCGACGGCGTCCGGTGGCGACCTCGCCCAGCAGCTGCCGTCGACCCCGCCCGCGCTCGGGGCGGCGATCCGAGCCCTGCTGCTCGTCGCGGTGGTCGTCGCCGCCGCCCTGCTGCTGCGCTGGCTGTGGCGGGTGGTGCCGCGCTACCGCTCCCGCGTCCAGACCGGGACCGTCGCCCTCGAGCCGCCCGAGGCCGACCCCGAGGACATCGTCGCCGGGGCGGACCAGCGCCTCGCGCTGCTGCTCGACGGGGAGCCGCGCAACGCCATCGTCGCCTGCTGGGTCGACCTCGAGACGGCGGTCGAGCGGACCGGGCTGGAGCGTCGCCCGTCCGAGACCCCGACCGAGCTGACCCGTCGCGTCCTCGCCACCTGGGAGGTGTCCCCGCGCCACCTCGACCGGCTCGCCGAGCTCTACCGCGAGGCCCGGTTCTCCCGGCACCCGCTCCACGAGGGCCACCGCGAGGCCGCCGTCCACCACCTCACCGCCCTGCACGACGACCTGCGCCGAGTGGCGCAGCGGCTCGCCGACGAGCGCGAGCGCCGACGGGCGACGCAGGCGGGGGTGGCCGGGTGAGCCGCCGCGTCCTGCGCGTGCGCGGGTGGACCGGCGTGCTCGGGTGGTCGGCCCTGGCCTACGTCGCCACCGTCGTCGTCCTCACCCTGCTCGACGTCCAGGTCTCGCTCGTCCTGCTGGCCGGGGTCGTGGGCGCGCTCGTCAGCGTGGTCGTCTGGGTCGACCACGGCGGGTTCACGACAACGGACCCGACGTGGCCGACGGCCACCGTCTCGACGCGCGGGCTCGGGCGCGGGTCCGACCACCGCACGGCGGCGCGGGGGCAGCGACTGGCCGGCGCCCCCGGCGCCGCGCCGGACGTGCGCGCCCACCTCGCCGCCGAGCTGCGCGCCGACCTGCTGCCGGCCATCGCCTCGCGCAGCCTGCGCGTGCACGGCCTCGACGCGACGAGCGACCCGCGGCTGCTGGCGCTGCTGCCGCCGACCCTCGCCGACGTCGTCGCCCTCCCCGCCGACGAGCGCCTGCTCGACCCGGCGCACCTGGACCGGGTGCTCGCCGACCTCGACGCCCTCACCCCGGAGCGCGCCCACCCGCCGACCCGACCCGACCGACCGACGGAGCAGCCGTGAGCACGCCGTACGCCGAGACCCCCACCCCGACGCCGTACGGGGTCGCCGAGACCACCGCCCTCGCGGGCCGCGTCCTCGACGAGGTGGGCCGCGCCGTCGTCGGCAAGCGGCAGCCGCTCACCCTCGTGCTCGCGGCGGTGCTCGCCGGCGGCCACGCGCTGCTCGAGGACTACCCCGGCCTGGGCAAGACGCTGGCCGCCCGGTCGCTGGCGACGACCCTCGGGCTGGGCTTCACCCGCGCGCAGTTCACCCCGGACCTGCTGCCCGGCGACCTCACCGGGTCCTTCGTCTACGACCAGCGCGCGGGCGACTTCGACTTCCGCCCCGGCCCGGTCTTCACGGGGCTGCTGCTCGCCGACGAGATCAACCGGACGCCGCCGAAGACCCAGTCGGCGCTGCTCGAGGCGATGCAGGAGCGGCAGGTCACCGTGGAGGGGCGCACCTTCGCGCTGCCGCGGCCCTTCCACGTGCTGGCCACGGCGAACCCGGTGGAGTACGAGGGCACCTACCCGCTGCCGGAGGCGCAGCTCGACCGGTTCCTGCTGCGGGTCTCCTTCGGCTACCCCACCGAGACCGAGGAGCTCGACGTGCTGCGCGGGCGGATGGCCCGGCGCCGCGAGGAGGTCGCGCTCGAGCCGGTCACCGACCCCGCCGGGCTGCTCGGCATGCAGGCCGCCGTCGAGTCGGTCGAGGTCGACGACAGCATCGCGCGGTACTGCGTGGCCCTCGCCGGCGCGAGCCGCACCCACCCGCAGGCGCTCATGGGCGCCTCGCCGCGCGGGTCGCTCGCGCTGCTGCTCACCGCCCGGGCGTACGCCGTCGTGTCGGGCCGGGACTACGTCACGCCGGAGGACGTCAAGGCCGTCGCGCCGGCCGCCCTCGCGCACCGGATCACCGTGCGGCCCGAGCTGTGGATGAGCAACGTCTCCGGGGCCAGCATCGTGCGCAGCCTGCTGTCGACGGTCACCGCGCCGGCCGCGCTGGAGGCGCGTCGGTGAGCCGGGGGGTGGGGCGGTGAGCGACGTCCCCGCGGGGTCGGGTCCCCAGGAGCTCCGCCGCGAGCTGCCGGCGTGGGTCCCGACCGCCGCCCAGGGGCGCGCGGTCGCCGTGAGCGGCCTGGGGCTGCTCGTGGCCGTCCTCGCCCACCGCGCCGACGTCCTCGTCCTCGTCACCCCGCTGCTGCTCGTCGCCGCCTGGGCCCGGCTGGCGCGGCCGAGCGGGACGCCGACGGTCGTCACCCGGCTCGGTCGCCGCACCGCCCCCGAGGGCACGGTCCTGCGCTGGGACGCCGCCGTCGAGCTGCCCGCGCACGCCGAGGACGCCGTCGTCGGCCTCGCCCCGTCGCTCTTCGTCGAGGACGGGCTGGTGACCGGGAGCCGGGGCCTGGCCCGCGAGGACGCCGTACCGCCGCCGGACGACCCCGAGCCAGGCGACACGAATCGGATTCGGCCCGCTCGGCTCGCGTCAGGACCCGAGCCGAGTGAAGCGAATCCGATTCGGGTCGACGACGGGACCCGCGTGGTGCGGACGGCGGCGGCGGTCCGGCTGACCCGGTGGGGACGCCGCACGGTCGGGCCGGAGGCGGTGCTCGTCCTCGGCCCGTTCGCCGGCTACCGCAGCGGGCCGGTCGAGCTGACCGCCCGCGACGCCGTCGCCCTGCCCGCGTCGTCGACCTTCGACGGGACCGCCCCGCTCCCCCACCCGGAGGGGCTCGTCGGCGTGCACCGCTCGAGCCGGCAGGGCAGCGGAGGCGAGTTCGCGACGCTGCGGCCGTTCCAGCCCGGCGACCGGCTGCGACGGATCCGGTGGCCCGTCTCGCTGCGCACCGGCACGCTGCACGTCGCGACGACCTTCGCCGACCAGGACACCGCCGTGGTCCTCGTCGTCGACGCCTTCAGCGACCTCGGCCCGCGCGAGGGGGTCGACGGCCGGGCGACCAGCCTCGACCTCACCGTCCGGGCGGCCGCCGCCGTCGCCGCCCACCACCTCGGGGCCGGCGACCGCGTGGGGCTGCGGGTCGTCGGCTCCAGCACGGTGCGGCGGCTGCCGACCGCCTCCGGCTCGCGCCAGCTGCGCCGCGTCCTCGACTCGCTCGCCGCGCTCGAGGCGGCGACCGAGCGCGTCGACGACGGCGAGTGGGCGACCGCGGGGATCCCCTCCGGCGCCCTCGTCGTCGTGCTGTCGCCGCTCGTCGACCCGTCGATGGTCGCCGCCGTCGGGCGGCTGGGCTCGCGCGGTCTCACCACCGTCGTCGTCGACACGATGCCCGAGCACCTGTGGGAGCAGCAGGACGACCCGTACGCCGCCCTCGCCTGGCGGCTGCGACGCGTCACCCGGTCGGCCCAGCTCGACCGGCTCTTCGACCTCGGCGTCCCCACCGTGCCGTGGCGCGGGCCGGGCAGCCTCGACGCCGTCCTGCGCGACCTGTCGCGCCGGACCCGCGCGCCCCGGGTGGCCCGCCGGTGAGCGCGTCGACCGCCCCGCGCCGCGCCGGGTCCGTGCGCCTGGCCCGTCTCGGTCGCTCGTCGGAGTACGCCGGCCACGGTCTCGTCCTCGCGGCCCTCGTCGTCCTCGCCCCCGTCGGGCTGCTGCTGTGCGGGATCGCCGCCGGCGGGTCGCTGCCGTGGTGGACGCTGCTGCTCGCCCCGCTGCTGCTGCTCGTCGTGCCGCGGACGGGGACGCTGCTGCCCGGCGGCGTCGCCGCGCTGCTCGTCGCCCTGTGGGTGGTCACCGTCCCGGGGCCGGTGACCTGGTGGGCGCTGCCGGCCGCCGCCTGCCTGCTGCTGCTGCACCTGGCCGCGGCGGCGCTCGCCTCGACCCCGACGACGCTGACCTGGCCCGCCGCGTCGGTGCGGCGGTGGGGGCGTCGTACGGGCGCGGTGGTCGGCGCGACCGCCGTCGTGGCCGCGGCCGTCGACCTCGTGCACCGGGTCGCGGTCCCCGGGTCGGTCGCCGTCGGCGCGCTCGCGCTGGTGGTCGTCGCCGCCTGGCCGTGGGTGGCGCGCACCCCGGGCGGCGACTGACCCCCACAGCGTCCGCACCCGTGGGGCACCGGTGCCTCGTCGGTGCGGACGTCAGGGGGCGGGGAGCACGACGCACCAGGGCCTCGACCAGCCCGCGACCGCGAGCCGGCCGGCGACGAAGCCCGCGGTGTCGAGCGCGGTCACCGTGCCCGCGGCGGGGTCGTAGAGGTCGGGACCCCCGCCCGCACCGGGCAGCAGGAGGGTGACGTGCCGGGGCAGGCTCCGGCTCCCCACGTAGAGCAGCGCCGGACGGTCGGCGGCGAGCCGCTCCCCCAGCCGGGCCAGCAGCGCCCGCCGTCGACCGCGGCCGACGCGGCACCCCACGACGGCGTACGGCGTCCCGGGCCGCGACGCGCCGTGCTCGAGCTCGCGACGGGCGCCCCACGGCGGGGTGCCGAGCGCACGCGGCCACGGCGGCTGGAGCCGGCCGCCCGGCCCGAGCGGACGGGTCGTGCGCCGCAGCGTCAGCTGCTCGGCCTCGGCGAAGCGGGCGTCCTCGCTGCCCAGCTCGGGCAGGAACGCGGCGCCGCGTCGCTCGCCGGTGCGGACCCAGTCGGCGAAGCGGGGGTCGGCGAGCATCCGCGCGACGGTCAGCGACGCCGACCCGCAGGTCGTGCCGCTGTGCTGGACCGGGGCCGGGTCACCCCTCCTGAGCCGGTACGGCGCCCCGTGGTCACCCACCGTCCGCCACCCGCCTCCCGGTCCTGCGCCTCGCGGCTACGCGCTCTCCTTGCGCTGCGTGCGCCGGGGCCGGCTCGGCACCGCGGCGTCGCGTCGCACGATGGTGGGCAGCACGTTGTCCAGGACCACCTCGCGGGAGACGACGACCTTGGCGATGTCGTCCTCGCTCGGCACGTCGAACATCACGGGGAGCAGGACCTCCTCCATGATCGCGCGCAGGCCGCGGGCACCGGTGCCGCGCAGCAGCGCCTGGTCGGCGATGGCCTCGAGCGCGTCGGTGGTGAACTCGAGCTCGACCCCGTCGATCTCGAACATCTTCTGGTACTGCTTGCTCAGCGCGTTGCGCGGCTGGGTGAGGATCTGCACCAGCGCGTCGCGGTCGAGCGGGCTGACCGTCGTGATGACGGGCAGGCGGCCGATGAACTCGGGGATGAGCCCGAACTTCATGAGGTCCTCGGGCATGACGTCGTGGATCGACTCGGCGAGGTCCTTCGGCGTGTGCAGCTGGCTGCCGAAGCCGAGGCCCTTCTGTCCGTTGCGCGACTCGACGAGCTTCTCCAGGCCGGCGAACGCGCCGCCGACGATGAAGAGCACGTTGGTCGTGTCGATCTGGATGAACTCCTGGTGCGGGTGCTTGCGCCCGCCCTGCGGGGGCACCGACGCGGTCGTGCCCTCGAGGATCTTCAGCAGCGCCTGCTGCACGCCCTCGCCGGAGACGTCGCGGGTGATCGACGGGTTCTCGCTCTTGCGGGCGATCTTGTCGACCTCGTCGATGTAGATGATCCCCGTCTCGGCCTTCTTGACGTCGTAGTCGGCGGCCTGGATGAGCTTGAGGAGGATGTTCTCGACGTCCTCGCCGACGTAGCCCGCCTCGGTCAGCGCCGTCGCGTCGGCGATGGCGAAGGGGACGTTGAGCATCTTGGCCAGCGTCTGCGCGAGGTAGGTCTTGCCGCACCCGGTCGGGCCGATGAGCAGGATGTTGCTCTTGGCGATGTCGACGTGGTCGGCGTCCTTGCGACCCGCCGCCGCCTCGCCGGCCTGGATGCGCTTGTAGTGGTTGTAGACCGCGACGGCCAGCGCCTTCTTGGCGACGTCCTGCCCGACGACGTAGTTCTGGAGGAAGTCGAAGATCTCGCGCGGCTTGGGCAGCTCGTCGAGGCCCAGCTCGGACGACTCGGCGAGCTCCTCCTCGATGATCTCGTTGCACAGGTCGATGCACTCGTCGCAGATGTAGACCCCGGGGCCGGCGATGAGCTTCTTGACCTGCTTCTGCGACTTGCCGCAGAAGGAGCACTTGAGCAGGTCGCCGCCGTCTCCGATACGTGCCACGTGCGGGTCCTCCAGTGCTCGGTGCCGCCGGTCGGACCGACGACGGTGGGCGGATGCGCAGACGGTACTCGTCCGCACGGTGCTGCGTTGTCTATTACACGCGCTCCCCCGACGTGGGCGTACACCGGGGGCGCCGGTTCCGCTGACGGCGGAAGCGACGGGGCGCCGTACGGGAGATCGTCCCGTACGGCGCCCCCTTGAGCAGGTTGCCGCGCCCGTCTCGCCGTACGGCGACGGCGACGCGACCGTGGCGCGGGCGGCTCAGCGCTGCAGCGAGGCCTTGCGCGAGGTGAGCACCTCGTCGATGAGGCCGTACTCCTTGGCCTCGGCGGCGGACATGATCTTGTCGCGCTCGATGTCCTCGTTGACCTGCTCGGGCGTGCGCCCGGTGTGCGAGGCCAGCGTCTCCTCGAGCCAGGTGCGCATCCGCAGGACCTCGTTGGCCTGGATCTCGATGTCCGAGGCCTGGCCGTAGTCCCCGCCACCCAGCGCCGGCTGGTGGATGAGGATGCGGGCGTTCGGCAGCGCGAACCGCTTGCCCGGCGCCCCGGCCGCCATGAGCACCGCGGCCGCGGACGCGGCCTGCCCGACGACGAAGGTCTGGATGTCGGGCCGGATGTACTGCATGGTGTCGTAGATCGCCGTCATGGCGGTGAACGAGCCACCCGGGCTGTTGATGTACATGAGGATGTCGCGGTCGGGGTCGAGCGACTCGAGCACGATCAGCTGGGCGATGATGTCGTCCGCCGACGCGTCGTCGACCTGGACGCCGAGGAAGATGATCCGGTCCTCGAACATCTTCGTGTAGGGGTCGAGGCGCTTCATGCCGTACGAGGTGCGCTCCTCGAACTGCGGCAGGATGTAGCGGCTCGAGGGCGCCGGCACGTGCAGGCCGCCCCGGTCGCGGACGTACGGGAAGGTGCTCATGGGGCTCTCCTGGTCGTTGCGGCCGGTCACTTGGACCCCTCACCGGTGAGCGGGGCGTCGGTGGACGGGCGGCCCTCGGCCTGGGCGGCGCGGGTGAAGACCGCGTCGACGAAGCCGTACTCCTTGGCCTCCTCGGCTGTGAACCAGCGGTCGCGGTCGGAGTCGCGCTCGATCTGCGCGAGCTCCTGGCCCGTGTGCTGGGCGATGAGCTCGGCCATCTGCTTCTTGATGTGCAGCATCTGCTCGGCCTGGATCTTGATGTCGCTGGCCGTGCCGCCGATGCCGCCGGACGGCTGGTGCATCATCACGCGGGCGTGCGGGGTCGCGTAGCGCTTGCCCGGGGTGCCGGCGCTGAGCAGGAACTGCCCCATCGAGGCGGCCATGCCCATGGCGACGGTCGCGACGTCGTTCGGCACCCACTGCATGGTGTCGAAGATCGCCATGCCCGCGGTCACCGAGCCGCCGGGGCTGTTGATGTAGAGCCAGATGTCCTTCTCCGGGTCCTCCGCGGCCAGCAGCAGCATCTGCGCGCAGATGGCGTTGGCGTTGTCATCACGGACCTCGGAGCCGAGGAAGATGATCCGCTCCTTGAGCAGACGGTTGTAGATGTGGTCGTCGAGACCACCGGGCATGCCGTCGCCGGCGGCGACGACGTCACTCATGCGGGCCACTGGGCTCTCTTCTCTTTCTCGGGGCGGTGCTTCCAGTGACCCTAACGTCAGGCCCCGACAGCGGAGTCCCCGAGTCCGGCGGTGTTCGCCCTGAGCGCACTGCGCTCAGGACGACGCCCGCCGGGGCCGTACGGCGGCTGTCCTCAGCGGGCGAGGGCCCGCACCTGCCAGCCGGGGACCGCGTCGACCCAGCCGCGGGCGGACGGGTCCGCGACCTCGGGGTAGGCCTCGAAGGAGCCGACGACGTCGAGCACCGCCTGCATGCGCGGTCCGGCGCCGCCGGCGGCGAGGGCCAGGGACCCGTCCGTGCCGACCTCCGGCTGGACCGGCGTGCTCTGCTGGCTGCCCACCGGGACGGGCACCCCGCCCGGGGCGGGCCCGGCGGGCGCCGCGGCGGGGCCCAGCTCGTCGGAGGGCACCGCCCGCACCTGCCCGGCCGCGGTCCCGGCGGCGCTGCGCGCCCCGAGGGTGGTGAGCGTGCCGACGAGCGCGAAGGTGTCGCCGCCGACCACCGAGGTGTCGGGGGTGAGTGTCGTCGCCGCCGTCAGCGGCCCGCTCGCGCCGAGCCCGACGCGGGTGTCGACGACCCGGCCGACCGGCAGGCTGCGGAAGCGCAGGTCCGGGCCGAGACCGCCGTCGTCGTAGAACCCGACGAGGTCCACGCGGACGTCGGCCCGGTCGGTGAGGGTGCTGGCGAGGACGAGGCGCAGCAGCCCGTCGCCGTCGACGACGGCGGGCACGACGGCGAGGTTGGAGGCCGTCGCCCCGGCGGTGAGGGTGAGCGTCGGCGAGGGCGCGGCGGACGACGCCGCGACCCCGGTCGCGGGGGCCACCTGGGTGGGCTCCCCCGCACCCGGGTCCGCCGCGAGGGTGACGGTGCCCGCCGAGGGCACGACCAGGGCGGTCACCCGCAGCAGCAGCGCGGTGACGTGCGGGGCGGTGGCCGCCCCGAGGTCGAGGGCGACGGCGCGGCGCTCGCCCCCGGCCAGCGGCCGCGCGAGCCCCGTGTCGACGGTGGGCTGCGGGGACGGCGTGGTCGTCGCGTCCGTCCCGCCCGGCCCGTCCCCGGCGCCCCCGGCGTCGGTCGCGTCGCTCGTGTCGCTCGCGTCGCTCGCGTCGCTCGAGTCCGGGGCGGCGGCCCCGGCCCCCGGACCCACGACCCGCACCGCGCTCATCGGCTGGTAGCCACCCGAGGCCCCGAGCGCGGCGACGACCGTGTCGTCGGCCGCGTAGAGGCCGACGAGGTCGACGTGCACGCGGGCGGGCGCCGAGGCGACGGCCGAGAACCCCCCGTCGGGGTCGAGCGGGACGGTGGCGAGGGTGGTGGTCGGACGGCCCGGCAGGGCGGTGACCGAGGTGAGGGGGCTGCCGGTCGCGAGCGGTCCCGCCTGGGGGCGCAGCGCGAGCAGGGCGGCGCGACCGCTCGTCGCCTCGAGCGTGACGTTGACGACGACCGCGGAGACCCCGGCCGGGGGCAGCCCGTCGCGGCCGGTGACACCGACCGTGGTGGTCGAGGCCGCCCCGAGCACCGCGGGTCGGGCGGCGGTGCCGAGCAGGGCGGTCGTCGGGACGGGGTAGAACGCCCCGGCCACCGAGCCGGTGGTGGGCACCGGGTCGGCGGTCGCGGCGACGGCTCCGGTCGTCGGCAGGGCCGCGGGGCCGGCGACGCCGAGCAGCAGGGCGGCGGCGAGGCCCGCGAGGGCCCGACGCGGCGGTCGGCGACGGGACACGGGCACCTCCTGCGGGACGGGTCCCCATCGTAGGGACGAGGGGGGACACGGCGCACCCCCCGCTCGGCCGAGGCCGGGCGGGGGGTGCGGGAGGTGGTGCGGGGGCGCCGGACGACGCCGTACGGCGACCGGTGGTCAGCGCGCCTCGGCGCCCTCGGCCTCGGTGTCCTCGGTGGTGGCCTCGGTGGCCTCGGTGGTCGCGTCGCCGTCCTCGACGAGCTCGCCCTCGACGGGGAGCTCCTCGCCGGGCGCGGTGACCTGCTCGAGGTCGACCGGGTTGCCGTCGGTGTCGGTGACCTTCGCCTGCTCGAGGACGTGGGCGAGCGCCTTGCGGCGACCGACCTCGGCGACCATGGCCGGCACCTGGCCCTGGCCGTCGATGGCCTGGGCGAACTGGTTCGGGTCCATGCCATACTGCTGCGCCGACATGACGATGTACTCGATGAGCTCCGGCTGCTGGACCGAGATCTCCTCGGCCTCGACGATGGCGTCGAGCAGGAGCTGGGCGCGCAGCGCCTTGCGGGTGCTCTCCTGGACCTCGGCGCGGTGCTCGTCGTCCTCGAGGCGGTCCTCGCCCTCGAGGTGGCTGTGCACCTCGGCCTCGACGACCGAGTCGGGCACCGGCACGTCGGTGGCCTCGAGCAGCGCGTCGAGGACGCGGTCACGAGCCTGGATGCCCTGCTCGAAGCGCTTGGCCTGCTCGGCCTGCTTCGCGACGTCGCCGCGCAGCTCCTCGAGGGTGTCGAACTCCGAGGCGAGCTGGGCGAAGTCGTCGTCGAGCTCGGGCAGCTCGCGCTCCTTGACGGCCTGGACCGTCACGGTGCAGGTGGCGTCCTCGCCGGCGTGGTCGCCGCCCGCGAGGGGGGCGGTGAAGGTCGCCGACTCCCCGGCGGACAGACCGGTGACGGCCTCGTCGATGCCCTCGATCATGTTGCCGCTGCCGACCTCGTAGGAGACGCCGGTGACCGCGTCGATCTCCTCGTCGCCGATGACGGCCTTGAGGTCGAGCGAGACGAAGTCGCCCTCCTGCGCGGCGCGGTCCACCCCGGTGAGGGTGCCGAAGCGCTGGCGCAGCGTGGTGAGGCGCTCCTCGATGTCGGCGTCGCTCGCGGCGACGGCGTCGACCTCGACGGCGATGTTGGCGTAGTCCGGCAGGGCGATCTCGGGGCGGACGTCGACCTCGACGGTGAACTTCAGCTCCTGGCCGGTCTCGGCCGGGACCTCGGTGACGTCGACCTCGGGCTGGCCGAGCGGGCGCACCGAGTTCTCGTCGAGGGCCTGGCCGTAGAACTTCGGCAGCGCCTCGTTGACCGCCTCCTGCAGAACGGCGCCGCGGCCGACGCGCTGGTCGATGATCCGCGGCGGGACCTTGCCCTTGCGGAAGCCGGGGACCTGGATCTGCGACCCGATCGTCTTGTAGGCCGCGTCGAGGCTGGGCTGCAGCTCCTCGTACGGGACCTCGACGGTGAGCTTCACCCGGGTCGGGTTGAGGGTCTCGACGGCACTCTTCACTGCGGGGATCTCCAGGCGTGGGTGGGCGAAGTGGATCAGGTCGGCGGTCGCGCCCCGGAGCGCGCCGCGCGGCTGCGCGGGCCCCGGACGACGCCGCACCGACCACGGGCGCGGCGGACGGGCACGACCAACGAGCCATGCTAGCCGCTCGCGGGGGGACGCTCCGAATCGCCGGCGGGCGGCGCCCGCGGCGGTGGGGCGTGGCTAGGGTCCTTCCATGAGCCAGCCGGGACCGCCCGTCACCCCGCAGCCCGCCCTGCGCACCGTCCGCCTCGTCGTCGGCGCGATGGGGGTCGCGCTGCTCGTCATCGCGCTGGCCTGGGCCTTCGTCGTCCCGTTCGCGGCGCCCCCGCTCGTCGCGGTGGTCGCCGTGCTGCTGGCCGCGGCGCTGGCCGCGGCGCTGCTCTCCCGCCAGGGCCGCCGGGTCGAGCCGCTGCCGGCCGGGATGCCCGCCGACCGGGCCCGCGACCGGGCGACGGCCGTCTTCCAGTCCTCGCTCATGCTGCGCGCGGCCTTCGCCGAGATCCCGGCCTTCGTCGCCATCGCCCTGTCCGTCGCCCTGCGCCCCGGGTCGTGGTGGACCCTCGCGCTCGGCGTCGCGGTCGGCCTCGTCCTGCTCGGGCTCTTCGTGTGGCCCCGCCCGGAGGGCATCGACCGGCTCGCCAGCGCGCTGGAGGCGCAGGGCACCCCGTCGTCGCTGCGCGAGACGTTCGGGGTCCCCGCCCGGGGCCCGTACGACGCCCCGCCGTCGGGGTAGCCGGATTCGAACCGGCGGCCTTCCGCTCCCAAAGCGGACGCGCTACCAAGCTGCGCCATACCCCGTCGCCCGAGCGGCCGGATTGGGCGGGCCGCGAGCGCGGGCACTACGCTATCCCCCTGGACGGCGGGCCCTTCGCGGGGCCGCACGCCGTCCGCGCGGGCGTAGCTCAATGGTAGAGCCCCAGTCTTCCAAACTGGCTACGCGAGTTCGATTCTCGTCGCCCGCTCCAGCACGCGAGCCGGTCCCTCACGAGGTGACCGGCTCGCGCCCGTTCGCCCGCAGCCGCGGGTCGGCCCACACGATCAGGGCGGCCAGGGCCAGGAACAGGGCCGTGATGACGACGCAGGCGACGACGACGCCGCCGACGCCGACGCGGTCGGGGTTGAGGAACGGGTAGGGCACCCACCCGGTCACCGGCCGCAGGCCGAGGGTGGCGACGACCCAGACCACCGGCCAGGCGAGCGCGGGCAGGACGTCCGCACGGCCGACGTACCCGCGGGGTCCGAAGGCGACCCAGCCGACGACGACGAGGACGGGCACCGCGATGTGCAGCAGGCGGTCGCACAGCAGCTGCGAGGCCGTGTAGCTCGGCGAGGGCTGCAGGGCGATGGCGGCGACGATCCCCGTGACGGTGATCCCGATGAGGGACGCGAGCCGGAGGACCCGGAAGAGGGGGCCCTCGGTGCGCCGGAACACGATTATCCCCGTCGCCACCGCGCAGAGGATGTTCGACTGGATGGTGAAGTAGCAGAAGAACCGTCGCACCTGCTCACCCAGCGGCGCGGCGGCCACGTCGGTGTCGATGATCGTGTGCCCCCGCAGGATGACCGCGAACTGCAGCACCACCGCGACGACCGCGACGACGAAGGTCACCAGGTGCCAGTACCGCCCCAGCCGTGAGCGCTCCATGGCCGGGAGTGTAGGTGCGCCGGAGCCGTCAGCGGCGGACGAGGCGCAGGTCGGTGACGGTCCGCCCCGCAGCGACGCCCTTGGCCTCGAAGCCGGCCATCGGCCGCCACGCCGGCCGCGGGGTCTCCTGCACGACGAACCCGCCGTGCAGGGCGACCTGCTCGCGCACGTGCTGCGCGTACGACGCGATGTCGGTCGCCACGAGCACCGCCCCGCCGGGGGCGAGCCGGTCGCGCAGCAGGTCGAGGGTGTCGTCGCGCACGAAGCGCCGCTTGGCGTGCCGGTTCTTCGGCCACGGGTCGGGGAAGAGCAGGTGGACGGCCGACAGCTGACCCGGCCGCACGCGGTCCTGCAGGAAGGCGACGGCGTCGTCGCGGTCGACCCGCAGGTTGTCCCCCACGCCCTGCTCGTCGGCGACCGCGAGCAGCCGGGCGAGCCCGGGGACGTGGACGTCGATGGCCACGAGGTCGTGCTCGGGGTGGCTGCGCGCGTAGGCGACCGCCGCCGCGCCGTGCCCGCAGCCGACCTCGAGGACCAGGGGGGCCCGGCGGCCGAACGTCGCCACGGGGTCGAGCACCCCGGCGGGCAGCTGCCGACGCGGACCGTGCTCGTCGAGGCGGGCCCGGGTCAGGTCGCTCATCCGCCCCTGCCGACCGCTGAAGGTCCGCACCCGGTGGGGGTCGGTCGGGCGCAGCGGCTCGGCGAGCGTCTGGGCGGGCGGGTCCTGCGGGGCGGTCGACACGGCGGACCAGCCTAGACAACGACCGGACCCGGCTGCGTACGCTGGTCGCTCCAGCGACGTCCGGCCACGGGCGTCCGCGGACGACCGGGAGCTGCGTCATGGGGATGTTCGACAACCTCAAGGGTCTGGCCGACCAGGCCAGGGAGAAGGCGACAGAGCTGGTCGACCAGCACGGCGACAAGGTCGAGCAGGGCCTCGAGAAGGCCGGGCAGCTCGCCGACGAGCGCACCGGTGGGCAGCACTCGGACAAGATCCGGCAGGGCGTCGACAAGGCCCGCGAGGCCCTCGACGGCCTGGACGGGCAGCAGGACGACCTGCACCGCCCCACCACCTCGGGCTGACCCGCCCCGGCCGGTCGCCCCGAGCGGTGGTCAGTCGCGCCAGACGACGACGACCGCGCGGTCGTCGCTCTCGCCCTCGCGCGCGCTCGCGGTCAGGCGCCGCGCGCCGCCCTCGAACCCGGTGGTGACCAGCCGCTCGGCGGCGCCGAGCATCCGGTCGACGCCGGCGCTGAGGTCGCGGCTGCGCGACTCGACGACGCCGTCCGTGTAGAGCACGAGCGCGTCGCCGCGCCCGAGGCGGCCGCCGATCCGCTCGAAGTGCGGACCCTCGACAACGCCGAGGACGGGACCGCTCGTGCCGGACAGGACCGACCAGCGCGCCGACCCGGCGTGGAACTGGACCGCCGCCGGGTGGCCGGCCGTGCCGATGTCGTAGGCGCCGGTGCGCAGGTCCAGCGAGACGTGCACCGCGGTGGCGAAGCCCTCCTCCCACTCGCGCTGCAGGAGGTAGTCGTTGGCCGCGCCGAGGAAGCGCTGCGGGCTGGTCTCCCCCAGCAGCCCGCCGAGGGCGCCGGAGAGCAGCAGCGAGCGGGTGCCGGCCTGCACGCCCTTGCCGGACACGTCGACGAGGACGACCTCGAGCTCGTCCTGGTTCTTCATCGTCGCGACGACGAAGTCGCCGGAGAACGACTGCCCGTACGCCGACTCGACCGCCGCCTCCGCGTGCCACCCCCCGGGCAGCGTCGGCAGCTCCCCGAGCGCCCGCAGCCGGTCGCGCAGGTCGACGAACATCGACTCGCCGCGGTGCCCCTCGACCCCGACGCGGGCGCGGGCGGCGCTGGCGCCCCAGGCGAGGCCGATGACGAGGAGGTTGGCGACGAGCGCGACCCAGGAGGCGATCGACGCGCCGCGCAGCAGGCTGGTGACGGCGGTGAGCATGACGAGCTCGAGCGCGAAGGTGCCGGCGACGAGGGCCATCCAGTAGGGCTGGAGGTAGAGCGCGGCCACGAGCACGACGGGGGCGTACGAGCTGGGGGGCACGGTGGAGGCGCGCAGCAGGCCGAGGACGAGCATCCCCAGACCCAGGGCGAGGAAGGCCATCCCCCGCGCGACGGGGTGGTAGGACAGGCGTCGCCACGTCAGCCCGAGCGTGGGCAGGCGGCGGCGCGCGCGCACGGGGGCGTGCGCGACGGGGACGTCACCCGTGGCCATGGGTCCAACCTAGGGGCGGGGACCGCTCCGCGCCGCCCGGACGGGCGAACCCCGTGCGTCCGCACGGACGGGGCACCGGTGCCTCGTGCGTGCGGACGCTGCGGGGGTCAGGTCGTCGGCTCGGGCGGGAGCGTCCCGTCCTGCTCGTAGGCGGTGACCATGGCCAGCCGCCGGGCGTGGCGCTCGACCCCGGAGAACGGGGTGGCGAGGAACGTGTCGACGATGGCCAGGCCCTCCTCGACCGCGGTGAAGCGGCCGCCGATGGCGACGACGCGGGCGTCGTTGTGCTCCCGGCCGAGCTGGGCCAGCTCGGGCGTCCACGCCAGCGCGGCCCGCACGCCCCTGACCTTGTTCGCGGCGATCTGCTCGCCGTTGCCGGACCCACCGAGGACGACGCCGAGCGACCCCGGGTCGGCCGCGACGGCCTCGGCGGCGCGCAGCACCGCGACCGGGTAGTCGTCCTCGGGGTCGAGCACGTGCGGGCCGTGGTCGGTCACCTCGTGACCGGCCTGCGTCAGGTGGGCGACGATCGCCTGGTGCAGCTCCCACGCGGCGTGGTCGCCGCCGACGTGCACGCGCATCAGTCGAAGACCGGGCCCTGGTCCCGGGTCCGCTTGATCTCGTAGAACCCCGGCGTGGAGGCGACGAGGAGCGTGCCGTCCCACAGCCGGCCGGCGGCCTCGCCCTTCGGGGCCGGCGTGACGACCGGGCCGAAGAAGGCGGTGTCCTTGACGGCGATGACGGGGGTGCCCACGTCCTGGCCGACGAGCGAGATGCCCCGCTTGTGGCTGCGGCGCAGCGCGGCGTCGTACTTCTTCTGGTGCGCGGCCTTGGCCAGGGTCGCCGGGAGCCCGACGTCCTCGAGGGACCGGGCGATCACCTCGTCGAAGTCCTTCTCGCCGCCGGGGTGGATGCGGGTGCCCATCGCCGTGTAGAGCGGCTCGAGCACCTTGTCGCCGTGCTGCTCCTGCGCGGCGATGCAGACCCGGACCGGGCCCCAGGCCTTGTCCATCATCGCCCGGTACTCCGGCGGCAGGTCGCGGCCCTCGTTGAGGACGGCGAGGCTCATCACCGAGAACTGGATCCGCACCGGGCGGACCTTCTCGACCTCGAGGAGCCAGCGGCTGGTCATCCAGGCCCACGGGCACATGGGGTCGAACCACATCTCGACCTTGTCGCGGCGCACGCGACGGGGGGCGGCGGAGGCGTCTCCGGCGGTCTTCGCAGCAGGGCTCATGACCGGATCCTCTCACCGTGCGTGCGAGGATGACGACCAGGCTGCGCCTCCTCACCGGCGCCCCGGCAGTCCCGCTGCCGGCTCACCTGCCCCACATCTGCGAAAGGCTCGACCAGCCGTGCCCGGAACCAACCTCACGCGGGAGGAGGCGGCCACCCGCGCCGACCTCGTCCGCGTCGACAGCTACGACATCGTCCTGGACCTCACCCGCGGTCCGCGCACCTTCGCGACGACCACGACCGTGCGCTTCGACGCGCGCGAGGGCGCCGCGACCTTCCTCGACCTCGTCGCGGACTCGGTGCAGGAGGTCGTGCTCAACGGCCGGTCGCTCGACGCCGCGGGCGTCTACGCCGACTCGCGGATCGCCCTCGACGGGCTGGCCGAGCACAACGAGGTCGTGGTCCGGGCCACCGGGCTCTACACCAACACCGGCGAGGGGCTGCACCGCTTCGTCGACCCGGTCGACGACGAGGTCTACCTCTACTCGCAGTTCGAGGTCGCCGACGCGCGCCGCGTCTTCGCCGTCTTCGAGCAGCCCGACCTCAAGGCCACCTTCACGTGGACCGCGACGGTCCCCTCGCACTGGCAGGTCGTCTCCGTCTCCCTCACCCCGGAGCCCTCGGAGACGTTCGACGCCGACGGCGTCGCCGCCCGCACCTGGACCTTCGACGCGACGCCGCGGCTGTCGCCGTACGTCAACGCGCTCGTCGCCGGCCCGTACGACGTCGTGCGCGACGAGGCCCGCTCGCGCAAGGGCGCGGTGCCGCTGGCCATCTACGCGCGCAAGTCGCTCATGGCCCACGTCGACGCCGACAACATCTTCTCGCTGACCAAACTCGGCTTCGAGTTCTTCGAGAAGGAGTTCGACTCCGAGTACCCGTTCGCGAAGTACGACCAGATCTTCACCCCGGAGTACAACGCCGGCGCGATGGAGAACGCCGGCTGCGTGACCATCACCGAGGTCTACGTCTTCCGCTCCAAGGTCCCGGACTCGCTCGTCGAGCGCCGCGGGCTGACGATCCTGCACGAGCTCGCGCACATGTGGTTCGGCGACCTCGTGACGATGCGGTGGTGGGACGACCTGTGGCTCAACGAGTCCTTCGCCGAGTGGGCCTCCACCGTCGCGCAGGCCGAGGCCACCGACGTGTGGGCCGACGCGTGGACGACGTTCCAGAGCCACGAGAAGACGTGGGCCTACCAGCAGGACCAGCAGCCCTCGACGCACCCGGTCTACGCCGACATCCGCGACCTCGACGACGTCCTGGTCAACTTCGACGGCATCACCTACGCCAAGGGCGGCTCGATCCTCAAGCAGCTCGTCGCCTACGTCGGCCGCGACGCCTTCACCGCGGGCCTGCGCACCTACTTCCGCAAGTACGCCTGGGGCAACACCCGCTTCGCCGACCTGCTCGCCGAGTTCGAGGCCGGCTCCGGCCGCGACCTGTCGGCGTGGAGCGAGCAGTGGCTCAAGACGACCGGCGTCAACACGCTGACCACCGAGCTCACCGACCAGGACGGCACGATCACCTCGGCCGCCGTCCTGCAGAGCGCGCACCCGGACCACCCGACGCTGCGCCCGCACCGGATCGCGGTCGGTCGCTACGAGGTGCAGGACGGCGTGCTGCGCCGCGTCGGCCGCCACGAGGTCGACGTCGACGGCGAGCGCACCGAGCTGACCGAGCTCGTCGGCCTGCCCCGCCCCGACCTGCTGCTGGTCAACGACGAGGACCTCAGCTACGCCAAGCTGCACTTCGACGACCGGTCGCTGGCGACGGCGCTGGAGCACACCGCCCACTTCGAGGACAGCCTGCCCCGCTCGCTGGTCATCGGCGCGCTGTGGGAGATGGTCCGCGACGGCGACCTCGCCGCCAGCCGGCTCGTCGACGTCCTGCTCGAGTGCGCCGCGGTGGAGCACCAGTCGACGGTGCTGCGCACGATCCTGCAGACCACCAAGCAGATCCCGTCGCAGCTGATCACCTCGGCGACGACGTACTCCACCCCGGAGCGCCGACCGGCGCTGGTGCGCAAGGTCGCCGACGGCCTGCGCGAGCTGGCCGAGAGCGCCGAGCCCGGCAGCGACCGGCAGTTCCAGCTCGTCAGCGCCTACTCGCGGGTCGCGCACGGCGAGCAGGACGTCGCGCGGCTGCGCGGGGTGTACGACGGCTCGCAGCCCTACCCCGGGCTCGAGCTCGACCAGGACCTGCGCTGGACGCTGCTCGGGGCGCTGGCCGCCGCCGGCGCCGTCGGCGAGGCCGACGTCGAGTCCGAGCTGCAGCGCGACGCCACCGCCACCGGCCGCGAGCGCGCCTACTACGCCCGGGCGGCGCTGGCGACGCCCGAGGCCAAGGCCGAGGCCTGGCGGCTCGCGGTCGAGGAGGACGGCCTGCCGAACTCCGTGGTCGAGGCGCTGGCCGGCGGCTTCAACCGCGCGACCGACGCGCCGGCGCTGCTCGGCGGCTACGTCGCGAAGTGGCACGAGATGCTGCTGCCGGTGTGGACGTCCCGCTCGGCCGCCATCCGCGAGCGGATCATCACGTTCTTCTACCCGATGGGTCTCGCGGGCCCCGAGCTCGAGGCGACGACGTCGGCCTGGCTCGAGGCCCACCCGGACGCTCCCCCGGCGCTGCGCCGCCTTGTCGTCGAGCGCCTCGACGGCGTGCGCACCGCCGTCCGGGCCCAGCAGGCCGACGCGCGGGAGGCTGACGCCCGGCGTGGTTGACCAGCTCCTGCTGTCGCTGTCCGGCCTGGTGCGCGCGGCCGCCCCCGACACCGGGGGTACCGGCTTCTGGCACTGGGTGCTCGGGACCCCGTTGCTCATCGTCGTCACCCTCGTGGGGGCGGTGGTGCTGCGCTGGGTGCTGCACCGGGTCATCGACCGCATGGTGGCCGGCGCCACCAGCCGCAGCGCCGCCCGGCTGACGACCATCCCCGGTCGCGCCGGGCGGGCGCTGGCGGCGGCCGCCGGCGCCGCCCACGAGCGGCACGTGCAGCGCACCCAGACCATGGGCTCGCTGCTGCGCAGCATCACGACGTTCCTCGTCTACGGGATCGCGCTGCTGACGGTGATGTCGCTCGTCGGCCTGCCCCTCGGGCCGCTGCTCGCGTCCGCCGGCGTCGGCGGGGTGGCCCTGGGCTTCGGCGCGCAGAGCCTGGTCAAGGACTTCCTCTCCGGGATCTTCATGATCGTCGAGGACCAGTACGGCGTCGGTGACGTCGTCGACAGCGGCGAGGTCGTCGGCACCGTCGAGGAGGTCTCGCTGCGGGTGACCCGGCTGCGCGACGCCAACGGCGTCGTCTGGTACGTCCGCAACGGCGAGATCCTCCGGATCGGCAACAAGAGCCAGGGCTGGTCGACGGCGATCGTCGACCTGCCCGTCTCGGCCCGCCAGGACATCCCCCGGGTCCTCGCCGTCGTCACGCAGGCGCTCGCCGGCCTGGAGGACGAGGAGCCCTGGGACGACTCGCTGCTCGAGGCGCCGAACGTCGTCGGCGTCGAGTCGGTCGTCGGCGGCGTGGCCACCGTGCGGGTCATCGCCAAGTGCGCGCCGAACGACAACTTCGGCGTCCAGCGCGAGATCCGCGAGCGGGCCCTGCGCGCCTTCGAGGAGCACGGCGTCGCCGTGCCGGTCACCGTCCTGCCGCCCGCCCCCTGAGGCGCGCGTCGCCGTACGGCGACCCGTCAGGGCTGGACGGGGGCCTCGTCGCCGAAGGCGTTGACCATCGAGTGGGCGGCGCGCACGAGGTAGTCGCGGAGCACGAGCTCGTGCGCGGCGTCGACGAGCCCCTCGGCGACGACCGCGTCGACCGCGTCGGACATGTGGCGCAGCCACCGGTCGCGCTGGTCGGGCGTGACGGCGTACGGCATGTGGCGCATCCGCAGCCGCGGGTGGCCGCGCTCCTGCGAGTACGTCGTCGGCCCGCCCCAGTACTGCTCGAGGAACCCGCGAAGCCGGTCCTCGGCCGGGCCGAGGTCCTCCTCCGGGTAGAGCGCCTTGAGCGGCGGATCGCCGGCGACGCCCTGGTAGAAGACCTGGACCAGCCGGGCGAAGGTCGGGTGCCCGCCGACCTCCTCGTAGAAGCTCACGCGCCCATGCTGCCACCCGCCCTGCCGCCCGCCGCGCGCCATCCCGCGAGACGGGTGCGGGAGCGATTTGCCGCCGCCGCCCGGCAGGCGTCACGCTGGAGTCCGTGACCCTCACCGACCACCGTCCCGTGACCGCCACGAGCCCCGCCGCCGACAGCCCCGACGAGGGCCGCACGTGGTGGCGGCACGCCGTGATCTACCAGGTCTACCCGCGCTCGTGGGCCGACGGCGACGGCGACGGCATCGGCGACCTGCCGGGCATCACCACCCGGCTGCCCTACCTCAAGGACCTCGGCGTCGACGCGGTCTGGTTCAGCCCGTTCTACACCTCGCCCCAGGCCGACGCCGGGTACGACGTCGCGGACTACCGCGACATCGACCCGCTCTTCGGCTCCCTCGCGGACGCCGACGCCATGCTCGCCGAGGCCAAGCGCCTGGGGCTGAAGGTCATCGTCGACCTCGTCCCCAACCACTCCTCCGACGAGCACCCGTGGTTCCAGGCCGCGCTCGCCGCCGCGCCCGGCTCGCCGGAGCGCGCCCGCTACCTCTTCCGCGACGGCAAGGGCACGGACGGGCAGGAGCCGCCGAACAACTGGCAGTCCGTCTTCGGCGGCCCGGCGTGGACCCGCGTCACCGAGGCGGACGGCACCCCCGGCCAGTGGTACCTGCACCTGTTCGACACGAAGCAGCCCGACTTCGACTGGACGAACCCCACGGTGCGCGACGAGTTCGAGTCGGTGCTGCGCTTCTGGCTCGACCGCGGCGTCGCCGGCTTCCGCGTCGACGTCGCCCACGGCCTGGTCAAGGAGGACGGATTGCCCGACTGGGCCGAGCGCACCGAGATGCTGCACAGCGGCGAGGAGGGCGAGGGCGAGCACCGTCGCGCCCCGATGTGGGACCAGGACGGCGTCCACGAGGTCTACGAGGGGTGGCGCCGCGTCCTCGACTCGTACGGCGCCCCAGACCGCATCCTGTGCGCCGAGGCCTGGGTCGAGCCGGCCGAGCGGATGGCGCTCTACGTGCGCCGCACCGAGATGCACCAGGCCTTCAACTTCGCCTTCCTCGAGAGCCTGTGGCACGCGCCGCAGCTGCGCGAGACGATCGCGCACTCGCTCGAGGCGGCCGCGCTCGTCGACGCGCCGACGACGTGGGTGCTGTCCAACCACGACGTCATCCGGCACGCCTCGCGGCTCGGTCTGCGCCAGGACCGCCGCCGCCCCAACGGGATCGGCGCCGACGACCCGCAGCCCGACGCCGAGGTCGGCCTGCGCCGGGCCCGCGCGGCGACGACGCTCATGCTCGGCCTGCCGGGGGCGGCGTACCTCTACCAGGGCGAGGAGCTCGGCCTGCCCGACTCCACCGACATGCCCGACGAGGTCCGCCAGGACCCCGCCTTCGTGCGCACCGGCGGTGCCGAGAAGGGCCGCGACGGCTGCCGCGTCCCCATGCCGTGGGAGAAGGACGCCCCCGCGCTCGGCTTCAACACGACCGGCGCGACGTGGCTGCCGCAGCCGGCGTCGTACGCCGACCTCGCGGTCGACCAGCAGCAGGGCCGGACCGGGTCGACGCTCGAGCTCTACCGCTCGCTGCTCGCCACCCGCCGCGAGCTCGGCCTCGGGTCGGCGCACCTGCGTTGGCTCGAGGGGTACGGCGACACGGTCGTGGCCCTCGCGTCGGTGGGCGCCGACCGCGCCGACGTGGCCGTCCTGACCAACCTCGGGTCCGACCCCGTGACGCTGCCCGAGGGCGAGGTGCTCGTCGTGTCCGGTGACCTGGACGCGGACGGGCGGCTGCCGCTCGACACCAGCGCCTGGGTGCGGCTGGCCGACTGACCCGCCCGTGACGACCCGGGCCGGGGACCGCTCGGACGGGACGACCGTCTGGGCGACCCCGGCCTGGCGCGAGCGCGCGACTGCGTGGGCGGACGACGAGCTCGCCGCCCAAGGGGTACGCCGCACCGGCGCCGTCGAGCAGCCGCACCTGCGGCCGTGGTCGACGGTGCTGCGGCTGCCGACGAGCGCGGGGTCGGTGTGGCTCAAGGCCCCCGGGCCCGGGCTGGCCTCGGAGGTCGGGCTCTACCCCGTCCTCGCCCGCTGGGCGCCCGAGCACGTGCTCGTCCCCTACGCCGTCGACGCCGAGCGACGGTGGCTGCTGCTGCCCGACGGCGGCGAGGTGCTCGGGCGGCGGCTCACGCCCGAGGCCGCGGACCGCTGGCACCTCGCGCTGGCCGGGTACGCGCGGCTCCAGCAGCGGGTGTCCCGCGCCGCCGACCTGCTCGTCGCCGCCGGCGCGCCGGACCACCGCCCGCAGCGGCTGACCGCGCTGCTCGAGGAGGTCGCCGACGACGCGGCCGCCGTCACGGTCACCGACGAGGAGCGCGAGGTCGTCGCCCGGGCCCGCCGCGAGCGCGGCCGGGTCGAGGAGCTCGCCGGGGTGCTCGCCGACGACGGGACGCCGCCGACGGTGCAGCACGACGACCTGCACCGCGACAACGTCTTCGCCCACGGCCCGCGCGTCTTCGACTGGGGCGACGCGGTCGTCGCCCACCCGTACGCCTCGCTGCTCGTCGCGCTGCGCGACACCGCGGCGCCGTACGGGGTCGGGCTGGAGGACCCGCGCGTGCTCGCCGCGCGGGACGCCTACCTCGCGCCGTACGGCGGCCCGACCGCCGCCACCCTGCGCGTCGTCGAGGCCGCCCGCACGGTCGGCATCCTCAGCCGCACCGCCAGCTGGCTGCGGGCGCTGGCGCCGCTGCCGCCGCACGAGGCGGCCGATGTGCGCGAGGCGCCGTACCGGTGGCTGGCGATGCTCGCCGACGGCGAGAGCCTCTGACCCGCCCCGGTCGGCCGCCCGCCCGTCAGGGCAGGACGGCGCCGGTGAGCAGGGTGCGGACGAGGACGTCGTCGGCCCAGGCGCCGTACCACTGCCCCGAGCCGGGCTCTCCCGGGCGGCAGGCGCCGTCGGACTCCCCCGGGTGCTTGACCCACAGGTAGCCGTCGAGGCCGGGCGTCCCGGTCGTCGCCCCGGGCAGGGCGCCGAGCCGGCGGCCGGACGGGTTGCACCAGTCGAGCGGACCGGTCGGGGCGGGGCCGTTGCCGTTGCGCGAGGTGTCGACGACGAAGTGCGGGTCGGCCGTCGGGACGAGGGCCCGGACCGCGGCGACGACCTTCTGCCCGTAGGCGACCTCACCGGCCGTCGCGTAGAAGTTCGAGACGTCGAGGGTGAAGCCGCGGGCCTTCTGCACGTGGGCGGCGACGAGCCGGCTCGCGGCGGTCGCGGCGGACATCCACCACTCGTGCCCGGCGTCGAGGTAGACCGCGGTCGTGGCGTCGCGGGTGAGGATGTCCACCGCCTGGGCCAGGAGCGCGACGCGGGCGGCGGTGTCGGCGGCCCGACCGGAGCAGGAGCCCTGGGCCAGGGCGTCGGGCTCGACGACGACGACGGTGGGCCGGCCGGCGATGGTCTGGCGGACCATGCGGACCCAGGCGAGGTACTGCGCGTCGGTCGTGAAGCCGCCCGCCGAGTAGCTGCCGCAGTCGCGGCCGGGGACGGCGTAGAGGACGAGGCTGGGCAGCCGGCCGGCGGCCTGGGCCCGGCCCAGGTAGTCGGCGATCCAGGCCGGCTGGTCCTCGGGCCCGATCCACTTGGCCTGCGGGACCCGGGCCAGCCGGGCGGCGCTGAGGCTCCCGGTCCGCATCGCCTGCGTCGTGCTCCAGTCCTGGCTGTCCGCGTAGAGCGAGCGTCCGAGCAGGGGGTTGGGGCGCACCGGGGCGGGCGCGACGGCGACGCCGCGCACGCTGCGGACGCCGGCGCCCGTCCGGGCGGCCGCGACGGGCCGGACCCCGGCGGTGGCCCGGACGGCGACGGTGGCCCGGACGGCCGCGGCGGCGGTCGGGCGCGGGGCGGTCGGGGCCGCCGCGACGCTCGGGACGAACGGCAGGCCGAGGGCGGTGGCGAGGACCGCGACGGTCGCGGCGCGCGCGAGGGGACGGTGGGGGCGGTGCAGGAGGACGCGGGACATGTGGGGTGTCCTTCGTGGGGGGCCGCGGGCGCGCCGGATCGGCGGCCGGTGAGCTCGGCCTCGTGTGGGGTGAGGGCGCGCGAGGGTGCGGCTCGCGCGGTGACGGTGCGGGGGCGCCCGGGCACAGGGGTGCGGGACGCGAGGGCGGACGATCCGGCGCGGGGTGCGCGCGGGTCGGGTGACGGCGCCGGACGGTCCGGGCGCGGTGTGGGGGGCAGGTCGCTCGGCGGGGTGGGGACCGTCGGAGCGGGAGCGGGACCGGGGCGGCGGTCGCCGGGTGAGGGACGTCGTACGGGGTGTCGGCGACGACCGGGGTGGGGACCGGCGTCGGTGGCCCGACATCGTCCAGTGTAGGGACAAACCGGACAAGCGGCAAGCACCCCGGAGCGCCGCCGTGGCGCGCGCCGGACCGGGGGGCGTCAGCCGCGGGCGCGCTCGGTGAGGACCGCGGCCGGGACCTCGCCCTGCCAGTCCACCGGGGTCCATTCCTGCGATCGGACCCATTCGGATCCGCAGCCGGCGCAGGCGAACAGCGGCTCCCCGGCGAGCGTGTCCCCCGTCGCCGACCACGCGCACTCGCGCCGGCAGCCGGTGGCCGCCAACGGGCGGGGGGCGAGGTCGCTCACCCCTCCATGGTGCGCCACGCCCCGGGCCGGTCCCGACCCGGGGGGCGTGGCACAGTGACCCCGTGGCCCGGACGACGACCCCCACGACCCGCGCGGACGACTGGCCGTACCTCGCCGCTCCCCCGCTCGCCCTCGCCCACCGCGGCGGGGCCGCCTGGGGGCCGAACCGCGGGATCGAGAACAGCCTGGCCGCCTTCCGCGCCGCGGTGGGGCTCGGCTACCGGTACGTCGAGACCGACGTCCACGTCACCGCCGACGGGCACCTCGTCGCCTTCCACGACGACGTCCTCGACCGGGTCACCGACGGGCACGGGCGGCTGTCGCGGCTGCCGTGGTCGGCCGTGCGGACCGCCCGCATCGACGGCCGTGAGCCGGTGCCGCGGTTCGCCGAGCTGCTCGAGGAGCTGCCGACGACCCGCCTCAACGTCGACCTCAAGTCCGCCGGGGCGGCCCGCCCGCTGTGGGAGACGATCCGCTCGCACGGCGCCGAGGACCGGGTCCTCGTCGCGTCGTTCTCCGACGAGCGGCTCGCGGAGTTCCGGCGCCTCAGCGGCGGGCGGGTCGCGACGGCGGCCGGGCCGCGCGAGGTGGCGCTGCTGCGGTTCGCGCCGCTGCCCGTGCTGCGCCGGGCGGCGTCGTCGCTGCCCGGGATCGCGCTGCAGGTGCCGGAGGTGCACCACCTCGGCGGCGTGCCGGTCCGGGTCGTCACCCCGGGGCTCGTCGAGCGTGCCCACGCGCTCGGCAAGCAGGTGCACGTGTGGACCGTCGACGACGCCGCCGACATGACGAGGCTGCTCGACCTCGGCGTCGACGGGCTCGTCAGCGACCGGGTCGACACCCTCCAGGACGTCCTCCTGGCCCGGGGGCAGTGGCGCTGAGCCGGTGCCGTACGGCGTCGTACGGCGGCGGGGTCAGCGCACGAGGACGTGACCGGACGAGGCCGTGAGGCGCACCCACCGTCCGGCGCTGAGGACCCGCGCCGTGCCGCCGGGGGCGAGGAAGCCGAGCACGTGCGCGCCGAAGGCCGCGCCGGCGGGGACGGGCGGGGTGGTCCGCGTCAGCCGGGACCAGACGGCCTGGCGCAGCGCGGCGAGGGCGGGCGCTCCCCCGGCGGCGGCGCCGTCGGCCGTCCGCGAGCCGACCGCGACCTCCTCGATGCCGGCGGTCGCGACCTCGCGCAGGTCGTCCTCCGGCACCTCGCCGACCGGCTCCCACCCCGAGCGCGGGGCGCCGAGGCTGGCCCACGGGGCGGACACGACCGTCGGCGGCACGGGCAGCTCGACGCCCTCGGGGTGCCGGGCCAGCCGGTCGGTGAGGGCGGTGAGCGGGACGACGACGTCGAGGTCGACGGGCTCGGCGAGCGCGCTGGCGCGCAGCCCGAGGACGGCGCCCTCGGCGAGCAGCCCGCGCCCCGGCAGGACCTGGACGTGGGCGGCGAGGGTGACGCCGACGGCTTGCAGCCGCATCGCCCCGTCGGGGTCGGCGGTGCGGGCGCGGCGCACGAAGGTCGCGAAGTCGGCGTACCCGCGCTCGTCGTCGAACCGCAGGGAGGTCACGGGCGCCGCCACCGGAAGGCGGGCGCGGGTGCGAGCCGGGCGGTGAGGACGTCGCGCTCGTCCGCGGCGAGCCGGCGCGGCGCGGCGCGGGTGAAGTCGTAGACGACGAGCCCGGTCGCGGCGCGCGCGTAGTGCAGGTCACCGACGCCGTCGGGGTCGCGGACGTCGTACGCGAGGTCGAACGCGGCCGCGGTCACCCGCGTGCACCACAGGTCGACGGCGACGGGGGCGTGCCGGAAGGGCAGCGGCGCGAGGTACTCGATCTCGTGGCGGGTGACGAGGACGCCGTGGTCGAGCAGGTCCTTGCCGAACCAGCGCTCGAACGCGGTGACGCGGGCGTCCTCGAGCAGGCGCAGGAACTGGACGTTGTTGACGTGGCCGTAGGCGTCCATGTCGGACCAGCGCAGCGGCACGTCCACGGTGTCCGGCGAGGGGTCGGGGCTGGGGGGCTCGGCCATGGCGTCATCCTCGCAGCCCGCCGAGCCTAGTCGACGCAGAGGCAGAACGGGTGGCCGGCGGGGTCGAGGAAGACCCGGAAGCTGCTGCCCGGCTGGTGCTCCGCCTTCGTCGCACCCAGGGCCAGGGTCTCCTCCTCGGCCGCGTCCAGGTCGTCGACGACGACGTCGAGGTGCAGCTGCTGCGGCGCGTCCTGCCCCGGCCACGACGGGCGGCGGTAGTCGTCGACGTGCTGGAAGTTCAGCGGCGGCCAGTCGCCCAGCTGCAGCTCGGCCCAGTCGCCGTCGTCGCGCACCTCACCGCCGAGCAGGCCGGCGTAGAACGTGGCCAGGGCCAGCGGGTCGGGGCAGTCGAGGACGACGACGGGGCGGCGGGCGATCGGCATGCCGGAACCGTACGACGCAGTGCCGACAGCGGCCAGCGAGCGTGGTCGCGCTTCCGTCGACCGGCCTCGGCGGGCCTGTGGACGGGCGGTCGGGGCTGTCGGCGGGGCGCCGTACGGTGGTCGCGTGACCTCCTCCCCCGCCGCGACCGCCGCCCTCGCCGACGACGCCCGCGCCGCCCTGCGGCGGCTGGTGGGACGCGACGACGTCGTCTTCCGCGACGGGCAGCTCGAGGCCGTCGAGGCCCTCGTGGGCGCTCGCCAGCGGGTGCTCGTCGTGCAGCGGACGGGCTGGGGCAAGTCGGCGGTCTACTTCGTCTCGACCGCGCTGCGCCGGGCGCAGGGGGCCGGGCCGAGCATCATCATCAGCCCGCTGCTCGCCCTCATGCGCGACCAGGTCGCCGCCGCCGCCCGCGCGGGCATCCGCGCCGTGACGATGAACTCGGCCAACGCGCAGGACTGGGGCGAGGTGTCGGCGGCCCTCGCCGCGGACGAGGTCGACGTGCTGCTGGTCAGCCCGGAGAGGCTGAACAACCCGCGCTTCCGCGAGGAGCACCTGCCCGACCTGGCCCGCCGGTGCGGGCTGCTCGTCGTCGACGAGGCGCACTGCGTGAGCGACTGGGGCCACGACTTCCGACCCGACTACCGGCGGATCCGCGACCTGCTGACGACGCTGCCGTCCGACACCCCGGTGCTCGCCACGACCGCGACGGCCAACGCCCGGGTCGTCACCGACGTCGCCGAGCAGCTCGGCGCCGGCGGGCACGACGTGCTGACGCTGCGGGGGCCGCTGGCTCGCGACTCGCTTCGGCTCGGGGTGCTTCCGCTGGCGGCGCCCGAGCAACGGATCGCCTGGCTCGTCGCGCACCTCGGCGACCTGCCGGGCAGCGGCATCGTCTACACGTTGACCGTGTCCGCGGCCGAGGACGTCGCGGCGACGCTGCGCCAGGCCGGCCACGACGTCCGCGCCTACACCGGGCGCACCGACACGGCCGACCGCGAGCAGCTCGAGGCCGACCTGCGCGACAACCGGGTCAAGGCGCTCGTCGCGACGAGTGCGCTCGGGATGGGCTTCGACAAGCCCGACCTCGGCTTCGTCCTGCACCTCGGAGCACCGTCATCCCCGGTCGCCTACTACCAGCAGGTCGGTCGCGCCGGGCGCGCGACCGCGCACGCCGACGTGCTGCTGCTGCCCGGGCCCGAGGACCGCGACATCTGGAAGTACTTCGCCTCCGCGTCGATGCCCCGCCAGGAGCAGGCCGACGCCGTCCTGCGCGCGCTGTCGGCCTCGCCCAAGGCGATGTCGACGGCGGCCCTCGAGACCGCGGTCGACGTCCGACGCACCCGGCTCGAGCTGCTGCTCAAGGTGCTCGACGTCGACGGCGCCGTCCGACGGGTCAGCGGCGGCTGGGTCGCCACCGGCCAGGACTGGGTGTACGACGCCGAGCGGTACGCCCGCGTGTCGCAGGCCCGCGAGCGCGAGCAGCGGCTCATGGTCGAGTTCGAGCGGACCGACGGGTGTCGCATGGCGTTCCTGCAGCGGGCGCTCGACGACGACACCGCCTCACCGTGCGGGAAGTGCGACCGGTGCGCCGGGCCGTGGGTCGACCAGACGATCCCCGAGGCCGCCGTCGGGGTCGCCCGCGAGCGGCTGCGCCAGGTCGGCGTCCCGCTCGAGCCGCGCGCCCAGTGGCCGACGGGGATGGGGCGGCTCGGGGTCGACGTGTCCGGGCGGATCTCGCCGGACGAGGCGATGCAGCCCGGCCGGGTCCTGGCCCGGCTCACCGACCTCGGCTGGGGTCAGCGGCTGCGCGACCTGCTCTACTCGGCGGCACCCGCCCCGGCCCCGAGCGGGCCGGACCCGTGGGGCGAGCCGCCGCCGGACCCGTGGGACCTGCCGCCCGACCCGATGGACCAGAGCGGCGGCGACCCGTGGGCCGACCCGCCGGCGGGCGCGCCCGTCGCGGCGCCCCCGGAGGAGCCTGCGTCGCGACCGGTGTCCGACGTCGTCGCCGACGAGGCGCTCGTGCTCGCCTGCGCCGGGGTGCTGCGCGACTGGGACTGGGCGCAGCGCCCGGTCGCCGTCGTCGCCGTACCGTCCCGGGCGCGGCCCGGGCTGGGCGCCTCGGTGGCGCGGGAGCTGGCCCGGCTGGGCCGGCTCGAGGACCTCGGCGAGCTCGCGCTCGCGCACGGCGGCCCGACCAACGAGGCCGGAGGCAACAGCGCCTTCCGGCTCGCGGGGGTGTGGGAGCGGATCGTCGTCCCGCCGTCGCTCGCCGCCCGGCTGGCGTCGCTGTCCGGTCCGGTGCTGCTCGTCGACGACCTCGTCGACTCGCGCTGGACGCTGACCGTCGCCGCCCGCGCCCTGCGCCGGGCCGGCGCCGACGCCGTCCTGCCCTTCGCGCTCGCCAGCGCCGGCTGACCCACTGCCCGGACTGCTGCGGAGAAGGGACCTCGACGTCCCTCCCCACACCGGACTGCTGCGGAAGAGGGACGTCGAGGTCCCTCCCCCCAACGGGACTGCTGCGGAAGGGGGACGTCGACGTCCCTCCCCGCACCGAACTGCTGCGCACCCGGGACGCCCCTCCTGCGCAATACCCCGGATGCCGCGGTGACGTCGACATCCCTCCCCCGCAGCAGTCCGGATCCCGGGGTGACATCGACATCCCTCCCCCGCAGCAGTCCGGATCCCGGGGTGACATCGACGTCCCATCCCCGCAGCAGTCCGGATCCCGGGGTGACGTCGACGTCACCTCTGCGCAGCAGTCCGGTCAGCGGGTGGGGCGGGAAGGGAGCGACACGGTCACCCACGGCAGGACCAGCTGGACGACGGGGCCGATGAGCAGGGCGTAGGCCACCGTCCCGATCCCCACCGTGCCGCCGAGCAGCCAGCCGACGCCCAGCACCGCGACCTCGATGACCGTCCGGACGAGCCGCAGCGACCACGGGGTGCGCCGCGCCAGCCCGGTCATGAGCCCGTCGCGCGGTCCCGCGCCGAACTGGCTCCCGATGTAGAGGCCACCCGCCACCCCGTTGAGGACGATCCCCGCGAGGAGCAGCACGAGCCTCCCGACCAGCGACCCCGGCGTCGTGAGGACCGACAGCGCCGCGTCGCTCATCAGCCCGATGACGACGACGTTGCTCACCGTCCCGAGGCCCGGCCACTGCCGCAGCGGCCACCACAGCAGCAGCACCACGGCGCCGACGACCATCGTGACCTGCCCGAAGGTCAGCGGCAGCCGCGACTCGAGTCCCACGTGCAGCACGTCCCAGGGCGCGAGCCCGAGGTCGGCCCGGACCATCATCGCCATCGAGATCCCGTAGACCGCCAGCCCTACGACGAGCTGCGGCAGGCGGCGCCCGAGGCGGCCCGCGGTCAGCTGCTGCCGGGTCGTCAACGGGGTCAGCTCGGTGCGGGTCAGCGTCATGGTCCCATCCAACCCCGCGACTGGCCTTTCGTTCCATAGCCACTTATGGTTCAGTGGCCCGCATGAGCCCGTCCGTCTCCGCACCCCGCCTCGCCGGCCTCCTCACCGGCGGGTCGCCCCGCGGCACCGACGACGGCCCGGCGTACCGCTCCCTCGCCGAGGGCGTACGACGCCTCGTCGCCGACGGGCGCCTGCTCGCCGGCACCCGCCTGCCCAGCGAGCGCGAGCTGACCGCCGCCCTCGGGGTGAGCCGCACGACCGTCGCCGCGGCGTACGGCGTCCTGCGCGAGCGCGGCTACCTGCAGTCCCGCCGCGGCTCGGGCAGCGTGGTCAGCCTGCCCACCGGCCCCGTCCCCGGCGGCCCGCTCAGCCCCGTCGACGGCCTGGCCCCCGACGTCCTCGACCTGACGATCGCCGCGCACGCCGCGACGCCCGGGCTGGCCGAGGCCTACGAAGAGGCCATGGCGGCCCTCCCCCATCACCTGCCGGGCACCGGCTACCACCCCTACGGCCTGCCCGAGGTGCGCGAGCTGCTGGCCGAGCGGTACACCGCCCGCGGCCTGCCGACCGACCCGAGCCAGGTGCTCGTCACCACCGGCGCCCTCGCCGGTCTCGGTCTGGCCCTGCGCGCGCTCGGCTCCCCCGGCGACCGGGCCCTCGTCGAGTCGCCGAGCTACCCCAACGCCATGGCGGCGATCCGCGGCGCCGGTCTGCGCACCGTCGGTCTCGCCCTCGACGAGGACGGTCTCGACGCCGACGGCCTCGACGTCACCCTGCGCCAGTCCGCCGCCCGCCTCGCCTACCTCGTCCCCGACTTCCACAACCCCACCGGCACCCTCGTCGGCGACCCGACCCGCGAGCAGGTGGCCCGGGTCCTGCGCCGGCGCCGCACCACCGCCCTCGTCGACGAGACCCCGGTCGACCTCGCCCTCGACCGGCCGGAGAGCGCGATGCCGGCCCCGATGGCGTCGTACGACGACCGCGTCGTCACCCTCGGCAGCGCGGCGAAGTCCTACTGGGGCGGGCTGCGCGTCGGCTGGCTGCGGGTGCCGCTGGCCGACACCGGCCGCTTCCAGCAGGCCCGGCTCACCCTCGACCTCGGCGCCGCCGTCGTCGAGCAGCTCGTCCTCGCCGCCCTGCTGCGCCGTCGCGACGAGCTGCTCGCCCGCCGCCGCGAGCAGCTGCGCGCGTCCCGCGCGGCGATGGTCTCCGCCCTCGCCGAGCACCTGCCCGACTGGCGCTTCACCGTCCCCGAGGGCGGCCTGTGCCTGTGGTGCCGGCTGCCGGAGCCGCGCTCGTCGGCCCTCGCCGACGCCGCGCCCGCCCACGGCCTGCGGCTCGCCCCGGGCAGCGCCTTCGGCGTCGACGGCGGCCTGGAGTCGTTCTGCCGCCTGCCGATGGCGCTCCCGCCCGACCTCGCCACCGAGGCCGTACGACGCGTCGCCCGCGCCTGGGACGACGCCGTCACCGGCACCCCGGCCCGCAGCGCCCGGCCGGTCATCGTCGCCTGAGCGGCGGTCCTCCTAGGGTGGCGAGGGTGCCCACCGACCCGTACGACGACCTGCACCTCGACACCCTCCACGTCGCCGCCACCCCCGACGACGACCCGCGGCTCGCCCAGTGGCTGCAGGGGGTGGCCCGCGGCTTCCACGAGGGCGTGCTGCCCGACGACCGGCTCACGAGCTGGCTCGTCGAGGCGCGCGAGGACGGTCAGCGGCTGCGCGGGGCCTGGGTCCGCGCCCGGGTGCCGGGCGAGTCGCCGTACGCCGTCGCCACGCTCTGCTCGTGGACCGGCCGGGTCAACCTGGGCGCCGGACGGCTGCTGCCGCTGCACATGGTCAGCGACGTCACCGTGGCGGCGACGCACCGCCGCCGCGGCCTGACCCGGCGGCTGCTCACGCAGGACCTCGCCGACGCCGCCGCCCGGGGGCTGCCGCTGGCCGGGCTGACCGTCAGCGAGGGGACGATCTACGGCCGCTTCGGCTTCGGACCGGCCACGCGGCGTCGCGCCCTCGAGGTCGACCTGTCCGACGGCCTGCCGATGCACCCCGGCGCGCTCGGGTCCGCCGACACCGGCCGCGTGGTCCTCGTCGACCCGGGCGAGGGCTGGCCCGCCGTGCAGCGCGTCCACGGGGCGCACCTGGCGCGCACCCGGGGCGAGGTCGGGCGCCACGGCGCGTACACGACCCGGCTCACCGGCCGCCGGGCGCCCGGTGGCGGCCCGGACCGCTCGCTGCGCCTCGCGCTGCACCTGCGCTCGGACGGGGAGCCCGACGGCGCCGTCCACTACCGGGTGCATGCCCAGGAACGCACTCACGAGGTGGAGGTCCTGGCCCTGGAGGCGGCCGACCCGCGAACCACGTTGCGGCTGTGGGCCTTCCTGGCCGGCCTCGACCTCGTCACCCGCGCCCGCCAGGACCGCGCCCCGGTCGACAACCCGCTCGACCACGCCGTCCTCGACCCCCGTGCGGTGCGCACCACCCGCCTGGACGACGGCACCTGGCTGCGGGTGCTCGACCCCCCGGCCGTGCTCGCCGCCCGCCCGTGGGGGGCCGACGCGTCCTTCGTCCTCGACGTCGCCGACGACCTGGGCCACGCGGCGGGACGCTGGCGGGTGGCCACCCGGGACGGCGCGGCCGAGGTGGCGACCACCGACGACGAGCCCGACCTGCGCCTGCCGGTCGACGTCCTCGGCTCGCTCGTCCTCGGAGGGACCGACCTGCGCACCCTGCGTGCGGCGGGCCGCGCGGACGTCGGCGACGCGGCGCTCGAGCGCGTGGCCCGCGCGTTCGACGGCGGTCCGGTCCCGACGTGCTCGCTCGGCTGGTGACCCTGGTCTGCGGCGAGGAGGGCCGACCGGTCGGGTCGATAGGGTCGCGTCCGTGAGCCAGGAGCCCGACGCCCCGCCCAGGACCCCGTACGACGAGTCGCACGCCTCGCCGCTCGCCCCGCCGGACTCCGCCCTCGCGGAGCTGCTCGCGGTGCTCGACCTGCAGCGCCTCGGCGAGGCCCGGGTGCGCCTCGAGGGCGTCGACGGCGACGACGAGTCCGACCTCGGCGAGTCCGTCGCCGAGGTCTTCGTCGGGCAGAGCCAGAAGATGCCGCAGGGGCGCGTCTTCGGCGGGCAGGTGCTCGCGCAGTCCGTCGTCGCCGCCGGGCGCACCGTCGAGGGCGTCGGCGAGGCACCGCGGCCGATCCACTCCCTGCACGGCTACTTCGTCCGGCCCGGCGACGACAGCCACCCCATCCGCTTCGCCGTCGAGCGGGTGCGCGACGGGCGCTCGTTCTCGACGCGTCGGGTGCAGGCGATCCAGTACGGCAAGCCCATCCTGTCGATGATCGCCTCGTTCCAGGAGCCGGCCGAGGGGATGGACCACCAGGACTCGATGCCCGCGGCGCCGGACCCGGAGTCGCTGCCGAGCCTGTGGGAGCTGGCCCAGCGCACCGAGTCCCCGCGGGCGCGGGCCTTCGCGCAGGCCCGCCCCATCGACCTGCGCCACGTCGAGGGCAACCTCTACCTCGAGCCCGGCCGGCAGCGCGCCGCCCACCAGCACGTGTGGCTCAGGGCCGTCGACCGGCTCCCGGACGACCCGCTGCTGCACGCCGCCGTCCTCGCCTACTCCTCGGACTACTCGCTGCTCGAGCCCGTCATCCGCCGCCACGGCATCGCCTGGTCCGACCGCCGGCTGCGCCCGGCCAGCCTCGACCACGCCATGTGGTTCCACCGGCCCGCGCGAGCCGACGAGTGGGTGCTCTACGCCGAGGAGTCGCCGTCCGCGCAGGGCGGTCGGGGTCTCGCGACGGGTCGGATGTTCTCCGCCGACGGGCGGCTCGTCGCCTCCGTCGCCCAGGAGGGGATGCTGCGGCTCAAGGAGGCGTAGCCCACCACCCGGGCGCAGGTAAGCAAGCGCTCAGTACGATCGGCGACGAGCACCGCCGCTCCACCCCGAGCGCCGTACGGCGCAGCGAAGGAGACCACTCGTGAGCACCACCCCCCGGACCGCCATCGTCACCGGAGCCGCGCGCGGCATCGGCGCCGCGGTCGCCCAGCGCCTCGCCGCCGACGGCCACGCGGTCGCCGTCCTCGACCTCGACGAGGCCGCCTGCGCCGGCACCGTCGAGGCCATCACCGCCGCCGGCGGCAAGGCCATCGCGGTCGGCGTCGACGTCAGCCAGGCCGACCAGGTCGAGGCCGCCGTCCAGCGCGTCGCCGACGAGCTCGGCGCGCCGACGATCCTCGTCAACAACGCCGGGATCATCCGCGACAACCTGCTCTTCAAGATGACCGTCGACGACTGGGACGCCGTCCTCGGGGTCCACCTGCGCGGCGCCTTCCTCATGAGCAAGGCCTGCCAGGCCCACATGACGCAGGAGAAGTTCGGCCGCATCGTCAACCTGTCGTCCACGTCGGCGCTGGGCAACCGCGGCCAGGCCAACTACTCGGCCGCCAAGGCGGGCATGCAGGGCTTCACCAAGACCCTGGCCATCGAGCTCGGCAAGTTCGGCGTCACCGCCAACGCCATCGCCCCCGGCTTCATCCAGACCGACATGACCAAGGCCACCGCCGACCGCATCGGCGTCCCCTTCGACGACTTCATCGCGTTCTCCGCCAAGGAGATCCCGGTGCAGCGCGTCGGCCAGCCGGAGGACATCGCCGCGACGACGAGCTTCCTCACCAGCGACGAGGCCGGCTTCGTCAGCGGCCAGGTCATCTACGTCGCCGGCGGCCCCAAGGACTGACGGCCCGCCCAGCCCAGGACGGCCGGACCCGCTCGGGTCCGGCCGTCCTGTCGTGCCCGGGACGCTTCCCGTACGGCGCCCTCAGAGGCCCAGGTCGCGCCCGATGAGCTCCTTCATGATCTCGTTCGATCCGGCCCAGATCTTCGTCACGCGGGCGTCGCGCCAGGCGCGGGCGACGCGGTACTCGTTCATGAACCCGTAGCCGCCGTACAGCTGCACGCAGGCGTCGAGGACCTCGTTCTGCACCTGCGCCGACCACCACTTGGCCTTCGCCGCGTCGACCGCGGTGAGCCGGCCCTGCGAGTGCGCGAGGACGCAGTCGTCGACGTACGCCGTCGTCACCTCGATCTTCGTCACGAGCTCGGCGAGCAGGAACTTGTTGTGCTGGAAGGCGCCGATGGGCTGGCCGAAGGCCTTGCGCTCCTTGGCGTAGCCGATCGTCTCCTGCAGGATCTGCGCGGCGTGCCAGGTGTTGGAGATGGCCGACCCGATCCGCTCCTGCGGCAGGCGCTGCATCATCGCGACGAAGCCCATGCCCTCCTCGCCGATCCGGTTGGCGTCGGGGACGCGGACGTCGGAGAAGAACAGCTCGGCGGTGTCGGACTCCTCCTGGCCGACCTTGTCGAGCTTGCGGCCCCGGGTGAAGCCCTCCATCCCCGTCTCGAGCACGAAGAGGGTGATGCCCTTGGCGCCCTTGCTCGGGTCGGTGCGGGTCGCGACGATGACGAGGTCGGCGCCGTACCCGTTGGTGATGAAGGTCTTGGACCCGTTGACGACCCACTCGTCGCCGTCGCGCACCGCGGTCGTCCTCAGCGCGGCGAGGTCGGAGCCGCCGGACGGCTCGGTCATCGCGATCGCGCAGACCAGCTCGCCCGAGGCGATCCCCGGCAGCCAGCGCTGCTTCTGCTCGTCGGTCCCGAGGTCGACGAGGTAGGGCGGGCAGACGTCGGAGTGGATGCCGAAGCACGAGGACACCGCGGCGTTGACCTTCGCGATCTCCTCGGCCGCCACGGCGTTGAACCGGTAGTCCCCGGCACCGGCGCCGCCGTACTCCTCGGGGATGTCGAGCCCGAGCAGGCCCTGCTTGCCGGCCTCCTGCCAGACGTCGCGCGGGATCGCCTTGAGCTCCAGCATCTCCTGCGCCCGCGGGGCGAGGGTCCGGTCGACGAACTCCTTGACGCTGGCCCGGAAGGCCTCGTGGTCGTCGTCGTACAGGTGGCGGGGCATGCGGTCCTCCCGGTTCGGTCCACTGACTAAGCGCTTGCTTAGTGTCGTGAGGGTCGGGCATGCTGTCAACGTGACGAGCGCGACCGCGCAGCAGCGTCCCGGGGGTCCCGACGAGCCGTCGACGACGGCCGCCCGGCTGCTCGAGGCCGCCGCCGGCGCCTTCGCCGCCAAGGGGTTCCACGCGACGACGACCCGCGACATCGCCTCCCGGGCGGGGCTGTCCCCCGCCGGGGTCTACGTCCACTTCTCCAGCAAGGAGCAGCTGCTGCACGCGCTCAGCGCCCAGGGGCACGGGCAGGCCCTCGCGGTCGTCCGCGACGCGGCCGCCACCTCCGGCTCCCCCACCGACCGCCTGGCCGCCGTCATGCGCGCCTTCAGCGCCTGGCACGCGGAGCACCACGCGGTCGCCAGCGTCGTCCAGTACGAGTTCCCGCACCTCACCCCCGCCCACCGCGACGAGGTGCTCGGGCTGCGCAAGCAGATCGACGAGGTCGTGCGCGACCTGCTGCGCGAGGGTCGCGCCGACGGGTCGATGACCGTCGACGACGTGCGCGACACCGCCCTCGCGCTGATGTCGATGTGCATCGACGTGGCCCGCTGGTACTCCCCCCACATCGCCCGCACCCCGGCCCAGATCGGCGAGACGTACGCCGCCCTCGGGCCGCGCCTCGTCGGCGCACGGCAGCACTGAGCAGCAGGAGAGGCACGTGCTGTTCTGGGGGTGGGGCCGCGGCTCGGTGCACCGGCAGGTGTCCCCGGACACCACGGTGCTGCGGACCTACCGCTACGTGTCCCTTATGGTCGTCTTCACCGTGACGTGGGGCTACGAGTACGCCCTGTCGACGCTGACGCCGCACGGGTGGGCCACCCGACCGGTGTCGGCCGTCGAGGCGCGCGGACTGCTCGGGGGGCAGGACCTGCAGCCGCACTGGTGGCGGCGCTGGAGCCTGGTCGTCGGGCTCGGTGCGGTGGCCCTGCTCGTCGCGTTCGTGCGCTGACCCGCCCGGTCCGCCCCGGCCGCCTCAGTCGGGCTGGTCGAGACCGACGGCGAGCAGCGCCATCGGCTGGCCGGTGCGACCGCGCAGGTCGAGCCGGGTGACGCCGCCGTCGCGGGCGTAGCCGGTCAGCAGGATGGAGCTGCGGTGCATCGCCATCGCGATGGCGGCCAGCTCGCCGCCCTGCGCGCTGCGGGCCAGGACGACGGTGCCGTCGGCGAAGCAGACCCGGCCGGTCCGCACCCCCGGCGCCGGGCGGATGGCCCGGACCGGCACCTGGCGGGCGACGAGGCCGCGCAGCCGCTGCTCGAGCAGGTCGCCGACGAGGCTGCCGTGGGCGTCGAGGACGGCGGTGAGTGCCTCGTCGAGACCGGGGTCGAGGCCGACCCCGGGGCGCCGGACGCCCTGGGCGGGCGGGGTCGGGTCGGGCGCCGCGCCGGCGTCACGACGCCGGCGCCAGCCCAGGGCCCCGAGCACGCCGACGGCCAGGCCGACGACGAGCAGGAGGTGTCCCATGCCTCACAGTGTGGAGGACGGTGCTCGCCCGCGCATCGGGCGAGCGGACGGCGCAGATCCGCCACCCGGGCCGGGGCTCGGGTGGCGGATCTGCGTCCGGCGCGCGCCGGTGGCTCAGTCGCGGGTGAGCTTGCGGTGGGTGACCCGGTGCGGGCGGGCCGCGTCGGGGCCGAGCCGCTCGACCTTGTTGGCCTCGTAGGACTCGTAGTTGCCCTCGAACCAGTACCACGACGACGGGTTCTCCTCGGTGCCCTCGTAGGCGAGGATGTGCGTCGCGACCCGGTCGAGGAACCACCGGTCGTGGCTGATGACGACCGCGCAGCCCGGGAAGTCCAGCAGCGCGTTCTCCAGCGAGCCGAGGGTCTCGACGTCGAGGTCGTTGGTCGGCTCGTCGAGCAGCAGCAGGTTGCCGCCCTGCTTGAGGGTGAGGGCGAGGTTGAGCCGGTTGCGCTCGCCACCGGAGAGCACCCCGGTCGGCTTCTGCTGGTCCGGGCCCTTGAAGCCGAACTGCGAGACGTAGGCCCGCGACGGGATCTCGACGTGGCCGACCTTGATGTAGTCGAGCCCGTCGGAGACGGTCTCCCAGAGGTTCTTCTTCGGGTCCAGGCCCTCACGACCCTGGTCGACGTACGAGATGTCGACCGTCTCGCCGACCTTGACCGACCCGCCGTCCGGCTCCTCGAGCCCGACGATGGTCTTGAACAGCGTGGTCTTGCCGACGCCGTTGGGGCCGATGACGCCGACGATGCCGTTGCGCGGCAGCGAGAAGGACAGCCCGTCGATGAGAACCCGGTCGCCGAAGCCCTTCTTGAGGTCCTTGACCTCGATGACGGTCGAGCCCAGGCGCGGGCCCGGCGGGATCTGGATCTCCTCGAAGTCGAGCTTGCGGGTGCGCTCGGCCTCCGCGGCCATCTCCTCGTAGCGGGCCAGGCGCGCCTTGCTCTTGGCCTGGCGACCCTTGGCGTTCGAGCGCACCCACTCGAGCTCGTCCTTGAGGCGCTTCTGGAGCTTGGCGTCCTTCTTGCCCTGGACCGTCAGGCGCTCGGCCTTCTTCTCCAGGTAGGTCGAGTAATTCCCCTCGTAGGGGTAGAGCCGCCCGCGGTCGACCTCGGCGATCCACTGGGCGACGTTGTCGAGGAAGTACCGGTCGTGGGTGACGGCCAGGACGGCGCCCGGGTACGAGGCGAGGTGCTGCTCGAGCCACTGCACCGACTCGGCGTCCAGGTGGTTGGTCGGCTCGTCGAGCAGCAGCAGGTCGGGCTTCTGCAGGAGCAGCTTGCACAGGGCGACGCGGCGGCGCTCACCACCGGACAGGACGGTGACGTCGGCGTCCGGCGGCGGGCACCGCAGCGCGTCCATCGCCTGCTCGAGCTGGGTGTCGAGGTCCCACGCGTCGGCGTGGTCGATCTCCTCCTGGAGGGTGCCCATCTCGGCGAGCAGGGCGTCGTAGTCGGCGTCCGGCTCCCCCATCTCGACGGAGATCTGGTTGTAGCGGTCGAGCTTGGCCTTGATCTCGCCCGCACCCTCCTCGACGTTGCCGAGGACCGTCTTCTCCTCGTTGAGCGGCGGCTCCTGGAGCAGGATGCCGACGCTGGCGCCGGCCGCGAGACGCGCCTCGCCGTTCGAGGGCTGGTCGAGGCCGGCCATGATCTTGAGGATCGTGGACTTGCCCGCGCCGTTCGGACCGACGACGCCGATCTTCGCCCCCGGGTAGAACGACATCGTCACGTCGTCGAGGATGACCTTCTCGTTGTGCGCCTTGCGCGCCTTGGTCATGACGTAGATGAACTCGGGCATGACGTCAAGGCTATCGACGCGTCGCGGCCCCACCCAATCGCGGGCCTCGCGGGCCCCCGGGCTCAGCCCGGGGTGACGACGTACGCGTCCGTGTCGGCGTCCTCCTCGCGCAGCTCGCCGGACGACGCGGTGCCCGAGCCGGTCGCCCACGGGTCGCCGTCGAGCGCCTCCTCGAGGTCCGCCACGTCCGGCCCCGGGTCCACCGGCTGCGCCGCGTCGTCGTCGAAGCTCCCGGTGATCACCGGGTCCGCGAGCCGGTCGACCGGCTCGCCCTGCGGCCGGCCGAGCCTGGTCAGCGCGCTGAGCCCCCGGGTGAGGTTGTGCCCCACCGCGTGGGCGTCGACCTCGACCGAGGTGCGCGGCGTGCCGTCGGTCGCCTGGTACTGGTTGACCCGCAGCCGCCCGTAGACGATGACCGGGTCACCCTTCTTGAGGCTGCCCATGACGTTGGCGCCGAGGGCGTTGAAGCCCACGACGTTGACGAAGTTGGTGCTGCCGTCGACGAAGGCGCCCAGGCCCTGGTCGTAGCGGCGGGTCGTCGAGGCGACCCGGAAGGACGCGAAGACCTTGCCCTGCTTGGTCGTGCGGCTCTGCGGGTCGGCGACGACGTTGCCGCACACCGTCACGAAGCTCTCGTTCATCTGCTGCTCCTGCTGCTCGTCGTGGTCCGTCACCACCCGTGGTGGTGACGGGACCAGCATCGGCAGCAGCGCCCCCCGGCCGGCGGCCGGCGAACCGACCCCTGTGGACGACCGCCCGACCCCCGGGGGTTGTGGACGACGGCGCCGCTCGACGCGGGTCGCCGCCGGTCAGCGGGGGTCGGGCAGCGCCGAGTCCAGCCGCGTGCGCACCCGGGCGTGCCGGGCCAGGACCGCCCGCACCGGGTCGACGACCTGCTCGACGGCGACCTCGCCCACCGCCTCGTCGAGGCGCCGAGCGACCAGCCGGCGTCGTCGTACGGCGCCCCGCCCGGCCAGCACCCGCCCGAGCGCGGCGAGCCCCAGCCCACCGACGACGCCGACGACGAGCAGCACGAGCCACAGCGGCAGCGGCCCCAGGTCGACGCCCGGGAGGGTGGGGAGCCGGAACCACGCGACGACGAACACGGCCAGCGCCCACAGCAGCCCGAGCACGGCGGCAGCGCCGAGCCCCCACTGCAGCGCGCCGAGCACCCGCCACGAGAGGGGGTCGGGCACCCGCAGCGAGGTCCCCGTCACCGCCCGGTCGAGGCGCTCCTCCAGCCGGGTGCGGTCCGGTGACGCGGTGTCCTGCACCGCCTGCGCCCACCGCAGCGGCAGCCCCTGCGAGGCCCGGTCGGTGAGGTCCGTCGTCGCCAGCCGCACGGCCGAGCGCGCGCCCGCGGACGGGGCGGGCAGCGACGAGCGGCCGAGCAGGGCGCGGACGTCGCCGCGCACGTCCTCCCCGCGCAGCCCGGCGACCCCGGGGATCGCGCCGACACCGAGGCGCAGCCGGGTCAGGGGGTCCGCGGACAGGTGGCGCCGCCACCGGGTGAACAGCCAGCCGGTGCGGGCGAGCGAGGCCCGCCGGTGGTCGGCCTCGACGGCGTCGAGCACGACCGGCACCCCGGCGGCCCGTCCGAGGGCGGTGACGAGGCCGCCGTAGGACGCCTCCCCCTCCAGGGCGGGCTCGGTGTCACCGACCCCACGGCGCAGCGCCCGGGCGGCGCCGCCGAGGTCGGTGGCGAGGCGGTGGTGGACGACGGCGCGGCCGGCGACGGTGTTGGCCAGCCGCTGACGCAGCTCGTCGACGCCCGCGCCGGTCACCGCCGACGTCGTGAGGACCGCGGTCGGCTCGACCGCGTCGTCGGTGAGGAGCCGGCGCAGGTCGTCGCGGCAGGCCCGCACGTCGTCGGTGCCGCCGAGCCGGTCGGCCTGGTTGAGCACGACGAGCATCGAGGCCTCGTGGTCGGCGAGCCGGCGCACGTAGTCGTCGTGCAGCACCGCGTCGGCGTACTTCTGCGGGTCGGTGACCCAGACGAAGACGTCGCACCGCTCGAGCAGGCGGTCGGTCTCGAGCCGGTGCGCGGTCTCGCGCGAGTCGAGGTCGGGCAGGTCGACGAGCAGCAGCCCGTCGAGCGAACCGACCACGCCGCCGAGCCGGTCGGTCGGGTCGACGCCGTGCCGCCGCTCGATGCCCAGCCAGTCGAGCAGCTCCGCGGCGGGGGCGTCGCCCCACACGGCCGCCGCGGGGGTCGACGTCGTCGGTCGGCGCACCCCGACCGGCGAGACGTCGTGGCCGACGAGCGCGTTGAAGAGCGACGACTTGCCGCTGCCGGTCGCCCCGGCCAGGACGGCGACGACGTGTCCGTCTCCGAGCCGGACCCGGTCGCGGACCTTCTCGACGACCTCCTGCGCGGCGCCGGCGTCCTCGGGCGGCAGCTGGGCCCCGCCGTCGACGACGGCCGCGGCGAGGTCACCGGCGCGGGCGAGCAGCACGCCGGGGTCGGGGGCCGGCGCCGTGCGCGAGCCCATGAGCAGCGGACTCACCGCACCTCCCGCACCGCGTCCACGGCGGCGGTCAGCGCCGCGTCCTGGCCGGCGGGGACGGCGAGCGCCGCCACGGCGGCGTCGTACCGGCTCTGCTCCTGCGCGTAGAGCGTCTCGACCCGCGCGACGAGGGCGCGACGGGCGCGCTCGGCGAGGGTGCGCACGGCCTGGTCGCCGAAGATCGCCTCGAGCAGCCGCTGCCCGAGCACCGCCGTCCCGCCAGCGATGCCGACCTCGGCGGTGGTCAGGCCGCCGGTGGTGGCGAGGGTGACGAGGATGAGCACCGTCCCGAGCGCGTTGACGCCGTACGCCGCCACCCGGGCGCGGGTGCGCCGGTCCTGGCCCTCGGTGCGCACGAGGTCGAGGACGTCGCCCTGCCAGTCGTGCACGAGCGACTCGACCCGCCGGGCGAGGTCGTCCGACGGCCGCGACAGAGCGGGGTCGGCCTCGAGGACGTCGGTCCCGCCGGGCAGCGCCCGCCAGCGCGCGGTCGTGCTCGACACCGCCCCCTGGGCCTCGGCCCGCACGAGCGTGGCGACCCCGCCCTGGAGGGCGTCGCCGAGCCCGTCGGCGCGGTCGGCGCGGCCCTTGAGGGCGCCGACGAGCCGGTCGCGCACGCGCGAGACCGTCGACTCGACCTGCTTGAAGAACTCGCCCGTGCCGACGAACTCCTGCCACCGGGCCAGCACCTCGCCGCGCAGCAGCCGCCCGTCGCCCATCCCGTCGGAGACGGACCGGGCGGCGGCCGCGAAGGCGGTGGCGGTGACGTCGTGCAGCTCGGCGGCCGCGGCGTCCTGCTCTCGCGCGGCGGCCGCCAGCGAGGTGACCCGGGCGTCGAGCGAGGCCAGCGCCCCCTGGAGGGTCTGCCGGACGACCTCGTGCCGCGCGTGCTGGTCGTGGGCGAGCGCGACGAGCCAGGAGCGCAGCGGGCCGACCTGCTCCTCGGGCAGCGCCCCATCGTCGCCCAGGCCCTCGACGACGGTGAAGACGGGGGTGCGCTGCAGGCCCTGCTCGGCGAGCATCGCGCCCAGGTGGTCGCGGATCTCGTCGACCGCCTCGGCGGGGACGCGGTCGAGGACGACCGCCACGGCCGTCCCGCGCTCGCGGGCCTGGTGCAGCAGGTCCCACGGCACGGCGTCGGCGTACCGGGCCGCGGTGGTGACGAAGAGCCACAGGTCGGCGGCGGCCAGCAGCTGGCGCGACAGCGCCCGGTTGGCCGCCACGACGGAGTCGATGTCGGGCGCGTCGACGAGGGCGAGGCCGGCCGGCAGGGTCGGCGCCGCGACGAGCCGCAGCGAGTCGGTGCCCTCGACGGCGTCGGCGCCGCTCACCCGGTGCAGCGCGGGCAGCACCCGGTCGTCGGCGAACCAGGCCCGGTCGTCCGGGGCGTGGACGAGGACGGGTGAGCGGGTGGTGGGGCGTAGGACGCCGGGCGTGGTGACCCGCTCCCCCACGACCGAGTTGACGAGGGTCGACTTCCCCGCCCCCGTCGAGCCGCCGACGACGGCCAGCAGCGGCGCGTCGAGCGAGGTCAGTCTCGGCAGGACGTAGTCGTCGAGCTGGTGCACCAGCTCGTCGCGGGTGCGGGTGGCCGCGGCGGCCGAGGCGGTGGGGACCGGGAACGCGGACGCCGCGACGGTCCCCCGCAGGGCGCGGACGGCGGCCAGCAGCGCCTCGGCCTCCCGTGTCGCCGTCGCCGTCCCCGTCATGCCCCGAATCCTCCCAACAGCCGCGCTTCCCCATCAACCGACGCACCGTCGGGGCGGCTCTGGTCGCCCGATCCTCGCATGTCGGGCCCTCTGCCCCGTTGTCCGCCGCGCCACCCGGGTGGGACGATCCGGGCATGCCCGGCCCGGCCGACGTCGACGCGTACGTCGCCGCGCTGCCCGAGCCGCGCCGGACGGTCGCCGAGCAGGTGCGTCGCACGGTCCTCGACGCGGTCCCCGGCGGCGTCGAGACGATCGCCTACGCGATGCCGGCCGTCGCGGTCGACGGCCGGGTTCCCGTGCACTGGGGCGCGTGGGCGAAGCACCTCTCGCTCTACCCCGTCCCCGAGGCGCTCGCCGAGGAGACGGCGCCGTACCGCGCCCGCAAGGGCACCCTCCGCTTCCCGTACGACGACCTGCCGCTGGACCTCGTCGCCCGGGTCGCCGCCGCCCTCGCCGCGGAGCGCACCGGCGCAGACGTCGGCAGCGGGCACGCGGACCCGCCGGGCGCCTAGACTGCGCGGTCGGCGCGACGCGCCACCAGCCCTCGTAGCACAACGGATAGTGCAGCGGCCTTCTAATCCGCAGGTTGCAGGTTCGAGTCCTGCCGGGGGCGCCGTACCCGGGTCCGGGTCAGCGCCGGGCGAAGGCCGCCGTCCCCGTGAAGGCGGCCCGGTGCGCGACGAGCGAGTCGAGCAGCTCGCGCTCGCGGGTCTGCGCCTGCGGCTCGGCGACGCCGCGGACGATCCGCGAGCGCAGCAGGGCCAAGTCTGAGGCGGCGTCCTGGAAGGCCTTCATCGACGCCAGCGCCGGCGCTCCGCCCGTGGCGCGCGCCCAGGTCCGGGCGTTGCGCCGGGCGGGCAGGGACCCGAGCATGGCGACCTCCTGGTGGCCGAGCCAGCCGGCGTCGGCGTACTGGGACAGGTAGAGCCGGATCTGGCGGCCCTCGCGGGTGCGCGCCCAGACCAGCGTGGCGACGTACCCGAGGAAGATCGGCACCTGGACCAGGACGTAGAGACCGAGCAGGTTGCCGGTCGAGGCGCTGAGGTTCCACAGCGCGTGCAGACCCACCGCGGCGAGGTACCCGGCCAGCCCGGCGAGCACCTTCGTCCCGCGGGTGCGCACGAGCGAGACGGCGACGCCGAGCCCGATCCCGGTCATCGACGTGAACAGCGGGTGCGCGAACGGCCCCATGACGCAGCGCAGGAGGAACAGCGCGGTCAGGCCCTGGGTGCCGTACTCGGCGTACATCCGCCCCAGGTAGAGGATGTTCTCGGTGAAGGCGAACCCCGCGCCGACCATCCCCGCGTAGACGATCCCGTCGACGATGCCGTCGAACTGGCGCCGCCGCACCAGGACGATGAGCAGGATGCCGAGGCCCTTGAGGCCCTCCTCGACGATCGGCGCGCTCACCGTCGCGCCGAGCAGGTCGGCCTGCTCCTGCCCCTCCCCCAGCAGGACGAGGGCGATGGAGAAGAACGTGTTGAGGAAGAGCGCACCGACCGTCGCGCACAGCGCCCCCCAGAGGAAGGCGAAGGCGAGGTAGCGGTTGGGCTCGGCCTCGTAGCGGTCGATCCACAGGTAGGTCGGGATGACGACGAGCAGCGGGATGGCCGCGAACAGGGCGGCGAGCACCGTCGTCTGCAGCCCGAACCCGGTGCTGAACACGCGGCCCAGCACGGCCCAGCAGAGCAGGAAGAGGGCGACGACGACGCCGTACAGCAGCACGCGACGCACCGTCGGACGGGAGGTGACGTTGCCGGCGGTGCTCCACCGCGGGTCCCCTGTCGACATGCCCACGGAGCCTAGTGGGACCCCGTACGGCGCGTCCGGCACCGCGGGGCTGCCGGACGCCACCCCCGCCGCGCCCTACTGTGTCCCCGTGAGCCAGTCCACCGACCGCGCCGGCACCGACCGCATCGTCTGGGTCGACTGCGAGATGACCGGCCTGTCCCTCGAGCGCGACGCGCTCGTCGAGGTCGCCGTCCTCGTGACCGACTTCGAGCTGAACCAGCTGGGCGACGGCGTCGACGTCGTCGTCAAGCCGCCCGCGGCGGCGCTGGAGCAGATGGACGACTTCGTCCGCACGATGCACACCACCTCGGGGCTGCTCACCGAGCTCGACAAGGGCGTCACCCTCGCCGAGGCCGAGGACCAGGTGATGGAGTACGTCGCCCAGTGGGCGCCGGAGGCGCGCAAGGCGCCGCTCGGCGGCAACACCGTCGCCACCGACCGCGGGTTCCTCGCGCGCGACATGCCGCGGCTCGAGGGGCACCTGCACTACCGGATCATCGACGTCTCGTCGGTCAAGGAACTGGCCCGGCGCTGGTACCCCCGGGCCTACTTCAACGCGCCGAAGAAGCACGGCGGGCACCGTGCGCTCGCCGACATCCGCGAGTCGATCGCCGAGCTGCGCTACTACCGCGCCGCCGTCTTCGTCCCCCAGCCGGGACCGGACTCGGCGACCGCGCGCGCGCTCGCCGCGCAGCACGCGGTCGGTCCGGCCGAGTCCTGACCTCGGGGTCCTGACGCGGACCCCTGACGCTTTCTCAGAGGTTTCTGGGAGGTCATCCCCCGGGCAGGGGGCCTTCAAAGGAATCGCCAAGACAGCGCGCCCAGCATCGTTCCTGAAGCCGCTCGCACCGCGCGAGCGCCGCCCCCTCAGGAGCCCGCCATGCCCGCCACCCCCCGCGCCCTGCGCAGCACCCGCCGCTGGACCGCCGGCGTGCTGCTGTCCGCCACCCTCGTCGCCGGCGGTGTCGGCCTGCACCTCGCCTCGGACGCGAGCGCCTCGACGGTCGCCTCGTCGGGGACGACCTCCTCGAGCACCACGTCCGGGACGACCGGCGGCACGACGTCCTCCTCGTCCGACCAGTCCTCGAGCTCGTCGAGCTCGAACGGCTCGACTGGCTCCTCGGGGTTCGGCAGCACCGGGTCGCTGGGCTCGTCGTCCTCCTCGTCGGGCCAGTCGCAGACCAGCGGCTCCTGAGCGGGACCAGGACAGGAGCCCTCCCGTGAACGAGATCCTCTGGTACGCCTCGCGGGCGACCGGCGTCGCGAGCATCACGCTGCTGACCGCCGTCGTCGTGCTGGGCATGCTCACCGCCTCCCGGCGCCCGCCGCGCGGGGTGCGCTCGGCCGTCGTCATCGGCCTGCACCGCTCCCTGGCCCTCGGCGCGAGCCTCTTCCTCCTCGTGCACATCGCGACCGCGATCGCCGAGACCTACGTCAACATCGACCTGGTCTCCGCGCTGGTGCCGTTCACGTCCGGCTACGAGACGGCGTGGGTCGGGCTGGGCACGCTCGCCTTCGACATCGTCCTCGCGCTCGTCGCCACCTCGCTGCTGCGCCACCGCCTGCCGGAGCGCGCGTGGCGCACGGTGCACTGGGCGGCGTACGCCTTCTGGCCGATGGCGCTGATCCACGGGCTCGCGCTCGGGACGTCCTCGGAGCCGCTGCTGCGCGGCACGACCATCGCCTGCGCCGTCGTCGGCGCCGCGGCGCTGGTCTGGCGGGTCGGCGCGACCGACCCCGACCGCGAGCGCCGGTCCGCCGTCCTCGCGCAGGAGTGGTCGTGACCGCCACCGCGGGCCTCGCCCGCGCCACCGGCCGCCACGACCGCGCCGCCCTGGCCGACCTGCTCGAGGCCGCCGGGCTGACCGGCCGCGGCGGCGCGTCGTTCAGCACCGCGACCAAGCTGCGCTCCGCGCTGGACTCCGGCGCCGACATGGTCGTCAACTGCTGCGACGGCGAGCTCGGCGCCGGCAAGGACGCGTGGCTCGTCGCCGAACGGCTCGACGAGGTGCGCCGCGGCGCCGCTCTGGTCACCGGCGGGCGTCCCGCCCGCTGGGCCGCGCACCGCGACTCGCGCACCGCCGCCCGGCTGCACGCGGCCGGCCTCGACGTCCTCGAGGTGCCGCACCGCTACGTCTCCTCCGAGGAGAGCTCGCTCGTCGCGCTCGCGCACGGCGGCCTGGCCCGGCCGGTGACCAAGCACCAGCCGGTCTCCTTCGGTGGCCGCGACAGCGAGGGACGCCGGCTGCGGCCCACCCTCGTCCTCAACGCCGAGACGCTGTGGCTCGTCGCGGGGGTCGCCGAGCGCGGTGCTGCATGGTTCCGCTCCGTCGGGACGGTCGCCGAGCCGGGCCCGCGCCTGGTCGCCGTCGGTGGTGACGTCGCCTCCCCCGGTGTCCTCGAGACCTCCGCCGGCATCGGCGTCCGCGACCTCGTCGAGGCGGCGGGCGGTCCGACCGGTCGCGTCGTGGGAATCAACGTCGGTGGCCTCAGCGGGGGGTGGCTGAGCGCGGAGGAGGCCCGGGGAGCCGTGTGGTCCCGGCAGGGCCTGGCGCCGTACGGGATCGGTCCCGGCCCCGGTGTCGTCCACGTCCTCGCCGACGGCGGGTGCCCCGTGCGGCACGTCGCCGCCACCGTGCGCTGGGCGGCCGGCGAGTCCGCCGGCCAGTGCGGGCCGTGCATGTTCGGCCTGCCCGCGGTCGCCGACGACCTGGACGACCTCGCCGCCGGCTGGCTCGACGCGGCGGGGTTGCGCCGGCTGCGCGGGCGGCTCGGCCTGCTGCCGGGCCGCGGCGCCTGCCGCTTCCCCGACGGCGTCGCCGGCTACGCCGCGAGCGCGCTGCGCGTCTTCGCCACCGAGGTCGACGCCCACCGTCAGGGCTCCTGCCGGTACGGCGCCCCAGCGACCGGAGCCCGGTCGTGAGCCCCCGACCCGCCGCCCCGGCCGTCGTCGTGGACCGGGTGGCCTGCACCGGGCACGGGGTCTGCGCCGGGATCCTCGAGGGCGCCGTGACCCTCGACGAGTGGGGCTACCCGATCGTCCACGCCGGCGTCGAGCCCGACCCGTCCCACGTCGCCACCGCGGTGACGCTCTGCCCGGCGCGGGCGCTGCTCGCGCGGAGGTCGTCGTGACCGCCGTCGCAGCGAGGCCGTCGGTCGCGCTCGGTGACACCGGGATCGGTGAGGACCCGGTGGTGGCCTTCGACGCCATCGGCTGCCACCACCGCGTGCACGTCACGCGGGCCGAGGCGCTCGCCGAGGCGGGTCGGGTGGCCCGTGCCCTCGTCGACGACCTCGACCGCGCCGCCTCGCGGTTCCGCGCGGACTCGGAGGTCCGGCGTATCGCGGCGCTGGCGCCGCTGCCCGGGCTGGCCACCGTCACCGTCCGCGTCTCGGCCCTGCTCGCCTCCTGCGTCGCCGCCGCGCTGCACGCCGCCCGGCTCACCGACGGACTCGTCGACCCCACCCTCGGGCGGGCGATGGAGCGCGCCGGCTACGACGACGACCTCGAGTCCGTACGACGTCGCGCGGCACGACCGGCGCTCGCGCCGGCGCCCGCCCGCTCGATGGCCACTGCGCCGCGGACCCGCCCCGTCCGCCACGCGGCCGACCTGCCCCGGCTCGTGCTGGCCCCGCTCGAGCCGCCGGTGACGTGGCGCGACGTCGTCCTGCGCGGCCGCGTCCTCACCGTCCCCGCCGGGACCCTGCTCGACCTCGGCGCCACCGCGAAGGCCCACGCCGCCGACCTGCTCGCGGCCCGGCTGGCCGAGGGCCTCCCCGGTGGGTTCCTGGTCAACCTCGGTGGCGACGTGGCGGTCGGCGGCGAGGTGCCGCCCGGCGGGTGGGAGGTCGGGGTCCGCGACGCCGAGGGCGTCGTACGCCAGGTGGTCACGACGACCGGGCAGGGACTGGCGACCTCCTCGACGCGGCTGCGGACCTGGCAGGTCGGTGCCGAGCTGCGACACCACGTGCTCGACCCGCGCACCGGCGACACCGCGCCGACGACGTGGGCCCAGGTGTCCTGCGCCGGCGCCACGTGCGTCGAGGCCAACGCCGCGTCGACCGCGGCGATCGTGCTCGGCGAGGCCGCGCCCGCGTGGCTGGGCGCCCAAGGCGTGCCCGCCCGGCTCGACGGCGCCGACGGTCGCGTCACGACGACGCACGGCTGGCCCGACCCGGCCTGACCGACCTACTGGTGCCGGGCCCTCACCTCTCGCGGGATGCGGCGTCCGGGTCGTCCTGCTCGGTGACGGGTCGGAGCACGGCCACCGAGTCCGGCAGCTCCAGCCGGTCCAGACGACGGCCGGGCGCCACCCCCCGGACGTTGGCCCGCCGCACCAGCCGTGCCCGAGCGGCGAGCCGGGCGTAGCCGGGCGGCAGGACCGTGCCGCTGATGTGCTCGCGGGGGTCGATCCTCTCGCCCCTGGCGGCTCGACCCCTCAGCCGTGCGTTCTCGTGGTCGACCCGGGCCTCGAACTCGCCGGCGTCGTCGTACGCCGCCACGACCACGTTCCGGCGCTCGGAGCGCTGCGGGTCGTAGCGGTAGTGGTACACGACGAACCGCTCGATCGAGTCGTCCTCGGGATCGACCTCGGCCACGACGACGCTCAGCCGGCCGCCAGCACGCGCGACAGGAACTGCCGCGTCCGCTCCTCGCGCGGGTCGGTGAGCACCTCGGGGCCGCCCCGCTCGGCGATGACGCCCTGGTCGAGGAAGAGCACCTGGTCGGCGACGTCGCGGGCGAAGCGGATCTCGTGGGTGACCACGACGAGGGTCCACCCCTGAGCGGCGAGGTCGCGGATGACGGCGAGGACCTCGCCGACCAGCTCGGGGTCGAGGGCCGAGGTGGGCTCGTCGAGCAGGACGACCTGCGGCTTGAGCGCGAGCGCCCGGGCGATGCCGACCCGCTGCTGCTGGCCTCCGGAGAGCTGGGCCGGGTAGGCGTCCTCGCGGCCGGCGAGCCCGACCTGCTCCAGCAGGGCGCGGGCGTCGGCGGTGGCGGAGTCGACGTCGCGGCGCTGCACCTGCACCGGGCCCTCGAGCAGGTTCTGCAGCACCGTCTTGTGCGGGAACAGGTGGTGGGACTGGAACACCATGCCGCTGCGCGCCCGCAGGGCCCGGACCTCCTCGCGCCGGGTCCTCGCGTCGGCCCGCTCCCCGAAGTCGACGGAGGCGTCCCCGATGCGGACCACGCCGGCGTCCGGGGTCTCGAGCACGTTGAGGGAGCGCAGGACCGTGGTCTTGCCCGAGCCCGACGGCCCGAGCAGGGTCGTCGCCGAGCCCTCGGGCACGGTGAGGTCGATGCCGCGCAGCACCTCGTTGTCGCCGAAGGCCTTGCGCAGCCCCCGGACCTCGATGAGCGGGTCGGTGCTCATACGGCGTACCTCTCCAGTCGGTGCTCGAGTCTCTTCTGGCCCGACGAGACCAGCCAGCACACGACCCAGTAGTAGAGCGCGGCGAAGAGGTAGAGCGGCAGGAACTGCCCGCTCGGCGCGGCGGCGTTCTGCGCCTCGCGGAACAGCTCGGTGACGAGGATGACCGACGCGAGCGAGGTGTCCTTGATCAGCGACAACAACGTGTTGCCCAGCGGCGGTACGGCGATCCGCGCGGCCTGCGGGAGCACGATGCGCCGCATCGCCTGGCCGTAACCCATCCCGATGGTGGTCGCGGCCTCGTACTGGCCGCGGGGCACCGACAGGATCGAGCCGCGGATGATCTCGGCGGCGTAGCCACCGACGTTGAGGCTCAGCGCGATGACGGCCGCGGGGTAGCTGGGGATCTTCACCCCGATCTGGGGCAGGCCGTAGAAGATGATGAACAGCTGGACCAGCAGCGGCGTGCCGCGGATGAGGGAGATGTAGACGCGGGACGGCCCGGACAGCAACGGATTCGGGGACAACCGCGCGAGGGCCGCGGTCAGGGCGAGGACCATCCCGACGACGAAGCTGATGACCGTCAGCGGGATCGTCCCGAGCAGCAGCCCCTTGAGCATCGGCCAGGCGGTGTCCCGCAGGACCTGGAGGGTGCTGCGGGTGTCGGAGCCGCTGAGCGTCGGGCCGGTGCCGCCGCTGCTCTCGACCGAGACGTCGGCCTTGAAGTACTTCTCCGAGATGGCCTTCAGCGTGCCGTCGGCGGCCAGGGTCTTCAGTGCCGCGTCGGCCTGGTCGCGCAGCGCCGACTCGTCCTGGCGGAAGACCAGGGCCTGCTTGCTGACGTCGGCGCCGGTGTTGCCGACGATCTTCACGTCCTTCGACCCGGTGGAGGCGAGGTAGTCGAGGACGGCGATGTTGTCGTTGACGATCGCGTCGACACGGCCCTGCTTGAGCAGCTCGGCGGCCTGGGCGAACCCCTCCACCGACTGGACGTTCGCGCCGGCGTCGCGGGCGACCTGGGCCCAGTTGCTCGTCTCGGACTCGGCTGCGGTCTTCCCCTTGAGGTCGGCCAGGCTCTTGATGCTCGTGTTGCCGGCGGCGACCACGACGACGCCGCGCGAGTAGGTGTAGGGCTGAGTGAAGAGGTAGCGCGCCTGGCGGTCCGCGTTGATCGTGATCTGGTTGGCCACGGCGTCGATCCGCTTGGCGTCGAGCGCCGGGAAGATCGAGTCGAACGTCGTCTGCTGGAACTGCAGCTGCCAGCCGTTCTTCTTGGCGACCGCCTGCATGACCTCGATGTCGTAGCCGGTCAGCTGCTGCGTGCGCGGGTCGACGTAGGTGAAGGGCGGGTACGTGCCCTCGGTCCCGACCCGGACGACCGGCCCGGTCGCCGACGGCGCGGTCTCCACGGCGCCCCGTACGGCGGCCTGCGCGGACGCCGCCGAGGACGTCAGCGCGCCCAGCACCAGGACGAGCAGGACGAGGAGGCGCCGGGGTGGAGTGATCCGCACCTCACGAGCCTAGTTGCGGCGTGCGACCCTCGCGGGGGCGCGGTCACCGGGGGCGTCCGTCGCGATGGACGGAGCAGTCGCGGACGTGGGCCGGGTGGTGGGGGTCAGCGCGCGCGGAGCCAGGAGTTCAGCTGGTCGAGCTGCCGGCTCATCCGGGTCGAGCCGACGCCGAAGGGGGGCGCCTGGCAGACGTCGAGGTTGTAGGCCGTCCCGTCGCGCAGGAGGGCCATGACGCGGCGCTGGCCCAGACGTCGTCCGCCGTCGGTCCCGGTCCGGAACTCCTCGATCTCCCCGCGAGAGAGGTCCCTGCTGGCCCACGGGTTGTGGACGTGCAGGACCCCGTCCTCTCCACTGCTGACGCCCAGGCGCAGGATCCGGTACCCGAGCGCGACGCCGAAGGCGCACATCACCACCCCGACGACGACCGAGGAGCCGTGGGGGTGGACGACCGTCGTCCAGACGATCGCGCCCACCCAGACCGCGAGGAACGCGGCGACGACCACCCGCAGCGCGAGCGGGAGGCGGATGGCGACCTGACCGGACGGCGTCATGGCTCGATCCTGCCAACCCGAGGGAGGTTTCGCCGTCGTCCGCGGGTCGCGCTCGCCGGACGACGAAGCCCCCGACCTCACGCAGGTCGGGGGCTTCGTCGACGTGGGGTGAGTGACGGGACTTGAACCCGCGACCACCGCGACCACAACGCGGTGCTCTACCAGCTGAGCTACACCCACCATCGGCCGCGCACCGGGGTGCTGCGGCGACGACAACTGTACAAGGTCCGACGGGGTGCTCATGACCGCCTTTCCCGGACCGGCCCGCGCGAGTCGGCGGCGCAGGGCTGACAATGGCCGCATGTTCCTGGGGAGGCAGCGGCACGACCGCGCCGTCGCGCTGGGCCTGGCCGCCGCACTGCTCGGCTCGCTGGTGCTCGGCCTGCTCGTCACGCTCGCCGCCGCGCGGGGCTCCGGCGGCGGCGCCGGCGCGTCGGCCCCCGTCTCGACGCCGCGGACGACACCCTCCCCCGCCCAGACGCTCACCGCCGGCCGCGGCGCCGAGCAGCACGAGGACGCGGGCGACGACGGCCCGCTCGGCATCCACCCAGGCCTGCTCGTCGCGAGCCTCGTCGGGGTGGTCCTGCTCGTCGGCACCGGTCTCGTCGTCCAGGTCGGCGCCCGACGGCGGGCCGAGCGCGGGGATGACCCCGAGGCGCCGTACGGCGAGCCGTGGGACGGGCGCTGGGACGAGACCTGAGGCCGACCACCCTCGCGGCAGAGCCGATTTCGTTCCGCTCCCGCCGCTGGTGTAATCTCGTGCCTCGTTGCGCCGCTGGCGCGACGACCACTGCGCCGCTAGCTCAATGGCAGAGCAAGTGACTCTTAATCACTGGGTTCGGGGTTCGAATCCCTGGCGGCGCACCACCCACGACGGCCCCGGCTCCTCGAGCCGGGGCCGTCGTCGTGCGGGGTCGCTCAGAGGTAGAGCCCGGTGCCCTCGTCCTCCACGCGGCGCGCGGCGACGGCGTGCAGGTCGCGCTCGCGCAGCAGGACGTAGTCCTTGCCGTGCAGCTCGACCTCGCTGCGCTCCTCGGGGTCGAACAGGACGCTGTCACCGACCTGGACCTGGCGCACGGCCGGGCCCGCGGCGACGACCTCGGCCCACGACAGGCGCTTGCCCACCGACGCGGTCGCGGGGATGAGGATGCCGCCGCCCGAGCGGCGGTCACCGCCCTCGCGCTCCAGGGAGACCAGGACGCGGTCGTGCAGCATCCGGATCGGCAGGCGGGAGGCGTCCGCCACGGGAGCCGTCCCCGTCAGCCGCGTCGACGGCGCAGCAGCACCGAGGCGACGACGACGGCCACGACGGCAGCCCCCACCGCGACGAGCCGCTCGACGCGCCAGCCGCCGTCCTGCGTGCGCGTCGCGTCGATGAACGCCAGCCGCGCGTTCTCCTTCTGCCGCCGCGCGATCTCCTTCGGCTGCGTGCGCGTGACGAGCTCGTCGACGCTGACCGCGAGGCGCTCGCGCGCGGCGGCCAGCTCGGCCTCGAGCTCGGCCGCGGTCTTGGGTCGCTGCTCGCTGGTCGCGTCGCTCATGTCGTCGTCCTCACGGGGCGGGTGGTGGTCGCGGCCCTCACAGGCCGAGATCCTTCCGGAGCTTGGCCACGTGCCCGGTGGCCTTGACGTTGTAACGGGCGTCGGCGACCTTTCCGTCCTCGTCGACGACGACGGTGGAGCGGATGACGCCCTCGACGGTCTTGCCGTAGAGCTTCTTCTCGCCGAACGCGCCGTACGCCGTGAGCACCTGCTTGTCGGGGTCGGACAGCAGAGTGATGGTCAGGTGGTCGCGTTCGCGGAACGCGGCCAGCTTCTCCGGCTTGTCGGGGCTGATCCCGACGACGTCGTACCCCGACGCCTGGAGCGCGTCGAGCGAGTCGCTGAAGTCGCAGGCCTGCGTCGTGCAGCCGGGCGTCATCGCCGCCGGGTAGAAGTAGACGACGACCTTGCGCCCGGCGAACTGCGCGAGCGAGACCTCGCGACCGGTGTCGTCCGGCAGGGTGAAGGCGGGGGCCTGGTCTCCCGGCTCGAGCCTGGCGGTCACGTCGGTCTCCTTCTCGTGCTGGCCCGGGCGGTGCCCGTACGACGCCCCGTACGGCGTCTCGCCGACCAACCTAGCCGACCCCCCGCCGCCGTGCGGGACGGCGCCGCCCGGCCGGGAAACCGCTGCCGTCCCCGCGCGGGCGGTCGGTAGCATCGCGTCCCGAGCCAGAGTGGTGGAACGGTAGACACGCGGCACTTAGGATGCCGTGCCTTCGGGCGTGGGGGTTCGATTCCCCCCTCTGGCACGCGGACCCGCGATCCGGGGGGTCAGGGCACGAGCACCGGGGCGGGCAGGACGCGGGCGAGCAGGCTGTGCGCCGCACGCGTGACGACGTCCCGGTCGTAGGTCAGCGCGAAGCCGAACCGCCGCTCGCGCTCGGGCCGGTCGTCCTCCGGGCCGCCGAGGTCCTGCGCGAGGAGCGCCGCCGCGAAGTGCGGGGCGATGACGACGACGTCCCACTCGTCGCGCACCGGGTCGTCGGCGCTCAGGTCGGCACCGCGCACCCCCGGCACCGGCTCGACGGGCAGGCCGGCCCCGAGAGCGGCGACGAACCCGACCCGGTCCGCCAGGGCGGCGTACCGGCGGGCCGTCGCGGCCGTGAACTGGTGGGCGTACTGGAAGGTCGAGACGACGACGCACGTGGAGCCGTGCGCGAGGGCCTCCCGCTCGAGGTGCTTGCTCAGCTCGACGAGCAGTAGCTTGGTGGAGGTGCGCACGTCGGCGGTCGGCGGCAGGCACGCGAACGGTGACGCCGGGGTCGGGCGGGCCTCGCCCGGCGGCAGCCGCAGCGCGGCGCGGGCCCGCTCGGCCGCAGCGCCCGTCGGGACCGGCGGGCGCGGGGCCGGGCGGCCGAAGTGCCATCCCTGCCCCAGCCTCGCCCCGAGGGCGCGCGCGACGGAGACGTGCTCGGCCGTCTCGATGCCCTCGGCCAGGAGGATCGCCCCGCTGCGCTCGGCGTAGGCGTTGACGGCGTTCATGATCGAGGCCACGGCCGGGCCCGGGCGCTGCTGGACGAGGCGCAGGTCCAGCTTGACGATGTCGGGGCGCAGCAGCGGCATGAAGGCCAGCGACAGGTCGTCGGCGCCGACGTCGTCCAGGGCGATCCGCCAGCCCGCCTCGCGCAGGGTGCGCACGCAGGCGAGCAGCTCGGCCGGTCGTGCGCCGATGGCCCGCTCGGTGATCTCGAGGACGACGTCCAGGCCGCCCGGCGCCGTGCGGGCGATGTCGATGAGGGCGTCGAGCGCCTCGGAGTCGAGGACCTCCGGCTCGACGTTGACGAAGAGCCCGAGCGGCGCGCGGATGCCCGCCTGCACGGCGGTGCGCAGGGCCGTCGTCCGGCACAGGGCGTCGAGGTCGGCGAGGCGACCGGCGTCGCGGGCGGCGGCGAACAGCAGGTCGGGCCGCTCGAGCGGTCCCTCCGGGCCGCGGGTCAGCGCCTCGTACGCGACGACGGACGCGTCGTCGAGGCGCACGATGGGCTGGAAGACGCTGCGGACCCGGGCGTGGTCGACGATCTCGTGGACGCGGTCCACGGCGGTCCTCCCTCCTCGTCGGCCGTTGCGAGCGGGGTTGGCCACCGACCGACTCGCCCCCTCATCGGCGAGCGCGGCGACGATCCGAGCAGAACCGTCCCGGCCTGCAACCAAGCCGGGGTCAGGCCACCGTCACCTGGATCGAGTGGTAGCCCTGCGCGCCGTCGGGGTCCGGCGGGGCGGGGGTGGCCGGCTGCGGCTGCCCCGCGGCGTCGTACGCCCGGACGGCGAGGGTGTGCTGGCCGCTGGTCGCCGGCCACTCGTAGACCCACTGACGCCAGGCGTCGACGGTCGGCTCGGCCGCGAGCCGGGCGGCCCGCCAGTCGCCGCCGTCGACCTGGAGCTCGACCTTGCTGATCCCGCGGTGCTGCGCCCACGCGACCCCGGCGACGGCGACCGTGCCGGCCGAGACGCGGGTGCCGTCCTGCGGGACGTCGATCCGCGAGGCCGTCTTGATCGGCCCCTTGGCCGACCAGCCCCGGGGGGTCCAGTAGCCCTCGTCCTGCGAGAACCGGGTGACCTTGAGCTCGGTGACCCACTTGGTCGCCGAGACGTAGCCGTAGAGACCGGGGACGACGAGGCGGACCGGGAAGCCGTGCTCGAAGGGCAGCGGCTCACCGTTCATCGCCACCGCGAGCAGCGCGTCGCGCTCGTCGGTCAGCGCCGTGAGCGGCGTGCCGGCGGTCCACCCGTCGGAGCTGGTCGACAGGACCATGTCGGCGCCGTCCTTCGGCCGCGCCATGGCGAGCAGCTCGCGCACCGGCCAGCCGGTCCAGCGGGCGTTGCCGACCAGGTCGCCGCCGACCTCGTTGGAGACGCAGGTGAGGGTGATGTAGCGGTCGACCATCGGCTTCTGAGCGAGGGTGGCCCAGTCGAGGCTCACCTCCTGCTCGACCTCGCCGGTGACCTTGAGCGACCACGACGACGCGTCGAGGTGCGGGACGACGAACGCGGTGTCGATCCGGTAGAAGTCGCCGTTCGGCACGACGTACGGCGAGACGCCCGGCACGTCGAGCTGGGCACCGGTCACCGCCGGGGCGGGGTCCGCGGCCTTCGGCACGGGGGTCGCCGCCCGCGAGGCCGACGCCGAGCCGACCCCGGAGTCGAGGCGGCTGCCGAGCAGCACCCCGAGCAGGCCACCCGCGCCGAGCAGCACCCGACGTCGGGTGAGGCCGCTGGTCCCCCACGGGTCACGCCGTCGGGTGGTCACCAGGCTGCGCAGGACGACGATCCCCGCGAGCACCCCCACGAACGTCGGCACGACGTCGGCGCCGCCGGAGTCCGGGCGGCTGACCACGGCCCCGGCCGCGAGCACCCCGCCGACCACGAGCAGGACCAGCCCGGCGGTCAGCGCGCGGCGGGCCAGGACCCCCGCGGCGGCCGAGACGAGGACGAGCACGACGACCATCCCGACGAGCAGGGCCGTCTTGTCGTGGGTGCCGAAGGTCGAGACGGCGAGGTTCTTCAGCCACGGCGGCGTCCGGTCGATGAAGGCGCCGGCCAGGGCCGAGAGCGGCGACGGCGTGCCCTGGCTGAGCCCGGACCACGTCATCACCCCGCCCAGCAGCGACGCGAGACCGACGGCCACCGCCCCGGCGACGAGCCCGTCGAGCGCCGCCACCCACCAATGCCCCCGGGCGTCGCCGTCCCGCGGGGTGGGCGGGGGCGTCGTGTCGGGGGTCTGCGGGGCCGAGGTGGTCGTGGCCATGGCGGTCTCTCTCAGGTCTGGCGGGTCAGTGCCGGGTGCTCAACGCCTCCCGCAGCAGCGGCACCATCGCCCGGAAGGCGTTGCCGCGGTGCGAGATCGCGTTCTTCTCCTCGTCGGTGTGCTCGGCGAGCGTGCGGCCGCCACCGAGGGGTGCCAGGGGTTCGTCGCCGGCGCCCTCGGGGATGGGCTCGAAGGCGGGGTCGTAGCCGAACCCGTTCGTGCCGCGCGGCTCGCGGACGAGCCGGCCGCGCACCTCGCCGCGGGTGGTGAGGACGCGCCCGTCGGGCATCGCCAGCACCGCCGCGCAGACGAACGCGGCCCCGCGGTGCTCGTCGGCGACGTCGGAGACCTGGTCGAGGACGAGGCGCAGGTTGGCCCGGTCGCGCTCCTGCCGCGTCGCGTCCTGCGGCACGAGGGATCCGGACCAGCGGGCGCTGAAGACGCCCGGCGACCCGCCCAGGACGTCGACGGTCAGGCCGGAGTCGTCGGCGACCGAGGGCAGCCCGGTGGCCCGCGCGAGCGCGACGGCCTTCAGCCGCGCGTTGCCCTCGAAGGTCACCTCGGTCTCGGGCACGTCCGGCGCGCCCTCGACGTCGCCGGCGCCGACGACCTGCAGGCCGAGGTCGTCGACGAGCTCGGCGAGGATCTGGCGCAGCTCGTGCACCTTGTGCTCGTTGCGGGTGGCCAGGACGAGGGTCGGACCCGCGCCCGGGGCGCCGTACGGCGTCATGCGCGCTCCCGCGCGCTCTCGGCGAGCGCCTGCTGCTGACGCTGCGTGAGCGTCGCGCAGCCGGCGGTGGCGAGGTCGAGGAGCCGGCCGAGCAGCTCGCGGTCGAACGGCTCGCCCTCGGCGGTGCCCTGGACCTCGACGAAGCGGCCGTCGCCGGTCATGACGACGTTCATGTCGGTCTCGGCGGTCGAGTCCTCGGGGTAGTCGAGGTCGAGGACGGGACGGCCCTTGACGACGCCGACCGAGATCGCCGCGACGGAGCCGGTCAGCGGCGTGGCCGAGGACGCGATGAGCTTCTTCGCGCGGGCGTCCTCGATGGCGTCGGCGAGGGCGACGTACGCGCCGGTGATGGCGGCGGTGCGGGTGCCGCCGTCGGCCTGCAGGACGTCGCAGTCGAGGACGATCGTGTTCTCCCCCAACGCCTTGGTGTCGATGACGGCGCGCAGGCTGCGCCCGACGAGGCGCGAGATCTCGTGCGTGCGACCCCCGATCTTCCCCTTGACCGACTCGCGGTCCGAGCGGGTGTTCGTCGAGCGCGGGAGCATCGCGTACTCCGCGGTGACCCAGCCGGTGCCCTTGCCCTTGAGCCAGCGCGGCACGCCCTCGGTGAAGGACGCGGCGCACAGCACCCGGGTGCGGCCGAACTCGACGAGGACGCTGCCCTCGGCGTGGTCGAGCCAGTTGCGGGTGATCCGCACCTCGCGCAGCTGGTCGGGGGCGCGGCCGTCGTGGCGCGGGGTGGCGTCGGGGTCGGTCATGCCTCCCAGGCTAACGAGCACCCGGCCGCCTCCCGACCGTCGGACCTCACGGGAGGCTTACCGCCGCGTCACAGCGCGCAGGTCACAGCTCGTACGTCGTCCCCGGCCGCGCCAGCTCGACACCGAGCCCGGCGCCGTGGCCGGCGGGCCAGTGCTCGGCGGCCTGGGCGCGGCACTGCTCGGGGTCGTTCCAGGCCGGGATGTGGGTGAGCATGAGCCGCCCCACTCCCCCGGCCTCGACGGCGGTCCGCGCGCACTGGGCGCCGTTCATGTGCACGCCGCTCGCCGTGTCGCGGCCGGCGACGAAGGCGCTGTCGGCGAGGACGAGGTCGGCGCCGGTCATCAGCGGGGTGAGCGCGTCGCACACGTCGGTGTCGCCGGTGTAGGCGAGCACGACCCCGTCGACCTCGACCCGGACGCCGTACGCCTCGAGGGGGTGCGAGACGGCGTACGGCGTGACGACGAACGGGCCGATGACGACCGGCTGCCGGTCGACGAGGTCGCGGTAGTCGAACTCGGAGTCCATCGCGTGCGGGTCGTCGAGGCCGTAGGCCTCGCTCATCCGCTTTCCGCTGCCCGTCGGACCGTAGACCGGGAGCGGCCGGTTCGGGCCCTCCGGGTGGTATCGCTGGACGACGTACAGGCCGCACAGGTCGATGCAGTGGTCGGGGTGCAGGTGGCTGAGGACGATCGCGTCGAGGTCGCGCGGGTCGAGGTGCTGCTGCAGCGGGCCCAGCGCACCGGCGCCGATGTCGAGCGCGAGGCTCCAGGTGCGACCGGCGTGCTCGGCGCGCAGCAGGTAGCAGGAGGCGGGCGACGACGGCCCGGCGAACGAGCCCGAGCAGCCGACGACGGTGAGCCTCATGCGGCACCGTCCACGGCCGGGGGTACGGCGACCTGCCCGTCACCGAGGTTGCCGAACACCGTCCCCACCTCCGGACCGAGGAAGCGCCGGGCCAGCCGGCGGAACTCCTCCGGGTCGCCGGTGGTCGAGAACGCGACCTGCGGCGGGCCGAGGTCGTCGGGGCGCAGCAGGTCGTGGTCGGCGAGCACCCGGTAGACGTCCTTGGCCGTCTCCTCCGCCGACGAGACGAGGGTGACGTCCTCGCCCATGACGTAGGAGATGACCCCGGTCAGCAGCGGGTAGTGCGTGCAGCCGAGGACGAGGGTGTCGACGCCCTGCGCCGCGACCGGCTCGAGGTACTCCCGCGCCACCTCGAGCAGCTCCTTGCCCCCGGTGACGCCCGCCTCGACGAACTCGACGAACCGCGGGCACGGGTGGCTCGTGACGGTGAGGTGCGGGGCGGCGGCGAACGCGTCGACGTACGCGCCGGACTGGTGCGTCCCGAGGGTGGAGATGACCCCGACCCGGTGGTTGCGGGTCGCGGCGGCGGCCCGCCGCACCGCAGGCCGGATGACCTCGACGACCGGGACGTCGTACCGCTCGCGGGCGTCGTGGAGCATCGCCGCGCTCGCCGTGTTGCAGGCGATGACGAGGAGCTTGACGCCGTGCTCGACGAGCCGGTCGAGGCACTCCAGCGCGAAGGCGCGGGTCTGCGCGATCGGCCGCGGCCCGTACGGCGCGCGGAGCGTGTCGCCGTAGTAGACGACCGGCTCGTGCGGCAGCTGGTCGAGCACCGAGCGGGCCACGGTGAGGCCACCGAAGCCGGAGTCGAAGATGCCGATGGGTGCGTCCACCACCCGGCCAGTCTAGGAACCCCCGGGGTGCGGTCCCGCCGGGCGTCGCGTCGGCCTGGTCACACGGCACGATGGCGTCATGCAGCTGCACGTCGAGACCCGCGGTCACGGCCCGGTCCGGCTCGCCCTCGTGCACGGCTTCCTCGGCTCCGGCCCGCTGTGGACCGACGTCGTCGACGCGCTCGACCCCGACCGGTTCACGGTCCTTCTCGTCGACCTGCGCGGTCACGGGGCCAGCCCCCGCGCGGACACGGCGGCCGGGGAGCGCTACGGCCTCGCGATGATGGCCGCGGACCTCGTCGAGACGTTGCCGACCGGTCTGGACGCGGTCGTCGGGCACTCCCTCGGCGGCCGGGTCGTCGCCGACGCCGTGGGGTCGCTGCAGCCGCGGCGGGCGGTCTACCTCGACCCGGGGTTCGGGCTCCGCCTCCCCCGGGACGGCGTCCTCGGCACGCTCTTCTGGCGCACCCCCGGCCTCCGGGGCGTCGTGGCGTGGGCGTACGACCGCGTCGACCGGCGGCTCGACGCGGCGAACGCCGCGCTCGTCGACGCGGCGCACCGGCAGTGGGACCGCTCGATGGCCGCGGACGTGCTGCAGGACGTCGCCGTGCACCCGGTGCCGCCGGCTGCCCCGGTCGTCCCGTCGACGCTGGTCCTCTCCGACGACGCCCGGCTCGTCGTCCCGCCCGCGGACGTCGACCGGTTCGCCGCCCTCGGGTGGGAGGTGGTCCGGATGCCGGGCATCCACCACGACGTCCTCCTCCTCGACGGACCTCGCACGGCCCGGGTGATCGAGCAGGCCGTCCTGCGCTGACCCACCGCCCCACAGGTCGCGTCAGACGGCGCGGACCGCGGGCACGACCTCGTCGAGGAAGGACCGGGCGAAGCGGGCGTCGTCGGCGTCCCCCTCGTGCTCGGCGTGGAAGCGGACGGCGTACGACGCCGTCTCCCACAGCCACCACTCGAGCTCGAACAGCTCGACGAGGTCGCCGTCGATCGCGTCGGGGTCCAGGCCCGTGACGGCGCAGTAGGCCGAGAGCGGCTCGGCCCCGTCGGCGCCCCACAGGACGACGCGCAGGTCGCGCTCGCGCGGCGCCCGGCGCAGGCTCTCCCAGTCCAGCAGCAACGGCCCGGCCGCGGTCCAGCGGACGTTGGCGGTGTGCGGCTCGCCGTGGGTCGGCACCCAGGTGCCGCGGCGGGCGACGGCGGCCGCGGCGAGGGTGTCGAAACGGGCGAGCAGGTCACGCAGCAGCGGCGCCTCGGCGCGCAGGGCCTCGCGGACGAGGTCGCCGTACGGGCCGCTCTCCCACGGCTCGTCGAGGCGGCCGAGAAGGTCGAGCAGGTCGTCGCGCTGCGGCGGGCCGGGCACCCAGTCGAGCAGGGTCGGCGGGGCCTCGGCGGCGTGCAGCGCGCCGACGGCGCGGGCAACGAGCGCCCGCTGGTCGTCGTCGGCGAACTCGCCCGGGCCGGACTCCCCCTCGAGGTACGGCGTCACGGTGAGCAGCCGGGCGCCGACCAGCACGCCGGTCTCGCCGCCCGCCGTCGGGACGGTCGCCAGCGCACTCGGCAGGCCGTCCTCGACGAGGGTCCGCGCGGAGTCGTACGTCGCCCGGAGCTCGTCCTCGCGGGTCGGCGTGTCGAGGTCGTCGGCGGTGACGAACCACCGCGGCCGGTGCTTGCCGGAGACCGCCCAGTGGTGCGCGCCGGCGCCCTTCGGCACGTGCGCGCAGGCGTGCGCGGCGTCGTCCCAGTGCGCCCGGACGGTCTCCAGGACGGTCTCGGCGCTGAGGTCGTCGGGGGCGACGAGCATGCGCGCGAGCATAGGCCCGCCGCGGAGGCCAGTGGACTTGACGCAGCGTCAAGTCCACCCCGGGCGAGACCGGGCGAGACCGGGCGAGACCGGGCGAGACCGGGCGAGGCGGAGCGGGGCGAGGCCGCCGCGGGCGGTCAGCCGAAGAGGCCGCGACCCATCAGCGCGCCGGTGAGCGACTCCTGGAGCCAGGTGAGGAACTCGTAGACCGAGATCGCGTAGACGGCCGGGTCGTCGGGGTCGAGGCTCGCAGCGCGCTCGTGCAGCTCGGTCGCGTCCTCGTCGGTGCGCAGCCCCATCCGCTCGCCGAGCAGCAGCCGGGTGTCGGTGAGCGCGACGACGGTGGCGTGCGCCTGCTCCTTGGTCAGCTCGAGCCGGTCCCCGGTCGCCGCCCGCAGCGCCCCGACCGCGACGGCGAGGCCCGCGGCCTTGCGGTCGCGCAGGTCGTGCTCGGTCAGCCGGCGGAACTCGGCCGCGACCTGGTCGTCGCCGCGGTGCGCCGTCGGCAGCAGCCGGTCCAGCGCCGGGTCGCGGTCCTCCGGCGCGGCCGGCGCCTCGGGCACCTGGTCCTCGGCGGCGAGCGAGATCCCCAGCCCCGCGACGAGGTCCTCGAACGGGTCGCCGGTCGAGGGCCGCTCCGGCGGGGCGAGCAGGTCGCGGGTCTGCTCCATGAGCCCGGCGACGATGTTCCGCTCGAGCTCGTCCATCCGGGCGACGTACCGCTCGCCCTTGCGCTTGAAGGCCCGCGCCACTACGCGTCCTTCTCGAACGTCGCCCACAGCCCGTAGCCCTGCAGCGCCTCGGCGTCGCGCTCCATCTCCTCGCGCGAGCCGTGCGAGACGGCGGCCTTGCCCTTCTGGTGCACGTCCATCATCAGCTTCTCGGCCTTGCGCCGCGGGTAGGCGAAGTAGGTCTCGAACACCCACGTCACGTAGGACATGAGGTTGACCGGGTCGTTCCACACGAGCGTCACCCACGGCGTCGCCGGCTCGAGCGCCTCGTCGGCCTTCTCGAGGACCGAGGTGGACTCGGCGGGGGCGATCGACACGGCCTCCACCATAGGCTGTCGCGGGTGACCGACGGGACGACACCCACAGGGGCCGGCTCGCCGCCTCGGCCCAGCACGGCCCTGCTCACCGACCACTACGAGCTGACCATGCTCCAGGCCGCGCTGCGCAGCGGCGCCGCGCACCGCCGGTGCGTCTTCGAGGCCTTCTCGCGACGACTGCCCGACGGGCGCCGGTACGGCGTCGTCGGCGGCACCGGCCGCGTCCTCGACGCCCTCACCGACTTCCGCTTCGACGAGGGCGTCGTCGAGGAGCTGCGCCGCAAGCGGGTCATCGACGACGCGACGTGCGACTGGCTCGCGTCGTACCGCTTCACCGGCGACGTGCGCGGCTACGCCGAGGGCGAGTGCTACTTCCCCGGCTCCCCCGTCCTGGTCGTCGAGAGCAGCTTCGCCGAGGGCGTCGTCCTCGAGACCCTCGTCCTGTCGATCCTCAACCACGACACCGCGATCGCGTCGGCCGCGTCGCGGATGACCGCCGCCGCCGGCGACCGCCCGTGCATCGAGATGGGCTCGCGCCGCACCCACGAGGAGGCGGCGGTCGCCGCCGCGCGGGCGGCGTACGTCGCCGGCTTCCGGGCCACGAGCAACCTGCAGGCCGGGCGCCGGTACGACGTCCCGACGACCGGCACCGCGGCGCACGCCTTCACCCTCCTGCACGACGACGAGCGCTCCGCCTTCGCCGCGCAGGTCGAGGCCCTCGGCGTCGGCACGACCCTGCTCGTCGACACGTACGACGTCCCGACGGGCGTCCGCACGGCGGTCGAGGTCGCCGGCCCCGGGCTCGGCGCGGTCCGGATCGACTCCGGCGACCTGCTCCAGCAGGCCCACGCCGTCCGGGCCCAGCTCGACGAGCTCGGCGCGACGGACACCCGGATCATCGTCACGTCCGACCTCGACGAGTACGCCATCGCGTCCCTGGCCGCCGCCCCGGTCGACGGCTACGGCGTCGGCACCCAGCTCGTCACCGGGTCCGGCGCACCGACGGCGAGCATGGTCTACAAGCTCGTCGCGCGCGCCGGCGACGACGGCGTCCTCGTCCCCGTCGAGAAGCGCAGCAGCGGCAAGGCCAGCGTCGGCGGGGACAAGTGGGCGCTGCGCCGGCTCACCGACGGGGTCGCGGTCGCCGAGGTCGTCGGGGTGGGCCGGCCCCCCGCCGACGACGGCGACGACCGCCCGCTCATGGTCGAGCTGGTCCGCGACGGTCAGGTGCTCGCCCCGCAGGACGCCGCGACCGCCCGGGCCCGGCACGCCGCCTCGCGGGCCGAGCTGCCGCCGGTCGCCCTGCGGCTGCAGCGCGGCGAGCCGGCGATCCCCACCGAGTACGTCACGGCGTAGCAGCGGGGGCGCGGGCTAGGGTCGCGCCGTGCCCGCCCTCCCCCTCACCGCACCGGCTCTGCTCACCCTGCCGCCCACGGGGAGCGACGTCCCCGGCTGGCTGTGGAGCGGGGACTTCTGGAGCAACCTCTTCTCGCTCGACACCACGCCGCTGGTGGAGAAGGTCGTGCGGACCGTCCTCGTCTACGCGCTCATCCTCGTCGTCGTGCGCCTCGCCGGGAAGCGCACGCTGGCGCAGTGGAACTCGTTCGACCTCGTCGTCGTGCTCCTGCTGAGCAACGTCGTGCAGAACGCGGTCATCGGCCCCGACACCTCGTTCCTCGGCGGGGCGATCGGGGCGGTCGTCCTCGTCGCCTTCAACTCGGCGATGGACCGTCTCGGCTTCCTCAACGCCCGCACCGAGCGGCTGCTCGAGGGGACGGCCACGACGCTCGTGCACGACGGCCGGTACGACGAGGCCACCCTGCGCCGCCTCGGGCTGCGTCGCCACGAGCTGGCCCGGGCCCTGCACCTGCAGGGCGCCGACCGGATCGACCAGGTCGAGGTCGCCCGGCTCGAGCCGGGCGGCACGTTCACCGTCCGGCTCAAGGCCGAGGCGCAGTCGGCGACGGTGGAGGACCTGCGCCGGGCCGTGGCCGACCTGCAGGCCCACCTCGACGCCCGGCTCGACGCGCTCGGCGCCCCACCGGTGGACGGCGCGCCCGACCGGCCCTGAGCCTGACTAGAGTTCACGCATGGCCCGACGCGCCCTGGTCCTGGTCGACCTGCAGAACGACTTCTGCGAGGGCGGCTCGCTCGCCGTCGCCGGCGGCGCGGAGGTGGCCCGGCGGATCAGCGAGTACGTCGCCGCGCACGCCACCGAGTACGCGACCGTCGTCGCGACCGCCGACTGGCACGTCGACCCGGGCGAGCACTTCTCCGACCACCCCGACTACGTCGACTCGTGGCCGCCGCACTGCCGGGTCGGCACCGACGGCGCCGACTTCCACCCGGCGGCGGGCCCCGCCGTCGGGGTCGCGTCGGCGGTGTTCCGCAAGGGGCGCGACGCGGCGGCGTACAGCGGCTTCGAGGGGCTGGCCGGGCCCGACTCCTCCCCCATCGGGCTGGCGAAGTGGCTGTGGGAGCAGCAGATCGACGAGGTGGACGTCGTCGGCCTCGCCACCGACCACTGCGTGCGCGCCACCGCCCTCGACGCCGCCGACCAGGGCTTCGCCACCCGCGTCCTGCTCACCCTCACCGCCGGCGTGGCCCGGGACACCACGGAGACGGCCCTGGCCCAGCTCCACGCCGCCGGGGTGACCCTCGAGGGCGAGCCGGTCCTCACCGGCTGAGACGTCCTCGAGAGAAAGTCTCCCCGGGGCTGTCGATCCGGGTCGATGCTGTTCGTCGTGGTGGTGTCGAGAGGCCCTCGACGGCCACCACGACCGGCGACCCGGTCCACCCGAAGGAGACACCCATGGCTCAGTACCTGGTCCTCATCTACGAGGCCGAGGACGCGTACACCCAGGCCTCGCCGCAGGTCCTCGACGACGTCTACCAGGCGCACGGCCGCTTCGCCGAGCGCTGGGGCTCGGCGATCGTCGGCGGCAACGCGCTCCAGCCGTCCGGCACGGCGACGACGGTCCGCGGTGACGTCGTCACCGACGGACCGTTCGTCGAGAGCAAGGAGGTGCTCGGCGGCTACTACCTCATCGAGGCGACCGACCTCGACCAGGCGCTGGAGATCGCCAAGGCCGTCCCGGCGCCGTACGGCGGCGTCGAGGTCCGCCCGGTGATGGTCTTCGGCTGAGCGTGGCCGCGTCGCCGGAGGCGGCGTCCGCGCCGGAGCCGGACGCCGTCGCCCGGGCGCTGGACGACGCGCACCGCCGCGAGTGGGCCCGCGTGCTCGCCGCGACGGTGCGCGTCGCCGGTGACCTCGACCTCGCCGAGGAGTGCACGCAGGACGCCTACGTGCGCGCCCTGGAGGCGTGGGGCCGCGAGGGGGTGCCCCGCAACGCGGGCGCCTGGCTGACCACCGCCGCCCGCCGGCTCGCCCTCGACCGGCACCGGCGGGCCACGACGCTGCGCGGCAAGGTGCCGCTGCTCGTCGAGGACGCCCTGCCGGTGCCCGGCGTCGAGGAGGCCGTGCTCGAGCGGCTGGAGCAGGAGGACGTCGTGGCGGCAGGAGGCGAGGTGCCGGACGACCGGCTGCGGCTGGTCTTCACCTGCTGCCACCCGGCCCTGGCCCGCGAGGCCCAGGTCGCCCTCACCCTGCGGCTGGTCTGCGGGCTGAGCACCGCCGAGATCGCCCGGGCCTTCCTCGTCCCCGAGGCGACGATGACCGCCCGGGTGACCCGGGCCAAGAAGAAGATCGCCGCGGCGCGCATCCCCTACCGCGAGCCGCGGGGCCACGAGCTGGCCGAGCGGCTCGACGCCGTCCTCACCGTGCTCCACCTCGTCCTCACCACGGGCCACACCGCACCCTCCGGCGAGGGTCTCGTGCGCGGCGACCTCGTCGACCGGGCGCTGCACCTGACCCGCGAGCTGCTCCGGCTCATGCCGGACGAGCGCGAGCTACGAGCCCTGCTCGGCCTCGGGCTGCTCGCCCGGGCCCGGTCGGTGACCCGCACCGACGCGGGCGGCGCGTTCGTGCCGCTCGAGGAGCAGGACCGCACCCGGTGGGACGCCGCGCTGGTCGCCGAGGGCGAGGCGCAGGTCCGGGCGGCGCTGCGCGGCGGGCTCCCCGGCCGCTTCGCCCTCCAGGCGGCGATCGCCGCGGCGCACACGACCGCACCGTCGTTCGCCGCGACCGACTGGGCCGAGGTGGTCGTGCTCTACGACCTGCTCGGGCGGGCCTGGCCGTCCCCGGTCGTCGCCCTCAACCGGGCGGTGGCGGTCGCCTTCCGCGACGGGCCGCAGGCCGGGCTGGCGGCGGTCGAGGAGGTGGCGACGGCGTACGGCGACGCCCTGGCCGGCTACCACTACCTGCCGGCCGCCCGGGCCGACCTGCTGCGACGGCTCGGCCGGCGCGGCGAGGCCGCGGCGGCGTACGGCGCCGCGCTGGTCCGCTGCGACAACGAGGCCGAGCGGGCCTTCCTGCGCCGGCGGCTCGCCGAGGTGGGCGAGCCGCCGGCGGCGGGAGGTGCCGTCGGCCGGTGACGCTCAGCCGGTGATGGTGATCGGGCTGCCGTTGCTGGTCAGGCGCCAGTCGACCGAGGAGAAGGTCGCCGGGTCGATGGTGCCGTTGGCCGACACCCACGCGATGAGCAGCTCGCGGATCGGCTGCTGCGCGTTGTAGACGACCGGCGCGGTCGCCACGGCGGGGAAGCCGCCGCCGCCGCTCTGGCGGTAGTTGTTGATCGCCACGGTGAAGACCTGCGCGTCGGTGACGGGGGCGCCGTCGTACGCGAGGTCCTTGATGCGCGAGCCGACCGGCTGGGCGAGGTCGATGTCGTAGGTGAGCGGCGCGTCGAGGCCGCCGACGATGTCGTAGTTGTAGTCCGGGGTGCCGCCCGGCGCCTCGGGCGTGACGGCGTTGGTCAGCTGGTCCGGCGTGAACGGGCCGGTGCCGGAGACCTGCTTGAAGTAGGCCGCCGACTTCTCCAGGTAGGCCCTGAGGTCCGCCCCGGTCATCGTGATCCCGACGAGGGTGTTGTCGAAGATGTAGAGGCCGGCGACGTCGCGCACGGTGACCTGACCGGCGGGGATGGCCGCCGCGCGGTTGAACGGCGCCGCGATCGACAGCACCGGGTTGCTCGCCGCGGGCGTGCCGGCGACGGCCGTCTTCACCGCGTCGGCCTGGACGTCGTTGATGAAGTCGATGGCCGGCGTGTCCTCGTAGCGCGAGGTCGCCGCCGACATCGCCGTCGTCGAGGTGCCGACCACGGAGTTGACGTAGGTGAGGACCTTGGTGTGGGCCGGGCGGATGAGCGCCGCGATCTCGGCGTCCTCGGTCGCGGTGTTGGCGTCGAGCAGGGTCGCGCCGGACGACACGACGCCCCAGCGGGCGCCGTCGTACTCCAGGTTGAGGTCCATGACGGTGACCCGCATGCCCCAGTACTTCGGCTCGCTGAGCAGCACCCGCTGCCCGGTCACCTCGTTCTTGACCTTGCGCATCGGGATCTCCGAGTGCGCGTGGCCGACGAGGATCGCGTCGATGCCGGGCACCTGCGCGGCGAGCAGGCTGGAGGCGTTCTCCGGGTAGGGCAGCGCGTCGCCGTACGACGAGCTGGTGTCCATCCCCGAGTGGCAGGAGACGACGACGACGTCGGCCCCGGCCTTCTTCATCCGCGGGACGTAGACCTCGGCCTGCTCGACGATGCCCGGGAAGCGGACCTTGCCCTCGACGTTGGCCTTGTCCCAGATGGCGACGCCGGGCGTGACGAGGCCGAGGATGCCGACCTTGAGCGGCGGACGGCCCGGGCGGGTCGCGACCTCCTTCATCACCCACGGCCGGAAGACCGGCTCGCCGGTGTCCCAGTCGACCGCGTTGGCGCCGAGCAGCGGGTGGTTGAGCTCCTTGCGGAAGCGGTCGAGGTGCTCGAGGCCGTAGTTGAACTCGTGGTTGCCGAGCGCGGCGGCGTCGTACCCGAGGGCGTTCATCGCCATCGCCATCGGGTGCTTGGTGCGGCCGCCGATGGGCTCGATGTTGGCGTAGTAGTAGGCCAACGGGGTGCCCTGGATGGTGTCGCCGGCGTCGAGGGTCAGGCAGCTGCTCGCGCCGCGCTCGGCCCGGACCGCCTTGACGAGGGTGGCCGCCTTGGCCAGGCCGATGTCGTTGTGGGTCGCGTCGTCGTACTCGGCGTTCTTGTAGTAGTCCCAGTTGTAGACGTTGCCGTGCAGGTCGCTCGTGCCGAGGACGGTGAGTCGGAAGCGGTTGCCGGTCGTCGCGGCCGACGCCGGGCCGGCGTTGGCGGCGGCGAACAGGCCGGCGCCTCCGACCGTGGCGAGGGTCAGCAGCTGGCGGCGCGTGGCGGTGTGGTCGAGCGGCGAGGTCATGTGTCTCCCTGGGACGGTGCTCGTGAGGGGCTGGGTACAGCCCGGGAGACCGTATACGGACCGAGGTGGTCTCGGGAAGAACCTGCGGTGACGTGCAGGTGACCGTGAACCGGCGCCGGGGGTGGTCGTTTGTGGAAGATCTTCGAGAAACGACGCCGCCCGGACCACCCCGCACCGTCCTGGCCGAAGATCTTCGAGAAACGACGCCGCCCGGACCACCTCGCGCCGTCCAGGCCGAAGATCTTCGAGAAACGACGCCGCCCGGACCACCTCAGGCCCTCCCAGCCCAGGATGTTCGAGAAGAGGCACCACCCGACCGGTCAGGCGACGCTCTTGCCAGGGAAGTACCGCCGGAACTCCTCCCGGAACATCTTGGTCGGAGCGCATCCCCGGTCCACGCGGGCCTGCTCGATGCGCAGGAGCGTCTCGAGCGGGTCGTCGAAGAGGCCCTCGTTGATGACCTCGACGAACCGCCATGAGTCCCGGCTCAGCTCCTCGCGACGGGTGATGTCACCGACCCAGATCTTGTCCTGACGCCGGTGGTCCCGCCCCTGGTACTCGATCGCGATCTTCGGCTCCTCGTAGGCCAGTTCCATGCGTCGCAGCAGCGTCCCGTCGTCGTCGTGGATCCGGTAGTCGACCGTCGGCTCGGGAAGACCGGCCAGCACGACGAGCAGGCGAAGACGGGTCTCGGGCGGCGAGTCCACCCCTGGTCGGACCAGGCCGGCCGCCCGTCGGACGGTGCCTCGAGCCCACCCGCGCCACTGCGACGCGGCCTCGACCAGCTGATCCGGCGTCACGACCTTGCGTCGGACGAGCTTGTCGCCGACGACGACCAGCTCGACCAGGTCGAGGACGCTGCCGAGGTCGCAGAAGGTCTGGCTCGGGCTGGTCACGAGCACCCCGTGCCGCCTGCTCGTCGGCGGTCGGGCCGTCCGCTGACGAGCCTTGACCCCGGGCAGGAGCACGACCTGCTTGGGCCGCACCGTGATGGTCACGGAGCTGGTGGCGACGCTGGCTCCCCAGAGCTGAGCCGCGGACTCGTGACTGACCACCGCGTCGTCGTACGGGACCGCCTTGAGGGCCGCACGCGCCCGGACGACGTGCGTCCGAGGCACCTCCCGCGAGATGTAGACCCCATGGAAGACTCGCACGAACGCCGTCGAGCCGAGCTCGTACGGCGTCAGCCCCGCCTTGAGCGCCTCCGCCCGGGTGAAGGGCTGACGGACATCGATCTCGCACGATGGAGTGGACATGGCGCGAGCGTGGCGCGTCGACCGACCGCCGCCGGCGGTTCTCCACAGGTCGCGCCGGCCCGGGCGTGGCAAGGGTCGGCTGTGGACGAGCGAGAACGCCGCCCGGCCGGGACCACGTCGCGTTTCTCGAAGATCTTCGCCCCAGAACGCCGCCCGGCCGGGACCGCGTCGCACTTCTCGAAGATCTTCGAGGAACGACAGCGCTACCCCCGCCGGCCCCCCGTCCACGACCACGCGTACACCCCGTCGTCGACGGCGCGGCCGCCCTCGCCGAGCTCGAGCGGCTTGAACGTGTCGACCATGATCGCCAGCTCGTCGAACGCCTCGACCCCGAGCGCCCCCTCGACGGCACCCGGCTGCGGGCCGTGCGGGAAGCCGCCGGGGTGCACCGACACCGACCCCTTCCCGATGCCCGAGCCCTTGCGCGCCTCGTAGTCGCCGTCGACGTAGAACATGATCTCGTCGCTGTCGACGTTCGAGTGGTAGTACGGCACCGGGATCGCCAGCGGGTGGTAGTCGACCTTGCGCGGCACGAACGCGCAGACGACGAAGTTCCACCCCTCGAAGACCTGGTGCACCGGCGGCGGCTGGTGCACGCGCCCGGTGATCGGCTCGAAATCGGAGACGTTGAGCACGTAGGGGTAGAGGCACCCGTCCCAGCCCACGACGTCGAGCGGGTGGAACGGCAGCACGTGCGCCGACCCGACCACCGCTCCCCCGCGGCCGCGGTGCTTGACGAGCACCTCGGTCTCCTCGTCGGCGTCCGCGCCGATGTCCTCGGCGAGCAGCGGGCCCTGCGGCAGGCGCAGGTCGCGCTCGCAGTAGGGCGAGTTCTCCAGCAGCTGCCCGTAGCGCGAGAGGTAGCGCTTCGGTGGCGCGATGTGCCCGGTCGCCTCGATGACGTAGGTGCGGAACGGCTCGCGCGAGCGCTTCGGCAGCCAGCGGTGGGTCGTCGCGCGCGGGACGACGACGAGGTCGCCCTCACCGACCTCGAGCGCACCGAAGACCGTCTCGAGCCGCCCCTTGCCGCGCTCGACGTAGACGATCTCGTCGCCGATCCCGTTGCGGTACCACGGGCTCGGCCTAGCGGAGACGGCGTACGAGATCCGCACGTCGCCGTTGCCGAGGACGAGACGGCGCCCGGTGACGGCGTCGGCGGTGCGCACGGCGGCCGCGTCGAACAGGTCGTGCAGCTTCAGGTGCCGCGGCACCAGCGGGTGGTTGGGCGTCATCGTCTGGTCGGGCAGCGTCCACTCGCGCACGTCGAGCAGCGAGCTGGGGATCGAGCGGTGGTAGAGCAGCGAGCTGTCGGAGGAGAAGCCCTCCTCGCCCATGAGCTCCTCGTGGTAGAGCGCGCCGACCTTGCCGCGACCAGCCGGCCGCCGGTGCTGCGTGTGCCGCTTCGGCGGCACGCTCCCCATCCGCTGGTAGTGCGCCATCGCTCCTCCGTCGCCCCCGCCGGTGGTCCTCCCGCGCGTCGTCGCGCGGGTCGGGCGGGCCGCCGGCCCACGCTACCGCGCAGGTCCCGGACTACCGTGAGGCCCATGCCGACGACGCCGTACGACGCCCCCGACGCCACCGCCGGGGAGCCCCCGGTCAGCTGGCTGGACCTCGCTCCGGACGACCCCTTCGGCGTCGCCACGCTCCCGTACGGCGTCTTCTCGGCACCCGGTCGCGAGGCGCCCCGGGTGGGGGTCCGGATCGGACCGTGGGTCCTCGACGCGGCCGCGGCCGCCGAGCGCGCCGGCATGGAGTCGGGCGCCGTCTGGGCGGCCGACCGCCTCAACCCCTTCCTGGGACAGGGTCCGCACGCGTGGGCGGCGGCCCGGGAGTGGCTGACGACGGTGCTCACCGACGCGTCGTACCGCGACGCCGTGCTCCCGCACCTCGTGCCGCTGGCCGAGGTGACGACGCACCTGCCGATACGGGTCGCCGACTACGTCGACTTCTTCGCCGCCGAGCACCACGCCCGCAACGCCGCCGACATCTTCCGTCCCGGTGTCGGGCTGTCCCCCAACTGGAAGCACCTGCCCGTCGGCTACCACGGCCGCGCCGGGACGGTCGTCGTCAGCGGCACCGACGTCGTGCGCCCCACTGGGCAGCGCGGCCCGGCGCAGGCCGGGGGGTCGCCGACCTTCGGACCGAGCGAGCGGCTCGACGTGGAGACCGAGCTCGGCTTCGTCCTCGGCGGCGCGACGGCCCAGGGGTCCCGGGTGGCGGTCGGCGAGGCGGCCGACCACCTCTTCGGCGTCGTGCTGCTCAACGACTGGAGCGCGCGCGACCTGCAGGCGTGGGAGGCGCAGCCGCTCGGTCCCTTCCTGGGCAAGAGCTTCGCGACGAGCGTCTCCGCGTGGGTCACACCGATGTCGGCCCTCGCCCACGCGCGGGTCCCCGTGCCCGGACAGGACCCGCGGCCGCTGCCCTACCTGCTCGACGGCGCGCCGGCACCGACGACCATCGGCCTGTCGCTCGAGCTGCGGGTCAACGACCGGCTGGTCACGCGGCCGCACGCGTCCGACCTCTACTGGTCACCCGAGCAGCTCGTCGCGCACCTCACGGTGGGCGGCGCCTCGGTGCGCGACGGCGACCTGCTCGGCTCGGGCACGGTCAGCGGCGCGACGCGGGACAGCCTGGGGTGCCTGCTCGAGCTGACCCACGGTGGGCGGGACGCGGTCGTGCTCGACGACGGCAGCACGCGGACGTGGCTCGAGGACGGCGACGTCGTGACGATGACCGCCGTGGCCCCCGGCCCGGGCGGCGGCCGCGTCGGCGTCGCCGAGGTGCGGGGGCGGGTCGTCCCCGCCCGGTGAGGCGAACGGCCTACGACCTCAGCGGTGCTCGCGCGGCGCCATGACGACGTTGGTGCCGGCGAGCTTGTCGTGCAGGGCCTGGTTCTTCTCGTCCCAGAGCGGCCACAGGTAGTCGAGCAGACCGACGATGCCGGTGAGGTAGCTGATGAGCGGGACGACCTGGATGAGGTTGAGCACCCCCGGCAGCGCGATCCGGCGCAGCACGGTGACGGGGTCGAGCCGGCCCGGCCGGTCCCGGCGCCGCACCCGCATGCCGAGCAGCAGCTTGGCCGGCGTCGCGCCCTTCCACAGCAGGAACGCGCCCTGGTAGACGACGAACACCGCCAGCTGGATGAGGACGATGGGCACGATCGCCCCCTGCACCTGCTCGATGAAGGTGGTCGGGTCCGGGGCGGTCGACCCGGCCTCCCCGGCCCGGAAGGCCTGGTCGAAGTACGACAGGTACGCGTCGGTGACCTGACGCAGCCACGGCAGCGCGAGCAGCGAACCGACGATCGAGGTGATGACGCTGTCGATGAGGTACGCGCCGAGCCGGCGACCCCAGCCCGCGAGGACCGCGCCGTCCGGGGTCGTCTTGACGCCGACGCCGACGTACCCCTGACCCGCCGGACCCTGGTACGGCGCGCCGTAGCCGTACGGCGGCGGTGCGGAGGGCGGGTAGCCGTAGCCCTGCTGACCCGGCTGGCCCGGCTGGCCCTGCTGGCCGTAGGGGTTCTGCTGGCCGTACGGGTTCTGCTGCCCGTACGGGTTCTGCTGGCCCGGCTGCCCGTACGGCGCCTGCGGGGCGCCGTACGTCGGCTGCTGCGGCTGCTGCGGCTGCTGCGACGCGGCCGGCGGCTGCGCGTGACCGATGGTCGACCGCTCGGCCGTCGGCGACTTCTTGGGCTGCCGGTGGTCCGTCCACAGGATGCCGTCGAAGTAGCGCAGCTGGGACGCGTCGTCGGGGTCGTCGTACCAGCCCGCACGTTGGCTCATGCCTCGAAGCATAGGTGGCGCGGCCGGGCGCGACCGCGGAGGCAGGATCCGGCCGGGCGCGGTGACGTGCGGAACCCCCCACCCGGCCCTACCGTGCGGGGATGACCACGACCTCCCGGCGCACGGGCGCCCTGCGGACCAAACCGGTCGAGCTCATCCTGGAGCAGCAAGCCGACGAGGCCGAGTTCGCCCAGGAGAACGGCGGCTCCCTCAGGAAGAACCTCACCTCCCGGGACCTCATGGGCTTCGGGATCGGCATCGTCATCGGCACCGGCATCTTCACCCTCACCGGCGTCGAGGCCAAGAACCACGCGGGTCCCGGTGTCGTCGTCTCCTTCGCGATCGCCGGCGTCGTCAGCCTCCTCGCGGCCCTGTGCTACGCCGAGATGGCCTCGACCGTCCCGACCGCGGGCAGCGCCTACACCTACGCCTACGCCACCCTCGGCGAGGTCGTCGCCTGGATCATCGGGTGGGACCTCATCCTCGAGTTCGCCCTGGGGGCAGCGGTGGTCGCGCGCGGCTGGTCGTCGTACCTGGCGAACCTGCTCAACCTGCCCCGCGAGCTGTTCACCGAGGACGCACCGGTCAACGTCGGCGCCATCCTCATCACCGTCGTGCTCGGCATCGTCGCCCTCGTCGGGGTCAAGGAGTCGGCGCGGGTCACCAACGCCCTCGTCGTCATCAAGGTCGCCGTCTGCCTCTTCGTCGTCGTCGCCGGCCTCTTCTTCGTCAAGGCGGCCAACCTCACCCCGTTCGTCCCGCCGGCCCAGCCGGTCACGTCGGGGACGAGCGGCCTGACCCAGCCGCTGAGCCAGGCGCTCTTCGGCATCCAGCCCACCGCGTTCGGCTTCGCCGGCGTCCTCACCGCGGCCGCGGTCGTCTTCTTCGCGTACACCGGCTTCGAGGCCGTGGCGAACATGGGCGAGGAGACCCGCAACCCCAAGAAGGACCTGCCGCTCGGCCTGCTCGGCACCCTCGGCATCTGCACCGTGCTCTACATCGGGGTCAGCTTCGTCGTCACCGGCATGCAGCAGTACTCCCAGATCGACGAGGGCGCCCCGATCGCGGGCGCGTTCAAGAGCGTCGGGCTCGGCTGGGCCAGCGCGCTGATCTCCATCGCCGCCGTCTGCGGGCTGACCTCGGTCATCCTCGTCGACATCGTCGCCATGGGCCGGATCGGCTTCGCCATGGGCCGCGACCACCTGCTGCCCCCGAGCGTCGCCGCCATCCACCCGAAGTGGGGCACGCCGTGGAAGATCACCCTCGCCACGATCGTCCTCGTCGCCCTGCTCGGCGCGTTCGTCCCGCTCAGCGCGCTCGCCGACATGGTGAGCATCGGCACGCTCTTCGCGTTCGTCGTCGTCTCGCTCGCCGTGCCGATCATGCGGCGGCGCCGCCCCGAGATGGAGCGGCCCTTCAAGGTGCCCTTCTCCCCCGTCATCCCGGTGCTGTCGGCGCTGGCCTGCCTCTACCTCATGACCAACCTCAGCCTCGAGACGTGGCTGCGGTTCGTCGTGTGGATGGCGCTCGGCTTCCTCATCTACTTCGGCTACGGCCGCAGGAACGCCAGCGTCGCGACCTGGGACGACCACCACGGGACGCAGGACGCGCGTCCCGCGGACGCCTGACCGGGAAGCCGCTTCCCTCGCAAGGACCGACGAAGGGCGCCGTACGGGGACCCCGTACGGCGCCCTCCGGCGTGCTGTCGCTCAGAGGTTGCCGCGACGCTCCTGCTCGCGCTCGATGGCCTCGAAGAGGGCCTTGAAGTTGCCCTTGCCGAAGCCGAGCGAGCCGTGCCGCTCGATGAGCTCGAAGAACACCGTCGGGCGGTCGCCGAGCGGCTTGCAGAAGATCTGCAGCAGGTAGCCGTCCTCGTCGCGGTCGACGAGGATCTTGCGCTTCTGCAGCTCCTCGACGGGGACCCGGACCTCGCCGATCCGCGAGCGCAGCTCCTCGTCCTCGTAGTACGAGTCCGGGGTGTCGAGGAACTCGACCCCGTTGGCGCGCAACGCGTCCACGCTGGCGAGGATGTCGTTCGTCGCGACGGCGAGGTGCTGCGCACCGGCGCCGCGGTAGAACTCGAGGTACTCGTCGATCTGGCTCTTGCGCTTGCCGACGGCCGGCTCGTTGAGCGGGAACTTCACGCGGTGGTTGCCGTTGGCCACGACCTTGCTCATCAGCGCCGAGTAGTCGGTCGCGATGTCGTCGCCGACGAACTCGGCCATGTTGACGAAGCCCATGACCCGGTTGTAGAACGCGACCCACTCGTCCATGTGACCGAGCTCGACGTTGCCGACGACGTGGTCGAGGGCCTGGAAGATGCGCTTGGGCTGGCCCTGGCGCGGCTGGTACGAGGAGGTGCGCTCGACGTGGCCGGGCAGGTACGGGCCGTCGTACCGCACGCCGTCGACGACGCGCTGGACGAGGCTGTGACGGGTCTCGCCGTACGTCGCGATGGCGGCGACGAGGACCCGGCCGTGCTCGTCGGAGAGCTCCTGGACCTCCTGGACGACGGTGGCGCCGGCCGTGCGGGCCTGCTCGACGCAGCGGTGCACGTCAGGGACCTCGAGGGCGATGTCGACGACGCCGTCGCCGTGGCGGCGGTGGTGGTCGGCCAGCGGGCTGTCGGGGTCGACGGCGCCCTGGAGGACGAAGCGGATCGAGCCGGAGCGCAGCACGAAGGAGACGTGGTCGCGGTTGCCGGTCTCCGGGCCGCTGTAGGCGACCAGCTCCATGCCCCAGGCGGACTGGTAGTAGTGCGCGGCCTGGGTGGCGTTGCCGACGACGAAGACGACGGCGTCCCAGCCCGTCACGGGGAAGACGTCGGTGCTCTCGTCGTACTCGACGAGGCCGACGAGCTGCTTGAGCTGCTCGACGTCGAGGTGGGCGTCGCGCTCCTGCGCGGTGAGGGTGTCGGTCATGAGCCGAGGGTGGAGGGTGGCCCGCGGCTGGTCAACCGTACCCCGACACGGTGGTCAGCCTGCGCACCCTGTCCCCCACAAGGGGGCCGAGGCTGCACAATGTGTCCATGCCCACCGTCGACGCCCTCGACGCCCGTCTGCTCCAGCTGCTCGCCGCCGAGCCCGACGTCGGCGTGCTCGGCGCGTCGCGCCGGCTCGGCGTCGCCCGCGGCACCGTCCAGTCGCGGCTCGACCGGCTCGTCGCGCGCGGGGTCATCGCCTCGTTCGCGCCCCGGCTCGACGCGGCCGCCCTCGGGTACCCCGTGACCGCCTTCTGCACCCTCGAGATCCGCCAGGGCGGCCGCGGTCACGGGCCCGTCGTCGAGCACCTGCTCGCCATCCCCGAGGTCCTCGAGGCGCACACCATCACCGGCACCGGTGACCTGCTCATCCGGGTCGTCGCCCGCGACAACGCCGACCTGCAGCGGGTCATCGACCTCGTCGTCGACGAGCGGCACGTCGTCCGGGCGGCCACTGCGATCTCGCTGTCGGAGCTCATCGGGCTGCGCCACCTGCCCCTGGTGGACGCCGCTCGACAACAGCAGTAGTTCTAGTTAAAGTAGAACTATGTTGTTCCGGGTCGACCCGACCTCCGCGCAGCCGCTCTTCGAGCAGGTCGCCGGGTCCGTGCGTCGCGCGCTGCACGAGGGCGAGCTGGGGGCCGGCGACCGGCTGCCCCCCGCCCGCGAGGTCGCCGGGTCGCTGCAGGTGAACCTGCACACCGTCCTGCGCGCCTACCAGCAGCTGCGCGACGAGGGTCTGGTCGACCTGCGACGCGGCCGCGGGGCGGTGGTGACCGGCGCCGACCCGGCCGCCCACGCCGCCGTACGGCGCGCCGCCCGCACCCTCGTCGAGGCCGCCCGCACCGCCGGGCTCCAGGTCGACGAGGTCCACCACATCGTCTCGCAGGAGTGGTCATGAGCAGTGTCCCCACCGGCCCGTCGACGCCCGCCGCCCCGGGCTACGGGCGCTTCCTCGCCACCGTGGGCGGCGCCGTCGGTCTCGTCCTCGCCGTCGGGTTGATCGTCGTCGCCACCCGCTGGTCCTCCATCCCCGAGGTGGTCGCCAGCCACTGGGGCCGGGACGGCGTCGACGGCACCTCGAGCCGGGGCGCCCACCTGCGGCTCCTGACCGGCCTCACCGTCGGGCTGCCGCTCGGGCTGGCGCTGCTCGCCCGTGCGGTCCCGGCCGACGGGCGCCGGCTGCTCGCGGCGGTCTGCGGCGCCGTGGTCGTGCTGGTCGCCGCCGTCGGCTTCGGGGGCCTGGCCCAGCAGGCCGGTCTCACCGACCCCCGCCGGGCCCCGGACCCGTGGCCGTTGCTGGTCGGCGGTCTCCTGCTCGGGCTCGTCGTCGGCGCGGTGCTGTGGCGGCTCAACCCACCGGCGGAGACGCGGCGCCGGCCCGGCACCCCACCGCCCGCCGACGCCCCGCGCCTGCCCGACGGGGGTGAGGGCCGGCTCGCCTGGGTCGGGCACGCCTCGCCGAGCCCGGCGGTCAGCGCCGTCGTCGGCGGCGCGCTGTTCGTCGTCGCCGCGGTCGTCGGGCTGCTCAACCCCTGGGGCGCGCTCGTCCCCGTCGTCGTCGGGCTCGGTCTGCTCGTGGCCCTGCACGCGACGGTCACCGTCGACGAGCGCGGGCTGCGGGTCGCGTCCGGCTTCAGCACCTGGCTGCACGTCCCGCTCGACCAGGTCACCGGCGCGGACACGACCACCCTGTCGCCGCTGAAGGAGTTCGGCGGCTACGGGCTGCGCTACGGCACGGGCAAGCGCGGCTACGTCGTCTCGGCCGGCGAGGCCCTCGTCGTCCACCAGGCCGACGGGACGACGACGTACGTCACGACGGTCCACGCCGACCGCGCCGCCGCGACCCTCAACACCCTCCTCGCCCGCCTCCCCTGACCTGCGAGAACCCCACGTGTTGCTACTTCTCGACGCGCGAGCGGGGTGCCCGGGCACCCAGTCGGGCGTCGAGAAGTAGCAACACGTGGGGTGTCGGTCAGCGGCGGCCGACGAGCCACCTGCGGATCGTGTCGATCCGCGCGGCGACCTGCTCGCTCGAGGCGGCCTCGAGGGTCGGGCCGCCGCAGGAGCGCCGCAGGTCGGTGTGCACGACCGCGTGCGGGACGGTCTTCTTGCGCGCGTAGGCGGCGACGAGCCCGTTGAGCTCCTTGCGCTGGGCGGCGAGGGCGCGGTGCGCCGACACCGGCGTCTCCCCCACCCGCTTCGGCCCGGACGACTGCTGCTGCTGGCGCTCGCGCAGCAGCGTCGCGACCTGGTCGGGCTCGAGCAGCCCCGGCAGCCCGAGGTAGTCCTGCTCCTCGACCGACCCGGACTCGGCGTGCAGGCCGAACTGCTGCGCGTCGAAGAGGACGTGGTCGAAGTGGGCGTCGGAGCCGAGGGCCTCGAAGGTCGTCTCCTCCTCGCCCGGCTCGTCCTGCTCCCGATTCGCCTCGGCGAGCAGACCCTCCTCCGGCCCGTACGGCGACTCCTCCGCCGTCGCGGCGAGGGGCTTGCTCAGCACGTGGTCGCGCTGCTCCTCCAGCCGCGCGGCGTGGTCGAGGACGACCGGCACGCTGGGCAGGAACACCGACGCGGTCTCCCCGCGGCGTCGGGCCCGCACGAAGCGGCCCACGGCCTGCGCGAAGTACAGCGGGGTCGACGTCGACGTCGCGTAGACCCCGACGCACAGCCGCGGCACGTCGACGCCCTCGGAGACCATCCGGACCGCGACCATCCACCGCGACGTGCTCTGGGCGAACTCCTCGATGCGCTCCGAGGAGCCGGCGTCGTCGGACAGCACGACGGTCGGCCGCTCACCGGTGAGGCTCGCGAGGATGCCGGCGTACGCCCGCGCCTGGGTCTGGTTCGAGGCGATGACGAGCCCGCCGGCGTCCTCGACGTGCCGGCGCACCTCGGTGAGCCGGGTGTTCGCGGCGGCGAGGACCGAGGGGACCCACTCGCCGGCCGGGTCGAGCGCGGTGCGCCACGCGTGGGCGGTGAGGTCCTTGGTCAGCGGCTCCCCGAGCCGCGCCTCGAGCTCGTCGCCGGCCCGGGTGCGCCAGCGCATGTTGCCGCCGTAGGCGAGGAAGATGACCGGTCGCACGACGCCGTCGCGCAGCGCCTCGGCGTAGCCGTAGGAGTAGTCGGAGGCGGAGATGAGCGCCCCGGCGGTGTCGTACTCGTAGCGCACGAACGGGATCGGCGAGGTGTCGCTGCGGAAGGGGGTCCCGGTCAGGGCCAGGCGCCGGGTCGCCGGCTCGTAGGCCTCGCGGATCGCGTCGCCCCAGGACTTGGCGTCGCCGCCGTGGTGGATCTCGTCGAGGATGACCAGGGTGCGCCGGGTCGTCGTCAGCTGCCGGTGCAGCCCCGGCCGGGCGGCGACCTGCGCGTAGGTGAGGGCCAGTCCCTGGTAGTCCTCCGAGGTGCGCCCGGCCGAGTTGCTGAACTTCGGGTCCAGGTGCAGCCCGACCCGCGCGGCGGCGTCGGCCCACTGGGTCTTGAGGTGCTCGGTGGGGGCGACGACGGTCACCCGGTCGACCACCCTGCGCCCGATGAGCTCGGTCGCCACCCGCAGCGCGAACGTCGTCTTGCCCGCCCCCGGGGTCGCGACCGCGAGGAAGTCGCGCGGGTGCTCGGTGAGGTAGCGCTCCAGCGCCGCGGCCTGCCACGCGCGCAGCGCGCCCGCCGTCCCCCACGCCGCCCGCTCCGGGAAGGCCGGGGACAGGTGCGAGGCGGCTGACGTGCTCATAGGGCCACGAGCCTAACCCGCCCGGCGGGCGCTCCCGGACAGGGACACGGCCCGCGGAGCGTCCGTTCTGTCCGGTACGGCGTGTCGCCACCGGCGTGTCGTCGTCCGCCCGATCCCCTTGTCGGAGAGCACGATTCGCCTACCACACGCCGTACGGCGCCGCGAACCCGCAGGTCAGCGGCGTGCCGCCGCCCATGACGTCCCGAGGCGCCGGTCAGGTCAGCCCGGACGGCCACCGCCGGGCCCCCGGACCCTGGGCGGCGAGGGCGTCGTCGGCGTTCCACGCGGGGCAGCTCGTCGTCGACAGGCAGCCGCAGCCGATGCACTGCCCGGTGGCGTCGCGCAGCGCGACGAGGGCCTCGATGCGGGCGTCGAGCGCCGGCCGCCAGGACGCCGTGAGCCGGCCCCAGTCCCGCCGGGTGGGCACCCGGCCCTCCGGCAGGCTCGCCAGGTGCTCCCGGATCTCGGCGAGCGAGAAGCCCACCCGCTGGGCCGCCCGGACGTAGGCCAGCCGCCGCAGCACGTGCCGCGGGAAGCGGCGCTGCCCGCCGGCCGTCCGGGTCGCGGAGACGAGGCCCACCGCCTCGTAGTGCCGCAGCGCGGGCACGGTGAGCCCGGCCCGGCGGGCCACCTCGCCGACCGGCAGCAGGTCGTGGGACTCCACGCGCCCACGCTAGCGGGCTTGATCTCCAGTGCGCTGGAGGTTCTTCGATGGCAGCATGAGGCCGACCCCGACCAGCAGGACGCAGACCGAGACCGTGAGCGACTCCCCGACCGACACCCGACGCGCCCCGGGCCTGCTCGACCGCGCCCACCTGCCCTTCGTCGTCGCCACCCTCGGCCTGGTCACCCTCGGCGCCTTCGAGAACCGCGCCACCGCCACCGTGCTGCCGGTCGCCGCCCGCGAGCTGCACGGCCTCACCCTCTTCGGGGCGGCGACGGCGGCGCCGCTGGCCAGCTACCTCGTCGCGACGACGGTGGCCGGCCTGTGGGCCGACCGCCGCGGCGCGGTCCCCCCGCTGCGCCTGGGCCTGGTGACGTTCGGTCTGGCCCAGGCGGCCACCGGGTTCGCGCCGAGCATGGCCGTCGTCGCGGTCGGCCGGCTCGTCTCGGGGGTCGCCGAGGGGATGCTCGACGTCTCGCTCACCGTCCTCGTCGCCGCCGCCCTGCCCGAGCGGCTGCGCCCACGGATGTTCGCCGCCATCTCGACGGCGTGGATCCTGCCCTCGGTGGTCGGGCCCGGTCTCGCCGGCGCCGTCGCCACCGCGGCCGGCTGGCGCTGGGTGTTCCTGCTCTCGCTGCTCCTGCTCGGGCCCGCGGTCCTCGCGCTGCGCCCGAGCCTGCGCGCGGCCCGCGACCTGCCCGGCCCGCTCGGCGCCGGCGGCGCGGCCGGCCCCGTCGTGCGCGGCGCCGTCGTCGCGGCGCTCGCGCTCACCGCCCTCACCGCGCTGACCCCGCTCGCGGGGCGGCCCGGCGCGACGCCGTACGCCGTCGTGCTGCTCGTCCTCGCCGCGGCCGTCACGCTCGTGGCCGTGCACCCCACCCTGCCCACGGGGACGTTCGCGCTCGCGCCGGGCGTCCCGGCCCTCGTCGCGCAGAGCGCGCTGCTGGCCGCCGCGTTCGGTCTCGCCGGCACGTACATCCCGCTCATGCTGACGACCGTGCGCGACGTCGGCCCCGGGCTGGCGGGGGCCAGCCTCAGCGTCACCGGGGCGTTCTGGTCGCTGGGGTCGTGGCTGCAGAGCCTGCCCGCCGCCCAGGAGCGCACGACGCCGGTGCAGCGGGTGCGGCTCGGCTTCCTGCTCATCGCGGTCGGGGCGGTCGGGCCGCTGCTGCTGGCCGTCACCGGGGTCCCGCTGTGGGCCGGGCTCGCGCTGTGGGCGGTGGCCGGGACGGGCATCGGGATCTGCTCGCCGACGCTGGCGACGACGACGCTCGCCCTCGTGCCCGAGGACGGCCGCGGCCGGGTGACGGCCGCGCGCTCGATCGCCTCGGCCGTCGGCCAGGGCGTCGTCCTCGGTGGGGCGGGCGCGCTCGTGGCCGCGCACGCCGACGACCTCGGCGGGGGCGACTTCGGGCTCGTCGCCGCGGTCGCCGTCGCGCTCGCCGCCGTCGGGGCGCTGACCGCCGGGCGGGTGCGCCCGCCCGGCTGAGCGGTCCTACTCCCCGCCGTCCTGGGGGGCGCGCAGGCCCTCGTAGATCTCCTTGCAGGTCGGGCAGACCGGGAACTTCTGCGGGTCGCGGCCGGGCACCCAGACCTTGCCGCACAGCGCGACGACCGGCTCCCCGGACAGCGCGGACTCGAGGATCTTCTCCTTGCGCACGTAGTGCGCGAAGCGCTCGTGGTCGCCCGGCTCCTGCAGCTGCTCCTCGGGGCTGGTCTCGGTGCGCTCGAGCACGCCCGTCGACGTGCCCGGCCCCTGCGGCTCGCCGTACGCCGGCTGCGGCTGGGGGGCGAACGGGTCCTGCGGGGGCTGCGTGCTCATGGCGAGGAGTCTAGGCACGCGGCGCCCGCCGCCGGGCCCACCAGCGCCACCGGCGCGGGGGCGCGGGCGGTGCCGCGCTCGCCCCCGCGTCCGCCGCCGGCGAGGCCTCCGTACGACGTCGCGCGTCCTCGGCGCGCAGGGCGCGCCACCGCGCGAGCACCTCCTCGACGTCGACCGTCGGGGCGAGCAGCGGCGGGAGCGGGCCGGTGGCCGGGCGCAGCCGGTCCTCGCGCACCCGCCGGTTGAAGTCCTCGAGCACCTCGCGGGCGTCGGCCTCCCGGGACACGTCCCGCAGGCTCTCGGGGAACCCGGCCGCCTCGCGGCGCAGCGCGAGCGGGGCCGGCAGGGCGGCCGACAGGTCGAGGTGCTCGCGCTCGGCGTAGGCGCGCACCCACCAGTCCGGGTCGTGGGGCGAGTGCGGGTCGCCGAGCCCGGTCAGCGGCTTCCCCGCGCCCGGCAGGTCGTCGAACTCGCCCCGCTCCTGGGCCTCGCGGATCTGCCGCTCGACCCAGGTCTCGCCGTACGACTGCGACACGGGCGGCTCCTCTCGGGGACGGCCCGGAGCGCTCGCGGCGCCCCCGGCCGGGAGGCCCAGTCTAGGTCGGGTCACCCGAGGCGGCGGGTGCCGTGGACCTCCTCCGGCGTGGTGCGCAGCGGGCCGCCGTCGCGGCCGGCGACCGGGACGTCGTCCGCACCGGCGGCACCGGCGGCGAGGCCGGCCGCGGCACCCACCTTCGTCGTCATCGAGGAGGGGGTGAGGTACGAGCCCTGGACCCGCACGGTGAACGTCGTCGCGGTCCGGGCGACGACGTCGATCGTCACGCCGTCGACGACCTGGTGGGTGCCGGCGCCGAGCACGTTGTCGAACGAGTACGGCGTCGTGCTGGCCGGCTCCTGGCGGCGGCAGAGGCCGTAGCCGAGGTCGGTCCAGTAGGCCGGGTTCGACGAGGAGTGGTCGTAGCACCCGCTCGGGCTGCCGGCGACGGCCGTCCCGCTCTGGCGCACGCGGGTGACGACGACACCGTCGTGCGCCTGGTCGAGCATCGTCGGGTCGCAGATCGACGAGCTCGGGTCGCCCGGGTCGGTGACGACGTGGCAGTACTGCCCGTGCAGCAGCCCGTCGGCCGGGCCCGCGTCGGTGCCGTTGGGCCCGGTGACGCCGGCGCGGCCCTCGATGGTCAGGACGCTCCACGGGTCGCGCGGGTCGCGCACGACGACCACCTGGGTGCCGGCGGTGTCCGCGTCGTCGTTGTTGGCGACGTCGAGGGTGTACGTCGTCACGCCGCTGTGCACGACCGACTGCCGCGAGGTCATCCAGCCGGCCGCGAGGCGGTCGAAGGCGAGCGCGCTCTGCGGCTTGCAGGCGTACTGGAAGCCCTTGCCGTCGTCGCACCAGCCGTTGTCCGGGCCGCCGGCCGTGCCGCTCATGAGGTCGACCGGGCTGTCGTACTCGTCGGCGGGGCCGCCACCGGTGGCCGAGTGGTAGGAGTGCGGCCAGTGCAGCGTGTGACCGAGCTCGTGGGCGACGAGGGCGATGTTGCGCTGGTCGGTGGCCGGGGTCGGCGACTGGCCGTAGAAGGCCGGCAGCCCGCCGACGAAGAAGCCGCGCCCGCTCGTGGACGGCGGGCCCTGGTGCAGGACGTCCTGGTTCGGCGAGGACGTCGTCGGCAGGTAACCCGGGCCGCCGAACCCGAACGGCGTCAGGCGGTCGTCGACGACCATGACGTTGGTGTAGGCCGACAGGCCGGTCGAGGCGAGGGCCTTGTCGAGGCAGTCGCCCGGGCCGGTGCTCGACGCGCTCGCCGTGAGGGTCACGGTCTGCAGCGCGTTGTAGAAGGTCGGCCGGTAGGCGTTGCCGGAGACGTTGGCGTAGTAGCGGGCCACGGTGTTGTTGGCCCAGCCGGCGAGCGCGCTGACGTCGGTGCTGGCGCCGGGGATCGCGGTCCACGAGGCGTCGTACCCGGGGTAGTTGTCCGGCACGTGGCACTTGACGATGCCGATCGAGTCGGAGCCGACCACCCGCTGCATCGGCGCGCGGTAGACCAGCGCGCCGCGCACGGCGTCGGGGCTGGTGTTGACCGCCAGCGACGGGCAGGGCGCGGTCAGGCCGCTGGGCCGGGGCGCGGTGAGCGAGCCGGCCACGTCGACGACGAGGTCGGTGGAGACGCCCGCGGTCGTGAGGCAGACGCTGCCGTCCGGGGCGAGCGGGGCGACGACCATGTTGGAGACGACCTGGCCCGGGCCGTAGTTGAGGTTGCTCGTGCGCGGCGCCGTCGGGCCCTGCGGGTAGACGGTGGTGTAGCCGGACGCGACGGGTGCGACGGCGGTGACGTTGAGGACGACGGCGGTCGCCGCACCGAGGCCGACTCGGCCCGCGACGGGCAGGGTGAGGGTGGCGCCGGCCGGCTCGGGGCCGACCCCGGACATCCGGCCGTCGGCGGTGGCCCGCGCGCGGGTGTCGAGCAGCCGGGCGGGGCCGGGCAGCGGGACGAACGTCGTGGACGGCAGGGTGGCGGCGACGTCGACGACGACGTCGGTCACGCCCGGGCTGTAGACGCAGACCTTCCCGGCGCCGGCGCCGCTCGTGCCGAGGCCGGTGACGGCGGCGTTCGCGCGGGTCGTCCCCGGCAGGTAGTTGATCGTCGAGGCGGGCGTCGTCGGCTTGGCGCCGCACGGGTAGACCGAGAGGAACCCGGAGGTGCGGGCACCGACGGCGGTGATGTTGAGCACGACCGCGGTCGCGCTGGTGGGGACGCCGCCGCGACCGGCGACCGGGACGGCCAGCTCGGAGCCCCACACCATCGGGCCGCGACCGGTGACGTCGGTGTCGACGGCCGGGCGGCCCGGCCGGGTGTCGACCAGGCGCACCGGGGACGGCAGCGGCGACGCGCCGCCGGTCGGGAACCAGCCGCTGACGTCGACGACGACGTGGCTGCGCCCCTGCACGAGCAGGCAGACGGCGCCGCCGTTGCCGACCCCGACGAGGGCGGCGTTGGCGACGGTCTGGCCGGGCGCGTAGTTGACCGTCGACGAGACGGGCGCCGGGCGACCGCAGGGGAAGACGCTGACGTAGCCGGAGGTCGTCGACCCGACGGAGGTGACGTTGAGCGAGACCGCCCCCACCCCCGAGGTCGGCAGGCCCGCGCGTCCGAGCACGGGCAGGGTGAGCACCTGGCCGAAGGCCGGCATCGCCCCGGTCCGGGTGTCGAGGAGCCGGGAGGCCGACGCGAGCGGCACGAAGCCGGTCGGCGTCGCGCTGGCCGGGAGGGCGACGCCCCCGAGCAGACCGCCGAGGACGGCCGCGACGGCGGCCAGCCCGATCAGGCGCGGTCGCCGCCCGGAGGGGCGGGGGGCGCCGTACGGCGTCCCGGTGGTGGACCGGGGGCGGTGGCCCCCGGGACGGAGGCTGAGCTCGAGCCGACCCATGTCGCGTTCCTCACGTGAGCGTCCGCGGGCACGGCAGGAGGCCCGCGCCCGCACCATCGGCCGGGGCGGCGGGGACCTGAACGCTTCGGTGCGGGAGGCGCGTCAGTTCATCGAGGGGTCGTCCGGGAAGCTCGCGACGAGCCGCAGGCCGTCGCTCTGGCGCAGCAGCACCTGCTCCCACATCCCCGACGGCTCCGGGGAGAAGGCGTCGCGCGGCTCGTGGTCGACGAGGTACCAGTCGCCGCGGGCGATCTCCCCCTCGAGCTGCTCGCCCGACCACCCGGCGTACCCGGCGAACACCCGCATGCCCGCCACCTCGGGCGCCACGAGCGCGGGCGGCGCGTCGAGGTCGACGAGACCGAGCCCGCCGAAGAGGTGCTTGACCCCCAGCGGCTCCGGGTCGTCGCCGGGGACGGTCACGAGGCCGATGGCCGAGTCGGTCTCGACCGGCCCGCCGCGGAACACGCTAGCCGGCCGGGTCGCGACCGCTCCCCACCCGGGCAGCACCGCGTCGACGTCGGCGGACAGCGGCTGGTTGAGGACGACGCCCTGGGCCCCCCGCTCGTCGTGGTGCAGCACGAGCACGACCGAGCGCCGGAAGACGCCCTCGCCGATCTGCGGGGTGGCGACGAGGAGCCGTCCGGCGTGGAACCTGGACGTGGTCGGCACCCGTCCATCATCACCCGCCGTCCCGGCCCGAGCGGCCCCGGACACGATCGGTCGCCCCCGAGAACGTCGGGCTCCACCCGAGAACCGTTGTCCGGCGGAGGCGGACATTATCGGGCGACCCGATAATGTCCGGCCCCGCAGGAGAACCGTTCTCCGGCGGGGCCTCACCATGTCCGGCGAGGTCGGGGAACGCCGCCGCCCCGCCCGCGCAGGGCGGGACGGGGCGACGACGGGGGCCGTACGACGACCCGGGGTGGCTCAGTAGCGCGGCTCGCGGCGCGAGGCCGTGCGGGGGGCCGGACGACGGCCGGGACCGCCACCGCGCGGGCCGCCGGGGCGACCGCCGCGCGGACGCGCCGGGGCCTCGATGAGCCGGCGGTAGACCGCGTCGGGGACGGGGACGCCGGACGGCTCGGTGGCGCCGGCGGCGACGAGCACCTCGTCACCGGGGGCCGCGGCGACGGGGGCCGTGTCGACGCCCGCCTCGCGCAGCTGGCGCTCCATGGTCCGCTTCTGGTGCGGCAGCGCGAGGGTGACGACGGCGCCCTTCTCCCCCGCGCGCGCCGTCCGGCCCGAGCGGTGCAGGTAGTCCTTGTGGTCGGCCGGCGGGTCGACCTGCAGGACCACGGTGACGTCGTCGACGTGGATGCCGCGGGCGGCGACGTCGGTGGCGACGAGGACCGGCAGCGAGCCGTCGCGGAACGCGCCGAGGACGCGGTTGCGCACGCCCTGGCTCAGGCCGCCGTGCAGCGCGGCCGCGAGGACGCCCTGCTCGCGCAGCTCGCCGGCGACGCGGTCGGCGCCGAGCTTGGTGCGCACGAACACGATGGTGCGGCCGGGACGACCGGCCACCTCGGCGGTGATCCGCTTCTTGTGGTGCGGGTGGACGAGCAGGACGTGGTGGTCCATCGTCGACACGCTGGCCTGCGCCTCGTCGGTCGAGTGCACGACCGGGTCGGTGAGGTAGCGCTCGACGAGCCCGTCGATGCCGGAGTCCAGCGTCGCGGAGAAGAGCAGTCGCTGACCGCCGCCGGGGATCTTGTCGAGGATCGCGGTGATCTCCGGCAGGAAGCCCATCTCGGCCATGTGGTCGGCCTCGTCGAGGACGGTGACGACGACGTCGTCGAGCTCCACGGCGCCGCGCTCCAGCAGGTCGGCGAGCCGACCCGGCGTGGCGATGAGCAGGTCGACGCCGCGCTCGAGGGCGGAGATCTGGTTGGTGTAGCTGAGGCCGCCGGCGACGAGCTTGTGCCGCAGACCGACGACGTGCACGAGCGGCTCGAGCACGTCGGAGACCTGCATGGCCAGCTCGCGGGTCGGCACCATGACGAGCGCGCGGGGGCGGCGGGCGGCCGAGCGGCCGCGCTCGTCGGTGAGGGCGAGCAGCCGGGTGACGACCGGGAGGCCGAAGGCCAGCGTCTTGCCCGAGCCGGTGCGGCCGCGGCCGAGGACGTCCTTGCCGGCGAGGGCGTCGGGGACCGTCGCGGACTGGATCGGGAACGGCGTGGTGATGCCGTCGCGGGCGAGGCGCTCGACCAGCCGCTCGGGCAGGCCGAGGGCGGCGAAGCCGTTGTCCTCGGCCACGGTCACCGGACCCGTGACCACGTGCGCGCTCGTCGCCTTGGTCCAGGTGTCCGCGGCGAGCCGCTCCGACTCGGCGTCCTGGCCGGGACGGGTCGGGTGGCCGGCGGTGTGCGCGTGGCCGCCGTGGCGGGGCGCGTCGTCCCGGCGACCGTGGCGCTCGCCGCGCGACGGCTGGCTGTCCCAGGAGCGGGCCGGGCGCTCCTCGCGGGGTCGGTACGGCGCACGGTCGTCGCGGCCGGCGTAGCCGCCGCGCTCGGCGCGCTCGCCACGGTCGTCGCGGCTGCGGAACGGACGGTCCTCACGGGGGCGGTACGGCGCACGGTCGTCGCGGCCGGCGTAGCCGCCGCGCTCGGCGCGCTCGCCACGGTCGTCGCGGCTACGGAACGGACGGTCCTCACGGGGGCGGTACGGCGCACGGTCGTCGCGGCCGGCGTAGCCGCCGCGCTCGGCGCGCTCGCCACGGTCGTCGCGGCTGCGGAACGGACGGTCCTCACGGGCGCGGTACGGCGCACGGTCGCCGCGCTCGCCACGCTCGTCCCGGCCGCGGAACGGACGGTCCTCACGGGGACGGTACGGCGCGCGGTCGCCACCACGGTCGTCGCGGGAGCGGAACGGGCGGTCCTCCCGGGGCCGGAAGCCGCCGCGGTCACCGCGGTCGTCGGAGCGGAACGGGCGCTCGTCGCGCGAGCGGAACGGGCGGTCGCCGCGGTCGGGGCGGTCGTCGCGGTCGGCGCGGGCGGGACGGTCCTCGCGCGGGCGGAAGGAGCGCGGCTCGGCGCCGTCGCGGTGGTCGGGGCGGCCGCGGCCGGCCGGGGCCTTGCGAGCGGCGCTCTTCTTCTCGGTGCTCCAGCGCGGCTTCTTGGCGGAGGACGGGGAGGTGGACGGGGTCATGACAGCAATCAGCTCACTCACGTGACTCGGGGCGGACACGCCTCGAGCCACGCCTGGTGCGTGACCCCAAGAAGACGAGCCCTCGGGACGTCGGCGCTCCACGCGCCGTACGGGCCGGTGCGCAGCAGGGTGCTGGCCGACCTGGTGGCCCTCTCCGTGTCGGGAATGCTCGGTGACCGGGGACGGTCACCAGGGGCGCGGCTGTGCGCCTCGGAGTCAGGGCACCTTCAGTCTACCAGCGCCGCGGCGCGGGTCCGACCGCGCGAGCGCCGGACCCGGGCGACCAGCGCGAGGACGAGCAGCCCGACCACCAACCCGGCCACGTCGGTGAGCGCGTCGAGGACGTCGCCGTCGCGGTGGGGCAGCACGTAGTGCTGGACGAGCTCGCTCACCGGGGCGTGCACGAGCAGCACGAGCAGGACGGGACGCCACCGACCCCACCACAGCGAGACGAGGACGAGCGGCAGCGCGAAGATCGCCGGGTGGACGAGCTTGTCGGTCCACGTCGTCGGGCCCTCGATCGTCACCCGCGGCCAGTAGAGCGCGGCCAGCTGCAGCGCCACCGCCACCAGGGCCAGGACGCCGAGGAGCGGGGACCGCCGCGTGCTGCTCACGCCTCCCAGCCTCGCACGGCCCGCCGGGGCCGGGACGTCAGGAGCGTCCGGACGCCGAGGGCGCCACCGCGGACGTGCCGGTCCCGGACGGCGTCCCCGTGCCGGTGGTCATCGTGCTGGAGGTCGTGCTCGTCGTGCTCGTCGGGTCGGTCGGGCACCCGGTGGGTGCGCCGGTCGAGGTCGAGGTGCCGGTCGAGGTGGTGGTCGTCGTGGACGGCGTCCCCGTGCCGGTCGTGGTGCCGGTCGTGCCGGTCGTGCCGGTCGTGGTGGACGTGGTCCCCGTCGAGCCGGTCGGCGTCGGGCAGCTGCTCGGGGTCGTCGTCGGCGGCGTGGTCGTCGGCGGCGTCGTCGGCGGCGTCGTCGTGCTCGTCGACGTGCTCGGCGGCGGGGTCGTCGTGGTCCCCGAGGTGCCGGTCGACGAGGTCGGCGTCCCCGAGGACGTCGTCGAGGAGGACGAGGGGGTCGACGTCGTCGACGAGGACGACGACGGCGGGGAGCTCGGGGACGGCGTACCGGAGGTCGCCGGCGGCCCCGGCGGCGGCGACGGGGAGCGCGGCGGGGCGGGGACGTCGCCGCCGGCGTCCTGCGTCGGCGTCACGCCGTCGCGGTACGCCAGACCCCAGGTGACGACGGACCGCAGGTAGGACTGCGAGTAGTTGTAGGACAGCACCGCGGAGGCGATCCCGGCGTCGGTCGCGAGGTCGCGGCCACCGGCGCACAGGTAGGCGCCCGCGCCGAGCGCCGCGTCGAAGACGTTGTTCGGGTCGGCGACGCCGTCGCCGTTGCCGTCGCGGCCCCACGAGCGCCACGTGCCGGGCAGGAACTGCATCGGCCCGACCGCGCGGTCGTAGCTCGGGTCGCCGTCGAGCGCCCCGCCGTCGGAGTCGAGGATGACCGAGGTGCCGGCCCACGAGCCGTCGAGGCGGGGTCCGAGGATCCGGCCCCGGGTCGTGCCGTCGGCGGTGACCCGCCCGCCGCTCGCGTGCCCGGACTCGATCCGGCCGATCCCGGCCAGCAGCCACCAGGGCAGGTGGCACGAGGGGTCCAGCCGGGCCATCGTCGACTCGGCGGACCGGTAGGCGGCGAGCACGGTGGTCGGGATGCCGTCGGCGCCGACCGCGCCGGTCGGTCCGGTCGCGCCGTCGGGGTCGACGGCGTCCTGGGCCAGCAGCCCGGCGACGTCGGCGGACGCCGCGCCGGGATCGATGCCCGGGGCGTCCCAGCCGTCGCGCACGTCCTGGGTGTCGCCGTCGGCGACGACGCGACCCTGCTCGTCGTGCGGCACGAGCACCCGGTCGTCGGCCAGGCCGACGTCGTACCCCACGGGGCCGAGCGCGAGGACCTGCGCCGTGTCGGTCTGCGGGGCCGCGAGGTCGGGCCCGAGCTGCACCTGCGGCAGCATGGCGAGCAGCGCCGCGCCGGTCGCGACGACGGGCAGGCCGACGGCGCGCGAGAGCCGCTGGCCGAGGCGGCCGGTCGCGGGCGCACGACGGCTCACCGCGACCTGGCGCTGCCACTCCACGATCGCGTCGTCGTCCCGTACGACGCCGAACCACACCACGACTGCCACGCCCTTCCCTGCGGACCGGCTCCCCGCGCCGGGTCCCTGCGGACCACCATAGGCACACTTGCGTGCGCCCGCCCCTCGATCATCGGAACCTCGTCGGACGGTCCCCCCACCTTCGGGTGACCACTCCCCCAACCCTGGGTGACGAGCCGGTACGACGCCCCCCGGGCGCCGTACCGTGACGGCATGAGCCACCACCACGAGCACGACCACGGGCCCGACGACGACGGGCGCCGCGTCGAGGTCGTCGGGACCGGGGAGGCCAGCGCCACCCCCGACGTCGTGCGGCTGCGGATCGCGCTGACGGCCCGCGCCGGCGACGTCGCCGCCGCGCTGCGGGCGACCGGGGCCCTCGTCACGGCGGTCGGCGCCGCCGTCCGCGCGCAGGCCGTGGACCCGGCCGACGTCGCCTCGACCGGGGCGCACGTGCAGCCGCACTGGGACCGCGACGGCCAGCGGATCACCGGCTACGAAGCGGGGCACCAGCTGACCCTCGTCGTGCGCGACCTCGACCGCCTCGACCCCGTCGTGGACGCCGTCGCGCAGGCCGCCGGCGACGGGCTGCGGATCGACGACATCGGCCTCGAGGTCGCCGACGCGAGCGCGCTGCGCGAGCGGGCGCGGGCCGCCGCGTTCGCCGACGCCCGCGCCAAGGCGGAGCAGTACGCCGTCCTCGCCGGCGCTGCCCTCGGTCCGGTCCTCGCCGTCGCCGAGGGCGGCGCGCGGGTGCCCGGCCCGCGCCCGATGGCCCGGGAGATGGTGGCGGCCGCCAGCGCGTCGATGCCGGTGGAGGCGGGCCAGTACGGCGTCTCCGCCTCGGTCGCCGTCGCCTTCGCGCTCGTCACCGCCCCGACGGACCGGTCGACGACGCCGGAATGATCCCCGGGTGAGGTCCGTTGACCGACACATGGCCACGACCGAGCTCACCGCCCAGACCTTCCAGCAGACCGTGACGGACAACGACATCGTCCTGGTCGACCTGTGGGCGTCGTGGTGCGGACCGTGCCAGCGCTTCGCCCCCGTCTACGACAAGGCCTCCGAGACCAACGACGGCGTCCTCTTCGCCAAGGTCGACACCGAGGCCGAGCAGGCACTGGCCGCCGCCCTCGACATCTCCTCCATCCCGACGCTCATGGCGTTCCGCGAGGGCATCCTCGTCTTCCGCCAGGCCGGCGCGCTGCCCGCCGATGCTCTCCAGCAGGTCATCGACGGCGTCAAGGGTCTCGACATGGACGACGTGCACCGTCAGGTCGAGCAGGCCCGCGCCGCTCAGGAGGCGCCGACCGCCTGAGCGGCCCGCGACGACGTACGGCGACGGCCCCCTCCCGATCGGGAGGGGGCCGTCGTCGTTGCTCGAGGACGATCCGCACGGTGTGATGTGGCACCACGTGGGTGGTGGAGGTGGCGGGAATCGAACCCGCGTCCGATGACGAGTGGCCAGGACTTCTCCGGGCGCAGTGCGCTATGGCTTTTCTCGGCCCCGGGGCTCGCACGCACACGTCCCCCGACAGGCCCAGCCGAGTAGCAGTCCCGTGTCGCCCCTCGGCATGACGACACGGCAAGTCCTCTAGCTGACGCCGGCTACTGAGACGAGGACGAGCTCAGGCCGACGGACTTCGAGGCTCGCTCAGGCGGCGAGGGCGAAGTCGGTGCGCTTGGAATCGGCACCTATGGTTTTGCACGGAGCGTTTGACGAGATGACCGTGCATCCTCGGCCCGCTTCTCCTGGTCAGGCGACCACCGTCGAAACCGATCACCCCCGCGGGGGTGACCACATCACACTGTGCAGTTGTCAACGAGCGACCGAGACGTCCCGGCGTCCCGATGATGTCATGGGAACGCGGGCCGGTGCACACGTGTTCCTGCGCACCCGCTCCCCCGCCGCCCGTACGACGTCCAGGAGGACCGATGCGCCCCGTCCCGATCACCCCCGGTCCCGGCCAGGAGTCGGTGTGGGCCTACCCGCGCCCGCCCCGGGTCGAGCCGGTCACCGTGCGCCTGACCGTCGAGCTCGCGGGGGTCGTCGTCGCCGACACCGACCGGTGCTCCGGCGAGGGGCCCGCCGAGGTCGCGCACCGCGTGCTCGAGACGAGCCACCCGCCGACGTACTACCTGCCCGCGTCCGCCTTCGCGCCGGGCACGCTGCGGCCGGCGAGCGGGTCGTCGTACTGCGAGTGGAAGGGCGTGGCGTCGTACGCCGACCTCGTCGTGACCGACGTGGGTGGCGCGAGCGTCGTCGCGCGGCGCGCCGCGTGGGGCTACCCCGACCCCACCACCGGGTACGACGTGCTGCTCGGCCAGTGGGCGGTCATGCCCGCCGCGGTCGACCGCTGCACGGTCGGCGGCGAGACGGTCGTGCCGCAGGAGGGCGGGTTCTACGGCGGGTGGGTGACCTCGGCGGTCGTCGGGCCGTTCAAGGGTGGGCCGGGCTCGATGGGCTGGTGACCTCCCGGGATGTGACAGCACTGTTACAGTGCTGTCGTGCCCGACGGTGACGACCTCCTCGACTCCTCCTTCGTCCGCGACCTCGTCCGCCTCCTCCAGGCCTTCGACCGCGAGATCCTCGGCCTGTACGACGCCCTCGACCCCGCCGACGACCCCGTCCTCGCCGAGGCGGCGCGCGGGTTCCGGTCGCACTGGGCCGGTCCGCTGGTGCGGCTGCACCGGCACGGCCCGCTCACCGTGCGCGCCCTGGCCGACCACGCCGACGTCACGCACTCGGCGATGAGCCAGACGGTCACCGCGCTGCGGCGGGCCGGGCTCGTCGAGGACGCCCCGGCCTCGGCGACCCGCGACGGGCGCACCCGCGCGGTGGCGCTGACCGCCCGGGGAGCGCGGCTGGCGCCGTACTGCGCCGCCGAGTGGCGGGCGACCGAGCGGACCTGGCTCGAGCTCGACGCCGAGCTGAGCCACCCGCTGTCGGCCGTCGTCGCCGAGCTGCGGGCCGCCGTCGCCCGCCGGCCGCTCGCGCAGCGGCTGCGCGCCCACCTGGAGGAGCCGGGCGAGGCACCGGTGACCGGTCGCTGAGGTGGCACGCCTGCTGCTCGACGTCACCCCGCTGCGCACCGTGCCGGCCTTCCGCCGGCTGTGGCTCGGCGCCACCCTCTCCGGGGTCGGGAGCCAGCTGACGACGTTCGCGGTCACCCTGCAGGTCTTCCGGACCACGGGGTCGTCCGCGGCCGTCGGCCTGCTCGCCGTCACCACCCTCGTCCCGACCCTCGTGGTCGGCCTGCTCGGCGGGGTCGTCGCCGACTCGACCGACCGGCGGCGGCTGCTGCTCGCGACCGGTGCCGCCCAGACGCTGGTCTCCCTCGCCCTCGTCGGGCAGGCCCTGGCGGGCGGCTCGCTGACGGCGGTCTTCGGGCTCAGCGTCGTCTCGGCCGTGCTGTCCGGCCTGCAGGTGCCGGCCCAGCGCACCGTCGCGCCGGCGCTGCTCGGGGCCGCGTTGCTGCCGTCGGGACTGGCGCTGACCCAGACCTCGTTCCAGCTGGCGCTCGTCGGCGGGCCCTCCCTGGCCGGGCTGCTCACCGCGGCGGGCGGGGTGCGGCTGTGCTACCTGCTCGACGCGGCGACCTTCCTCGCGGCGCTCGTCGCCGTGTGGCGGCTGCCCGCGCTCCCGCCGGCGGGCGGCGCGGCCCGGCGCCGCCCGGCGGCGGTCCTCGACGGCCTGCGCTTCGCCCGCGACCGGCCGGCCGTCGGTGGCGCCCTGCTCAGCGACCTGCTCGCGACCGCGCTGGCCATGCCGTTCTCCGTGCTGCCGGCGCTCACCGCGGCCCGCTTCGCCGGCGACCCACGGGTGCTGGGCCTGCTCGGCTCGGCCCCGGCGGTGGGCGGGGTGCTGGCCATGGGGCTCTCGGGCTTCGTGCGCCACCTCGAGCGACCCGGCCGGGCGCTGCTCGTCACGGGGACGGTCTGGGGGCTCGGGCTCGCCGCGGCCGGGGTGGCTCCGGGTCTTCCGCTGGTCCTCGCGGCCCTCGCCGTGGCCGGCGCCGCCGACACCCTGTCCGTCGTCCTGCGCACCACCGTCGTCCAGCTCTCGACCCCGGACCGGCTGCGCGGCCGGCTCTCCTCGCTCGAGTACGTCGTCGGGGTCGGCGGCCCGCAGCTCGGCAACGCCCGCGGCGGCCTCGTCGCCTCGCTCACCTCGCCCGCGACCAGCCTGGTCACCGGCGGGCTCGCCGTCGTGGTCGCCCTCGCGCTGCTCGCGGGCGGGTGCCGGCCGCTGTCCGCCGCCCTCCCCCGCGACCCGGCCGATACGTGAGGGGCGCGCCGGTGGTGGGATGGGGCCATGGACTACCAGGAGTGGCACCTCGTCCGGCGCCCGCAGGGCGCCCCCGTCGACGAGGACTTCGAGCTCGTCGGCGGTGAGCGTCCCCGTCTCGACGACGACACCGTCCTCGTGCGCAACACCTTCCTCTCCGTCGACCCCTACATGCGCGGCCGGATGAACGACGGGCCGTCGTACGTGCCGGCCTTCCGGCTGGGCGCGCCGATGGACGGCGGCGCCGTCGGCGTCGTCCGCGAGGTCTCGGGCGAGGTGAAGGACAGCACCGGCCGGGCGGTGCAGGTCGGCGACACCGTCCTGCACGGGCTCGGCTGGCGCACGCACGCCGTCCTGCCCGGCCGCGCGCTGCGCGTCGTCGACACCGACGTCGCCCCGTCGCAGGCGTGGCTCGGCGTGCTCGGCATGACCGGCCTGACGGCGTACGCCGGTCTGCTGCGGGTCGCCGGGTTCCGCGAGGGCGACGTCGTCTTCGTCTCCGCCGCGGCCGGCTCCGTCGGCTCGCTCGTCGGCCAGATCGCCCACCTCAAGGGCGCCTCGCTCGTCGTCGGCAGCGCCGGCGGCCCGGAGAAGACCCGCTGGCTCGTCGACGACCTCGGCTTCGACCGGGCGATCGACTACAAGGCCGAGCCGATCGGGAAGGCCCTCGAGGAGGCGGCCCCCGACGGCATCGACGTCTACTTCGACAACGTCGGCGGCGACCACCTCGAGGCGGCGCTCAGCTCGTTCAAGCAGCACGGCCGCGCCGCGATCTGCGGGATGATCCAGCGCTACAACGACACCGAGGCCGCCCCGGGGCCGCGCAACCTCGCCCTCGTCATCGGCAAGCGGCTGCGGATCGAGGGCTTCATCCAGAGCGACCACCTCGATCTGCGCGACGACTTCGAGCGCGAGGTCGGCGGCTGGGTCCGCGAGGGCAAGGTGCAGTGGCGCGAGACCGTCGTCGAGGGGATCGAGGAGGCCGTGCACGGGTTCCAGGCCCTGCTCACCGGCGGCAACACGGGCAAGATGCTCGTCCGGCTGTGACGGACGCCCGACACCCCGCCGAGACGAGCCCCGGGGTCACCGGGGGCTCGTTCGCGGTCGTCGCCCTCGCGTTCGCGGTGACGATGCTCGGCGCGACACTGCCGACGCCGATGTACTCGTTCTGGCAGAAGGACTTCGGCTTCGAGGTCGCCACCGTCACGGTGATCTTCGCGATGTACGCCGTCGGGGTCCTGGCCGCCCTCGTCGTCACCGGCCCGTGGTCCGACGCCGTCGGCCGCCGGCCCCTGCTGCTCGCCGGTCTGGGGCTGTCGCTGCTCAGCGACGTCGTCTTCCTGCTCGCCGGGGCCACCTGGGTGCTCCTGCTCGGCCGCCTCGTCTCCGGCCTCTCCGCCGGGGTGTACGTCGGCTCGGGCACCGCCGCCGTCCTCGAGCAGGCGCCGGAGCGGTGGAAGGGGCGCGCCCCCCTGGTCGCGACCGTCGCCAACATCGGCGGGCTCGGGGTCGGCCCGGTCGTCGCGGCCGGGCTCATCTCCCTCTTCGCGTGGCCGACCGGGCTGTCCTTCGCCGTCCACGTCGTCGCCACCCTCGTGCTGCTCGCCCTGACCTGGCGGGTGCCGGAGACGGTCCGCCCCGAGCCGGGGGCGCGGCTGCGGGTGCAGCGGCCGATCGTCCCGTCCGACGCCCGCTCGACGTTCGTCGCCGCGAGCATCGTCGGGTTCGCCGGCTTCGCGGTCCTCGGGCTGATGACCGCCGTGTCACCGAAGCTCGTCGCCCAGGCCGTCCCGGGCGCCGGGCCGCTGCTGTCGGTGTCGGTGGTCGGGGCGCTCATGCTCGCCTCCGTGCTCGCGCAGGTGCTGCTCACCGCGGTGCCGGTCGACACCGCCGCCAACCTCGGCTGCGCCCTCCTGGCGGTCGGGACCGTGCTGCTCGCCGTCGCGCTGGCCCGCGACGCGCTGCCGCTCATGCTCCTCGCCGCCGTCGTCAGCGGCGCCGGTCAGGGGCTGTCGTTCAGCAAGGGCCTCGCCGCGGTGCTCGGCAAGGTCGACGGCGCCCAGCGGGCGGCGACCATGTCGGCCTTCTTCGTCGTCGCGTACGTCGCCATCTCGCTCCCCGTCGTCGGGGACGGGCTGGCGTCGCAGCGCTGGGGCGTGCAACCGGCCGGGGTCGCGTTCTCGGTCGCCGTCGCCGTCCTCGCCGTCGTGGCGCTGGTCGCCCTCGTCGTCGACCAGCGCCGCACGCGCGCGGCCTGACCGACCGCGTGGGAGGCGCCGTACAGGACGCCGTACGGGGCGTCGTACCGGGCGTCGTACCGGCTGGTGGGCAGCGGGCTGCCCGGGTGCGGAGCGGCGACGTAGGGTGCGGCCATGGCGACGCCGACAACGCACAAGATCCTGCTCGACGAGTCGGAGATGCCGACCCGCTGGTACAACATCATCCCCGACCTGCCGGCGCCGCCGCCCCCGCCGCTGCACCCCGGCACGCTGCAGCCGGTCGGCCCGGAGGACCTCGCGCCGCTGTTCCCGATGGACCTCATCGAGCAGGAGGTGACGACCGAGCGGTACGTCGACATCCCGGAGGAGGTCCAGGACGTCTACCGGCTGTGGCGGCCGTCGCCGCTCTTCCGCGCGCACGCGCTGGAGAAGGCGCTCGGCACCCCGGCCCGGATCTACTACAAGTACGAGGGGGTCTCCCCCGCCGGCTCCCACAAGCCGAACACGGCTGTGCCGCAGGCGTACTACAACGCCAAGGCCGGCGTGCGGAAGCTGACGACCGAGACCGGCGCCGGCCAGTGGGGCACGGCGCTCGCGTTCGCCTGCGCGCAGTTCGGCCTCGAGTGCGAGGTGTGGCAGGTCGGCGCGAGCTACGACCAGAAGCCCTACCGCCGCATCATGATCGAGACCTTCGGCGGCACGGTGCACCGCTCGCCGTCGGAGCTGACGGCGGCCGGGCGGGCCATCCGCGCCGACCGCCCGGACCACCCGGGCTCGCTCGGGATCGCCATCTCCGAGGCCGTCGAGGTCGCGGCGCAGCACGACGACATCCGCTACGCGCTCGGCAGCGTCCTCAACCACGTCCTGCTCCACCAGACCGTCATCGGCGAGGAGGCGCTGCTGCAGCTGGCCAAGGTCGGCGAGCAGGCCGACGTCATCGTCGGCTGCACCGGCGGTGGGTCGAACTTCGGGGGGCTGGTCTTCCCGTTCCTGCGGGAGAAGCTCGCCGGGAAGATGTCTCCCGAGATCCGGGCCGTCGAGCCGGCGTCGTGCCCGTCGCTGACCAAGGGCACCTACGCCTACGACTTCGGCGACACCGCCGGCATGACGCCGCTCATGAAGATGCACACCCTGGGACACGACTTCGTGCCGGACCCGATCCACGCGGGCGGGCTGCGCTACCACGGGATGTCGCCGCTGCTGAGCCACGTCTACGAGCTCGGGCTGATGACCGCGACGGCGATCCCGCAGACCGAGTGCTTCACCGCGGCGGTCCAGTTCGCGCGGACCGAGGGCATCGTGCCGGCGCCCGAGCCGACTCACGCGCTGGCCGCCTGCATCCGGGAGGCGCTGGCCTGCAAGGAGTCCGGCGAGGAGAAGGTCATCCTCACGGCGCTCTGCGGGCACGGCCACCTCGACCTCGCGGCGTACGACGCGTTCCTGTCCGGCCGGATGGTCGACGAGGACGCCGACGACGCGCGGTTCGCGGACGCGCTCTCCCGGCTCCCGCAGGTGCCGGCCGGCGCCTGACGGTGGCGGCCCCCACCGGTCCCCCGCCCACCTCACCCGGCCTCGACGTCACCCCCGCCGTCGGCACCTTCCGCTCGGTCCGGGTCGGCATCCCGCTGCTCCTGCTCACCCTGCTCGCCGCCGTGGCGCTGCAGGTCGGGCAGGACGGCGGGTGCTACCTGGGGTCGGTGAGCGCCTACTGGTACACCGCGGCGCGGTCGGTCTTCGTGGCCGTCCTCGTCGCGGTCGGGGTGCTGCTCGTCGTCCACGAGGGCAACAGCACGTGGGAGGACCACGCGCTGGACTTCAGCGGGGCCTTCGCGCTCGTCGTCGGCTTCGTCCCGCTGCGCCCGCTCGTCGCCGGTGAGCCCGGGGCGCGCTGCCCCGGGGCCGACGTGCCGACGGCGCACCGGCTGGCCGACGCCGTGTCCAACAACGTCCTCGCCCTGCTCGTCGGGCTGACCGGGCTCGTCGTCGTGCGCTGGTACGTCCGCCGGCGCACCGAGCACGCCGCGCGTCGCGGTCGCACGGGACGGGCGTCGCTCGTGGTCGGCACCGTCGTCGTCGCGGTGGGCTGGGTCCTGCAGCTCGTCGCGCCGGCGGTGGTCCGCGAGCACGGCCACGTCCCGGCCGCCGTGCTGCTCTTCGCCGGGGTCAGCGGGGTCGTCGCGCTCAACGCCGTCCCGGCGCTGGCGCGGCGGGCGGGCGCGCCCGTGCCCGGGGCGCCGTACCTGCGCCTCTACCAGGGAGTGCTCGCCGAGCTGCTCCTCGCCTTCGTCGTCCTCGGCCCGCTCGCCGCGCTCGGGATCGGCGAGCACGTCGTCTTCTGGCTCGAGGCCCTGCTCATCGCCGGTTTCGCCGTCTTCTGGGTCGTGCAGACCGCCGAGCTGTGGGACGCGCGCGACCGCAGCCAGCTCGCCGCGCGACCGGCCCGGGCCCGCCGGTGACCGCGGGTCGCACCCGGGTGCGCTGGTGGGGCGACCGCGACGCCGGACCCGTGGTGGCGCTCGTGCCCGGCCTCGGCCTGCCGTCGTACGTCGCCCCGACGGCGCGGGCGCTGGCCGCCCGCGGCTGGGCGTGCGCGGTCCTCGACCTGCCGGGGTTCGGCGCGCCGGGCGCGCTGGTCTGCGCGCCACAGGTCGAGCAGGTCGGCGCGGCGACGGCCGAGTGGACGCGGCGCCTCCCGCCGGGCCGTCCCCTGGTCCTGCTGGGGCACTCGACCGGCGCGCAGTCCGCGCTCGCCGCCGCGCTCGCCGTCCAGGACGAGCGACCGGACGCCGCGCTCGCCCTCGCCGGGCCGACGTTCGCGCCCGGGCAGCGGGGGCTGCTGCGGCTGGCCGCCGCCACCGCGACGGCGTACCGGGAGGACTCGCTGCGCGAGGCCGTCGTGCTCCCCGAGCTGCTGCGCGGTCACGCGCGGGTGGCGGCGTACGTCGTCTCCGGGGTGCGGGACCGCCCCGAGGAGCGGATCCGCGACCTGCGCCTGCCGCTGCTGCTCACCGCCGGCCGCGCCGACACCTACGCCCCCGCCTCGTGGCTCGAGCAGCTGGCGTCCGCCGCGAGCGCGTCACCGCAGGTCGTCACCCGGCTGCTGGGCGGCTCGCACAACAACCTCTTCACCCACGGCGACGACCTGGCCGCCACGGTCGTGGGCACCGGACTTTATCGGGCGACCCGATAACCGTGACCTTCGCCGGACAACGGTTCTCCGGCAGAGGCTGACATTATCGGGTCGCCCGATAATGTCCGGTGTCTCGCTGCCAGGACTGGGTGACGTACCGCGTCTGCCACCCCATCGAGCGGTAGAGGCCGTCGGCGGCGGTGGGGCTGTCGGCGTCGACCTCGAGGGCGACGCGGTCGCGGCCGCGCTCGGCGGCGTCGCGGATCATGGTGTGCAGCAACGCCTTCGCGACGCCGAGGCCGCGGGCGCGGCGGTGCACGCCGATGTAGTCGAGGTACGTGCCCTCCACGCCGGCGGCGTCGGCGGGCAGCACCGACGAGACGAGCGCGCCCCCGGCCATCGGGGCGCCGTCGACCTCGACGAGCGCGAGCCACCAGTGGTCCCAGCGGTGCCCGGGGTCCTCGCGCAGCCGCTGCGCGAACTCGGGGAACGACTCCCGGTAGGAGCCCCAGTGGTCCTCGAACGACTCCTCGAGGACGCGGTGCACGGCCTGCAGGTCCTCGGCGACGGGCAGCGTCGTCCCGTCGGGCAGCTCGTGCACCCCGACCCGGCGGACGACGACCCCGGCGCGCGGGCCGGGCGGGTCCTCCCCCGCCGCGACCGGGCGGCCCATGTTGAGCCAGGTGCGCGTGCACGCGTAGCCGGCGGCCTCGAGCCAGCGCCGCTGCCGCTCGTCGCCCTCGTCGAGCAGGGCGTCGAGCCGGGTCCCGGCCAGGCCGCGCGCGGCGGCGTACTCGAGCCCGACGGTCTCCAGCCACGGCACGAGCCCGGCCGCGACCGCGTCGGCGTCAGGGTCCGGCAGGTCCGGGTCGACGGTCAGCTCGACGACGGTGCGGCCGGCGGCCCGGTCGTGCACGGTCGCCCACCCGCGCACCCGCCCGGCGGGGTCGACCGCGACGGCCTGCCGCCGGGTCCACGACCCGCGCCCGAGCACCTCCGCGGTGACGGCGTCCGGGTCGGCGCTGCCGCTGCCGCGGTTCGCCGTACGGCGCGCCGTCCCCAGCGTCACGAGCGCCGGCAGGTCCTCCGGCGTGGGCACCCGCGCGGACCAGCCGTCGGGCAGCGCGGGCACGGGGTCGAGCGGGAGGGAGACCATCGCCCCATTCTCCCCGGTCACCAGGACCCGGAGCTGCTCCCGCCCACGCCGCCGCCGCCGAAGGACCCGCCACCGAAACCGCTGCCCCCGGAGGACCCGGACGTGGCCGTCGCCGCGAAGGTGCCGTTCGCGCTCGAGGCGAAGTCGCCGGCGCCGTCGGCGATGCGGGTGAAGTCGGGGAACCCGCCGCCGCTCCACAGGTACCAGGAGGGCATGAGCAGCGGCTGCCCGGCGGCGGCCGCCGCCTCGGCGACCTGCTGGAAGGTCCGGGCCCAGCGGTCGGCGCAGCCGAAGACGATGGCGTAGGGCAGGTAGCGGCTGAAGACCGACTGGGCCTCCTCGAACCGGATCTGGTCCGCCTCGGCCGTCTCGAGGTACTCCTTGAAGCCGAGGGCCTGCGCGGTGACGGCGGAGCCCTCCGCGGTGCGCGCCGCCATCCGCTTGCCGAGGACCCGGAAGACGACGCCGGCCAGGATCAGACCGACGCCGAGCACGACGCCCGAGGGGACGCCGAGGTCGAACCCACCCGACCGGTCGATGGCGTAGGTGGCGGCGCCGAGGGCGAAGAGCGAGACGACGCCGGCGCCGATGAGCACGAAGCCGAGCGCCTGCCACCCGGCGCGCTGCGACTGCGGCGACCGACGGAACCAGCCCCGTTGGACGACCTCGTCGTACATCTCGCGCTTGGCCGCGCCGAGGGTCGAGGCGAAGTGGTACTTCAGGTCCGAGAGCCGCACCGGGTTCGACGTCGCGAACAGGCCCTCCAGCACGGTCGACTCGTAACGGGTCAGCGGCGGCTGGGCCGGGTCGGGGACGAGCCGGGTCAGCTCCCAGTCGGTGCGCGAGAAGGCCCCGCCCCTGCTCGTCTCCTCGATCCGCAGGTAGCCGCGGACGGCGAGGTCGATGACCGTCGCCGACACGTCGACGGTGTCCGCGCTCTCGTCCCACAGCACGCCGACCATGCCGGGTTGCACCCCGGCCGGCGGCGTGAACTGCACGGCGACGACGGGGGCGGCGCCTCCGCGCACGACGGGTGCCGGCCCGGTCGCGCCGGTCGCCGCCGGCGACCCCGGGGTCAGGCCGGGCGTGAGGCCGGCGTACCGCTCGTCGCGGCCGCGGGTGGCGACGAGGGTGCCCATGAGGCCGAGCGCGAGGAGCGGCACGAGGACGCCGCCGCCGAGCGCGAGACCGCTGAGCACCTTCGCCTGCTGCGGGCTGTACCCGCTCGTGCCCTGGCGCAGGTCCGGCGTGATGGTGCCGAACCCGGTCCGCGGCAGGCTGGTGGCGATCGTGACGTCCTCGCCGGAGGCGACGTCGGTCGCGGCGAACCGGGCGGTCGTCCCGGCGTCCTGCGTCGCGCACGGGGTGCCCTCGCCCTGCCCGAGGGTGCACCGGGCCTGGGTCACGCTCGTCCCGGACGGACCGGAGACGCTGATGCTCAGCCGGTCCTTCGGGACGCTGTCGTCCTTGAAGACGTTGTAGAACAGCTCGACGTGGTCGCTGAACGCGTTCATCACGTGCGCCAGGTGGTAGCGCACGACGTACTGCTGGGTGCCGTCCACCGTCCTGTCCGCGTCGCCGACCCGGATCCGCTGCACCGACCCCTCGTCCTGCACCGCGACGTCGGCGGCCGCTCCGGTCGGGCTGCTGGCCGTGACGTCGGAGAGGTCGTAGTAGCGGTAGGTGTCGACGTCGGAGCCCTCCACCGCCTGCCGGGTGACGACGGAGCGGAAGATCCCGTGGTGCTCGCCCGGGCCGAAGACGTACGTGATCCGCTCGGTGAAGGTCGCGCCGCCCTCGGCGTCGAGGACGATGTCGACGGCCACGTCGCTCATCCGGTCCTCGCCGGAGGCGGCCGAGCCGACCGAGCCGACCGCGGCCGCCGTACCGGTGGCGGGGAGCAGGAGCAGGAGGAGCGCCGCGCCGACCACCGCGAGGAGGGCGCGGGCGCGGGTCACCGGTGCTCCCGCACGCTCATCGCCCTCTCCGCCTCGCGGCGGTCCTGCCGCTCGCGCAGCGCGTGGCGCTTGTCGTAGAGCTTCTTGCCGGTGGCGATGGCGATCTCCACCTTGGCCCGGCCGTCCTTGAAGTAGACCTGCAGCGGCACGATCGTGCGTCCGCTCTCGCGGGTCGCCGCGTCGATCTTGTCGAGCTCGACCTTGTGCAGCAGCAGCTTGCGGCGCCGCCGGGGGGCGTGGTTGGTCCAGGTGCCCTGCGTGTACTCGGGGATGTGCACGCCCTCGAGCCACAGCTCACCGCCGGTGAACTGGGCGAACCCGTCGACGAGCGAGCACCGGCCGGCACGCAGCGCCTTGACCTCGGTGCCCCACAGCGCGAGGCCTGCCTCGTAGGTGTCCCCGATGAGGTAGTCGTGCCGGGCCTTGCGGTTGCTCGCGACGACCTTGCGCCCCTGTTCCTTGACCACCCCCCGAGGTTACCGGTCGGGGTGGCCGCGCCCCGCCTGCGTTTCCGCCGGCGACGCCGACCGGTGGCTCAGGACAGCCACGTCATGGGGTTGACGAACGAGCCGTTCTCGAGGGTCTCGAAGTGCAGGTGGCAGCCGGTGGAGTAGCCCGTCGTGCCCGAGTAGGCGATGAGCTGGCCGCGGCTGACGTGGCCGCCGGTGACGACGAAGCGGCTGAGGTGGTTGTACGTCGACGCGAGGTCGACGCCGCTGACGATGCCGTGGTCGATGACGATCCGGTTGCCGTCGCCGCCGCCCCAGCCGGCGCTGAGGACGGTGCCGTCGGCGGCCGCGTAGACGGGGGTGCCGCAGGCCATCCCGAAGTCGGTGCCGGTGTGCAGCTTCCACACGTGCAGGATCGGGTGGAACCGCAGCCCGAAGGGCGAGGTGATCGGCGCGCTGCCGGGGCGGCTGAGGAAGCCGGTGCCGCCCTGCACGGCGACGTACGCGCCCTTGGCGCGTGCCGCCGCGGCGGCCGCGGCGGCGCGGCGGGCCTGCTCGACGAGCATGGCCTGCAGCCGGGCCTGGTCGGCCTGCGCCGCGGCGAGGCGCCCCTGCTCGGCGGCCTTCTGCGCGTTGAGCGCGGCGAGCTGGCTGCGCTCGGTGGCCACCAGCCGGTCGAGCGACGCCTTCGCCGAGGCGGCGTCCTCGCGCGCGGTCGTCGCCGCCGCGAGCGCCTGCTGGGCCTGCACCTTGAGGGCGGCGATCTGGGCGCGGACGGAGGTGAGGTACGCCTTCTGGGCCGCGTCCTCGGCGCGCGCGTTCTGCAGGTCGGTGATGGCCGAGTTGGTCAGCGACGTCACGGTGTCGGCCATGACGAGCCGGTCGGCGAAGTCGCCGGCCGACTGGGTGCCGAGCGCGACCGCGAGCTGGGAGTCCCCGCCGCCCTGGAAGACGTCGGCGGCGAAGCCGTCGAGGGCGTCCTGGGTCTGCTGGAGCTGCGCGGCGTTCTGCTGCTGCTGCTCGACGGCCCGGGCCTCGTTGGCCTGGGCGACCGACAGCTGCGCCGCGACGGCGTCGTTGCGCTGCTGCGCGGCCCGCTCGAGCGCCGACGCCGTGTCGAGCTTCTTCTGCGCGGCGGGCAGCTGCGCGGCGGTCGCGTTGTACGCCTTCCAGGCCCCGACGAGCTGACCGGAGATGTCCTCCAGCGCGTTCGCGGCGGCGGCGGCGCGCTGGTCGGCCGCCTTCTTGTCGTCGCCGGTGTCGGCCGAGCCGGCCTGCGGGGCGACGACGCCGAGCACCGCCGCGCCGAGCACCGCGGCGGCCACCGCGGCGGTGCGCCGCCGGACCGTCGACCTCACGGACGCCGTGCGTCCCGCGCGCCCCACCGTCAGACCCTCAGGTAGCGACGCAGGGTGGTCCCGGAGGTGAGCACGGCCAGCAGCACCACCCCCGCGACGACGTACGGGGCGATGGACACGACGTCGGCCGTGCCGATGAAGGCGGTGTCGGTGAGCGCCTTGCTGAGGTAGCCCGCGACGCCGTACTGCACCGTCGCCCAGAGCAGCCCGACCGCGAGACCGGCGCCCACGATGGAGGCGACCACCGTCTCCATGATGAACGGCAGCTGGATCGTGAGGTTGCTGGCGCCGACGAGCCGCATGATCCCGGTCTCGCGCCGTCGGCTGAAGGCGTTCTGCCGGATCGTCGTGGCCATGAGCAGCGCGGCGCACAGCACCATGAGGACCGCGAGGGTGATCGCCGCCCACGACACGACGTTCATGAAGGTGAAGAACTTGTTGAGCAGCTGCTTCTGGTCCTGCACCTTGCCCACGCCCGGCGCCCCGTCGAACGAGGACGCGATGACGTCGAACTTGTCCGGGTCGGTGAGCGAGACGCGGTAGGAGTCGGCGAACGCGCGCTCGGTGGCCTGGTCCCCCAGCGGGCTGTTGCGGAACTGTTCCTTGAAGCGCGCGTAGGCCTGCGCCTGCGACTCGTAGTAGACGTCCTTGACCAGCGGCTTCATCTGGTCGAGCTGGGCCTTGATCGCCGCCTTCTGCTGCGGCGTCGTGGCCGTGTCCGCGCAGGAGGGGTAGAGCGACTTGTCGACGCACAGGAAGATCGAGACCTGCACCCGGTCGTACCAGTAGTCCTTCATGGTGTCGACCTGGCGCTGCGCGAGCAGGCCGAGGCCGAGCAGGAACATCGAGATCATCGTCACGAGGACGACCGAGACCGCCATGGAGACGTTGCGGCGCAGGCCGCCGACGATCTCGCCGAGCATGAAGGTGAGGCGCATGAGGGGTTCTCCGGGTGGGGCGGGCGGTCAGCGACGACGCAGGAAGCCGCGGCGGGCGGGGGCGGCGGGCGCGGGGTCCGGCTCGCGCACCTCCTCGAGCCCGTACGACGCCCCGGCGGCGACGGGCACGAGGTCCTCGTCACCGGCCTCGGCGCCGTCGGGCAGCGGCTCCTCGTGCGGCTCGAGCCAGTCGCCGCGGCGGACGGCCTGCTCGGCGGCGCGGGCCGGGACGGGCAGGACCGAGCCGGTGACCTCGTAGGACCCGCCGGCGACGTCGCGCTGGAGCACGCCGGTCTGCAGCTCGACGACGCGCTTGCGGTAGCTGTTGACGATCTCGTGGTCGTGGGTGGCCATGACGACGGTCGTGCCGCGGCGGTTGATCCGCTCGAGCAGCGCGACGATGTCCGCGCTGGTGGCCGGGTCGAGGTTGCCGGTCGGCTCGTCGGCGAGCAGGATCGCCGGCTTGTTGACGACGGCGCGGGCGATGGCCACGCGCTGCTGCTCACCGCCGGACAGCTCGTGCGGCAGCCGCTTCTCCTTGCCCTCGAGGCCGACCATGGCGAGGGTCTCGGGGACGGTCTGGCGGATCGTCGAGCGCGAGGTGCCGATGACCTGCAGGGCGAAGGCGACGTTGGCGTAGACGGTCTTGCCGGGCAGCAGGCGGAAGTCCTGGAAGACGGTGCCGATCTCGCGGCGCAGCCGCGGGACCTTGCGGTCGGGCAGCCGGGCGACGTTGCGGCCGGCGACGAGGATCCGCCCGGACGTGGGCACGTCCTCGCGCAGCACGAGCCGCAGCAGGGTCGACTTGCCCGACCCGGACTGGCCGACGACGAAGACGAACTCGCCGCGCTCGACCTCGAGCGAGACGTCGTCCAGCGCCGGCCGCGTCGTGCGCGGGTAGGTCTTGCTGACGTGGTCGAAGATGATCATCGGCGGCCTCACGGCTTCGAACGGGGGACGGGCGCGCGCGCTCGTCGTCCGTCACAGCGACCACACGCGCCTCAGCAGGCTACGGGCGGACCCTGTGATCGGTGGGCACCGACGCGCGACCGGCGTGGCGGGGCGTCGAACGGGGCGTCGTACGGGCTGGTCGTGCGGGCGGGTCGGACGGGCGCTCGGTCAGCCGCGGGCGGCGGCCTTCTCCTGCTCGATGCGCCAGCGGATGCCAGCCTCGATGAACCCGTCGATGTCGCCGTCGAACACGGCGGTCGGGTTGCCGGTCTCGACCTCGGTGCGCAGGTCCTTGACCATCTGGTACGGCTGCAGGACGTAGGAGCGCATCTGGTCGCCCCAGCTGGCCTTGATGTCGCCGGCCATCTCCTTCTTCGCCGCGTCCTCCTCGGCCTTGCGCACGAGCAGCAGGCGGGACTGGAGGACGCGCAGGGCGGCGGCGCGGTTCTGGATCTGGCTCTTCTCGTTCTGCATCGAGACGACGATCCCGGTGGGGATGTGCGTCATCCGGACCGCGGAGTCGGTCGTGTTGACCGACTGGCCGCCGGGGCCGGAGGAGCGGAAGACGTCGACCTTGATCTCGTTCTCGGGGATCTCGATGGAGTCGTCGGACTCGATGAGCGGGATGACCTCGACCGCGGCGAAGGAGGTCTGCCGGCGGCCCTGGTTGTCGAACGGGCTGATCCGCACGAGGCGGTGCGTGCCGGCCTCCACGGTGAGGTGGCCGAAGGCGTAGGGCACGTTGACCTCGAAGGTGGCCGACTTCAGGCCCGCCTCCTCGGCGTAGGAGGTGTCCATGACCTTGGTCGGGTAGTCGTGCCGCTCGGCCCAGCGCAGGTACATCCGCATGAGCATCTCGGCGAAGTCGGCGGCGTCGACGCCGCCGGCGCCCGCGCGGATCGTCACGACGGCCTCGCGCTCGTCGTACTCCCCCGACAGCAGCGTGCGCACCTCGAGCTCACCGACGGCCTTCTGCAGCGAGGCCAGCTCGCGCTCGGCCTCGGCCATCGTCTCGGCGTCGCCGCCGTCCTCGGTGCCCATCTCGACGAGGACCTCGAGGTCCTCGATGCGCTGGTCCATCCCGAGGACGCGGTCACGCTCGGCGTTGGCGCGCGAGAGGGCGGAGGTGACCTGCTGCGCGTGCTCCGGGTCGTCCCACAGGTCCTGCGCGGAGGCCTGCTGCTCCAGGTCGCCGATCCGGCGCTCGAGCTGCGACAGGTCGGTCACCTGCCGGACCGACTCCATGGTCGCCCGCAGGCTCTTGATCTCTTCGGGGAAGTCGACGGCCACGATCGGTCAGCCTACGGCAGCGTGGACGACCGTCCCGACGGGCAGGATGGCCCGCGTGAGCGACCTCTCCCCCGACCCGGAGCGCTTCGTCACCGCCCAGGACGAGCACGGCACGTACGACGCCGCCCTCGCCGAGCTGCGCCGCGGCCGCAAGACGAGCCACTGGATGTGGTTCGTCCTGCCCCAGCTGCTAGGGCTCGGGCAGAGCGCGATGGCGCAGCGGTACGGCGTCCGCGGGCTCGCCGAGGCGCGCGCCTACCTCGCCCACCCGGTCCTCGGGCCGCGGCTGCGCGAGTGCGGCGAGGCGCTGCTCGCCCTCGGCACCTCGGACGTCGAGTCGGTGCTCGGCGGGATCGACGCGATGAAGCTGCGCTCGTCGATGACGCTCTTCGCGCACGCGGCGGACGGCGAGGCGGACGTGTTCCGTGCGGTGCTCGACCGGTTCTTCGACGGCGACGAGGACGAGGCGACGCTCGCGCTGCTGGATGGTCGGTCCGGCCTCAGTGGACGTGCTGCAACACCATGAGCCCGCGCTCGGCAAGGCTCGTGCTGCGCTCCGCTTCCTCGAGCAAACCTCCGGTCACCTCGAACCGGGACGGGTCGATCCTGCCGAAACGCGCCTCCAGCCCTGCGCCGATGCGGGCCTCGTCGTACTCGGCCACGGTCTGCCCGCAGCCAGCCGCGTCGCGGCCGTCGCCGAGGGCCGTCGAGACCGTCTTCAGCGTGACGCTGGCGTCCTGCTCGCTCACGTCCTTGGCGATCGAGTAGGCGGCCAAACCGCACGTGGCGACGAGCCGGTAGGCGCTCCCTTTCGGCGGGGCTTCGGCTGCGACGTCGAGGGCCTTCTTGGTCAGCTCCTGCGGGTCCAACCGCGTCACCAGTGCCTCGAGCTGGGCCGCGACGACCGTCCAGCGCTCGTCGATGTGCCACGCGACCTTGGACGGGGAGGCCCCGACCAGCGCCCCTTCGTACGGACCGAGCACGTCCGCCACACCTCCGTCGAGCCGCAGCGGGAGGAACACCGCGGGCTCGTCGGTGGCGTAATACGTGGTGACCTTGCCCGGCGCGGACACCGACCAGGCCGTCGTCCCGATGTTGTTCAGGTAGGTGCGCTGGCCGGTGTCATCGACGCAGGCACCGATCTCGTGGCCGAGCTCGGCCTCGGCCTCCACGGTGGTCACCATGGTCAAGGGGGTCCACGAGGTGGATCCCTCCCACCTGTCAGGAGGACACAGGTCCGCTGGCGTGTCGAAGGTGTAGGTCGGTGGGGTGGTCGTTGACGACGTCATCACGCGCGGGCCAAGAGGTGGGGGGCCTGCACCTTCGTCTCGTGCACCTCCACCGCCCGCGTCGTCGTCGCAGGCCGTCAGCAGGCTCGCGAGAACCAGACCGGCGCTGACGAGGACCGCACGACGAAAGCTGCAGCCTGGGGTGGGTCGACGCATGGTGTCCTCCGCCGCGGAGTGGTGATCGCGTCAGCGTGGCACCGTGACCCCACGTGCGGGGCCATGTCGCACGCCCGACCGGCGCGTGCACGGCACCACATCACCGCAGGCCGGGCGAATCGCCCGGCGGACGATGACCACGAGGCTCGCGAGGGTAGGTCCTCGTCATGACCGACACGGACCCCGCACGCGCCGTCGACCTGGCCTTCGACCGCTCCGGGCCGGTGGGCGCGCCCGCCGTCGTGCTGCTGCACGGCTGGCCGGGCGACCGCACCGACTGGGCGTCGGTGAGCGACCTGCTCGCCGCGGATCACGACGTCGTCGTGCCGGACCTGCGCGGGTTCGGGGCGTCGTACGAGCCGGGGCGGGACGACGGCGCCGACCCGGCGGCGTCGTACGGGGCCTCGCCGCAGGCGGGGTACGTCGCCCGGCTCGTCGAGTCGCTGGGGCTGGAGGGGCCGGTCGTCGCGGGGTACGACGTCGGCAGCCGGGTCGCGCAGGCGCTGGCCCGCGAGCACCCGGAGCAGGTGCGCGCCCTCGTGCTCACCCCGCCGGTGCCGGGGGTCGGGCGGCGGGTGCTCGAGCCGGAGCCGCAGCGCGAGTTCTGGTACCAGGCCTTCCACCAGCTCGCGCTCGCCGAGCAGCTGCTCGACGGGGATGAGCGGGCCGTGCGCGCCTACCTGCGGCACTTCTGGTCGCACTGGTCGGGGCCGGCGCTGCCGGACGACCTCGTCGAGGCGCAGCTGGACCACCTCGCGCCGCTCTACGCCCGGCCGGGCGCATTCACCGCGTCGGTCGGGTGGTACCGCGCCGGCTCCGGCACCATCGCCCGGGCCGCCGTCGAGGACTCCGGCCCGCGGCCGGCGCCGATCACCGTCCCCACGACGGTGCAGTGGCCCGAGCACGACCCGCTCTTCCCGCCGGCGTGGTCGGACCGGCTCGGTGAGACGTTCGCCGACCACACCCTCGAGCACGTGCCCGGCGTCGGTCACTTCGCGCCGGTCGAGTACCCCGACCGGCTGGCCGACGCGATCCGCGCCGCCGCCCGCTGAGCGGTGGTCGCCCCAGCAGCGTCGACTGCCGGTCGGGGCGACTAGCGGCTACTATCGAACAGTAGCCACTGCTAGCCGACCGAGGAGGGGCGATGGCCCTCAAGCGACACCGCGTCGACACGGCGGCCTTCCGCTCCGGACCGACCGGTCCCGGCGTCGAGACGGTCGACGTCACGGTCGAGCCCGACACGACCCGCGACGGCGTCGTCCTGCGGGCCAGGACCCCGGACGGCGAGTCGTGGCACGACGTCGCCCCCGAGCTGCTCGAGCAGGGTCTGGCCGCGATCTTCACCCGGCAGTCCCAGCTGGAGCGGACCGCCGCGCGGTTCGGACTCTCCACGGAGGACCTCCTCGCCGCGCTGGCCCGGTCGGCCGTCGACCTCGCCGACCCGAGCGGGGGGCTCCCGGCCGCGGAACGCGAGGCCCTCCGCCGCGCCGGCATCTCGCTCGACGGATCGCCGCAGGACCCGTCAGGTGCGGGTCAGGTGGCACTCGGTCTCGCCCGGGGCCGGCGGCTGCGCGACGAGGCCCTCACCGTCGCGCAGGCGGCGACGGCCCTGGCGGTCACGCCGGGGCGGGTCCGGCAGCTCGTGTCCACGGGCGCGGTGGTGACGCTGCCGGGCGGGGAGAGCGGCCACCTGCTGCCCGCCTGGCAGATCGTCGACGGTCGCCTCCTGCCCGGGCTGGAGTCGGTGGCGACCGCCGCCGCGGGGCTGCACCCGCTGACCCTGGCGGGGTTCATGACGCGGCCCGACGCGGACCTCGTCGCCGACGGCGAGGCCGTCTCCCCCGTCGACTGGCTGCTGACGGGTGGTGACCCCGACGTCGTGGCGCAGCTGGTCGTCGGGCTGCGCGTGGCCGCGTGACCACCCGCTGCCCCGCACCGCCGTGGACGCTCCCGCCGCTCGACCCGGGTGACGTCCTCGACCAGGTCGACCCCGTCCTGCGGATCTACTCCTCCGCCGGCCCGTACGCCGTCGGCTGGTCCACCCTCCGCTCCCACGGTCCGGTCGCCTCGATGCGGTTCGACCACCACCCACCGCCGGCGCGGATGCATCCCACGCTCGCGGTGACGTACGGCACCACGTCGTGGACGGGCCGCGACGGGCGACCGACCGACCCCTTCGAGGTCGCCGTCGTGGAGCGGTTCCGCAGCAGCGGGGTGCTCGACCGCACCACCGACGGCCCCCGCTTCGTGCTGTGGGCGCCGACCCGGCCCCTGCGGCTGCTGCAGCTCAGCGACTCGACCTGGGTGGCGCGAGCCGGGGGCAACGCCGCCCTGACGTCCGGTGCCCGCGGCACGGCCCGCGCGTGGTCGCGCGCGATCCACCGCAGCTACCCCGACGTCGACGGCCTGCTCTGGTCCTCGAGCGTGCTGCCGCCCGGCCGGTCGGTCGTGCTCTACGAGCGGGCGCGGGACGCGGTGCCGTCGGCGCCGGACAGCGACCGGGCCCTGGCGGAACCGTTCCTGCAGCCGGCTCTCGCGCGGATCGCCGGGCGCTACGGCCTGACCCTGCTGTGACCTCGACGGGCCCGTTCGTCACCGCAGATCGGAGCGGGCGCGGCCGACGACGGTGATCGTCACCGACCCGCCGAGGAAGGACAGCACGCCCGACGCGAAGGGCAGGTCGGCGTCGCCCTGGACGACGACGACCGCGGTGCGCCCGTCCGGGGTCCCCGTCCCCGGGCCGATCCGCCACGACGAGACCCCCTGCGGTCGTGGGGTGCTCGCGAGGTTCGCCGCGGCGGCCGAGGCGACAGTGGCGTCACTGACCGTGACCGAGGTGCCGATCCCCTGCATGTAGGCCTGCTGCTCGTCGATCGCGTCCGCCGCGTCGAGGGCGGCCGCGTCGGCGGCGTCGAGCAGACGGGTGCGCGCCAGCTGCGCGGCCGTCGCGTCCATCCCGCCGAGGATGACGACGAGCACCACGACCATCAACCCGACGACGAGGATCGACAGCTGGCCGCCGTCGCGCCGCCGGCTCCGCAGTCCCGCCAGGCGGCGCCGTACCGACCCGAGCACCCCGCGCACCCTCACCGCCCCGCGAACCGCTCGGCCGTGACGACGTGCGTCGCGCTCACCGGCACCGACGTCGGCAGCGACCCGGCGAGGAAGTCGGGCACCCACGGCAGCGCCACCTGCACCGTCTCGGTCACCGCGATCCGCCCCTCGGGCCGCAGGCACGGCGACCCGTCGCAGCGGTACGTCGTCGCCCCCTGCCCCTCGAACCCGAAGTCCCCCAACGGGATCGACGCTGCGACCTGCGCGCGCCCGGGCGCCTGCATCTCCTGGGGCGCGGTGACGAACGCCCGCCCACCCTCGCGGGCCGCCGCCGAGACGGCGTACGACGCCGCCTGCAGCCGACCGACGACGAGCACGAGGTAGACCATCGGCACGAGCAGCAGCACCCCGACGACGACGAACTCGAGGATCGCGCGCCCCGAGTCCGCCCGCCCCAGCCGGACCCGCAGCCGCAACAGCGCTGCTGGACGCAGACGCGGCCTCACCGCTGCGACTCCAGGAACGCGCGCCCGTGCACGGTCAGCGACCCGGACGGACCGAGCAGCCCGAGCACCGGCAGCGGCGCGACGACGGTGACCTCGACGACCTGGACGCCGTCCGGGGTCGTCACCGTCGTCTGGGTGACGTCCTGCGAGTAGGCGGCCGCGAGCGAGCGCTGCGCCAGGTCGCGCGTGCGGGCCGCCCCCTCCCCCGGCTGCGCCCCCAGCCGGGCGCCGAGCAGCGCCCCCTCGGACGCGCACGAGACGAGCGTGTTGCGCACGTGCAGGACGAGCGCGAGCTGCAGCACCCCCATCCCGATGACGACGACGAGCACCGAGACCATGGCGAACTCCGCCACCGCGTTGCCGCGGTCGCGTCGGGCAGCGGCCCAGCGGTGCCGCGCTCGCGCGCACCACCGGGCGCCGTACGGCGTCACGCCGTCAGGGACCCTTGACGGCGCTGACCGCGCTGCTGAAGACGCCCTTGAGGGCGGGCTCGGCGACGAGCCACAGCGCGGTGACGAGACCCGCGGTCATCACGGTGATGAGCACCCAGCCGGGCACGTCACCCCGCTCGGCCCCGCGCAGGGCCAGGGTGCGGCGCGTCCACGCGCGCAGCAGGTGGTCGGTCAGTCGGTTCATGGGTCTCCCTGTCGTGGTGTGGTTCTCGTGCTCGTGCGGTGCGGCGGGTCAGATCTGGAAGTGCAGGGCGGTCACGCCCGGGTAGATCGCGAAGAGGACCGCCACCGGCAGGACGAGGAAGACGACCGGGATCATGGTTGTCAGCCAGATCCTGTTAGATTTCCCCCATGAGGGCAGCCATCTACGTTCGCCAGTCGCTCGACAAGAGCGGTGAGGCGTTGGCCGTCGGGCGGCAGCTCGCGGAGTGCCTGGAGCTCGTCGAATCCCGCGGATGGGAGGTTGCGGACGTCTACCAGGACAACGACGTCAGCGCCTCGAGCGGCAAGATGCGACCTGAGTGGAGCCGGCTCCTCACGGACCTCGCAGACGGACGCCACGACGTCCTCGTCGCCTGGCACACGGACCGCATGTACCGGCGGCTGCGTGACCTCGTCGAGCTGATCGACATCGTGGAGAAGCGACGTAACTTCAAGATCGCAACGGTGCGCTCGTCCGACATCGACCTGTCAACGCCCGCCGGCCGAATGAGTGCGTCCATGCTGGGATCCGTGGCCGCGTATGAGGTTCAGCAGAAGGGCGACCGTCAACGAGCAGCCAACCGGCAGCGCGCGCAGGACGGTGTCGTCCTGTGGTCGCGCCGCCCCTTCGGCTTTGACCGCGACGGGTCGACTGTCACTGTCGTCAAAGCCGAGTCAAAGGAGATCAAGGCAGCCGCGCGCAAGGTCCTCAAGGGCGCCACGCTCTCATCCATCGCGGCGGACCTCAACGCTCGCGGCATTCCGACGACAACCGGAGGTCGGTGGACCGTCACAGCCGTCCGTCGCACGCTGGTCAACCCACGCACTGCAGGCCGAGTCGTGAGTAGGGGTCAGGACTATGGGGCGACTGGCCCCAAAATCCTTGACGCCGAAACTTTCGACCGGGTCGGGGCCTTGCTGCGCGACCCGGCCCGGAAGTCCGCTCCCCCGTCGACCGCGGTTAAGTACCTGCTCTCGGGGCTCGCGTGCTGTGGTCGAGACGACGAGCCGATGTACGCCACCAGCAACCCACAGGGCGTCATGGTCTACCGCTGCCAGAGCTGTTACATGACCCGCCGCATGGACCTCGTCGACGAGGTCGTCATCGCTGTCGTCATGTCGCGCTTGACCCAGCCGGACGGACTCGGACTGTTCGACCAAGGAGGCGACCTAGTCCAAGTAAGAGGACGCCTACTCGACCTGCAAGAGCGCCGCGACGGACTGGCGTCACTGCTCGCGGAAGGACTACTGACGGCGCAGGCAGTGCGCGAGCAGGCGACCAAGCTGACGGCGGAGATCGACGTCCTCGAGCGACGTATCAGCCAGGCCGACTCAACCACCACCGTGGCACGACTCGCCCGCGCCGAGGACGTTGCGGCGGCGTACAGACGGTTGTCGCTCATGGACCAGCGCAAAGTCATCAACACCCTGTTGTCGGTGCGAATTTTGCCGGCTGGCAAGGGCGTCCGCTTTGATCCGAGCCAAGTCGCCGTCCAGTGGAGATAGCGCAAGCAAGCCCTCATTGACTCCCGCCCTGGACCAACACCCAGGCGTGACGCCCCGCCTCGACGCCGGGTTGTCCCGGGACCAGCTAGTACCCCGCAGCGACCAAGCAAGGAGAGCGCGATGATAGGTATCGCGGCAGACGTCCCTGACGAGCACGCCGGGTGCCCCCCATTGTGTGAGTTGATGACCAGGCCGTCCTTCTCCACGCGATCACGGCTCGTCATACGGTGCATGAGCAAGCCGGGACACACGAGGGTGATCGCCCTGGTCTACGGAGCCCACCTGGTGCACCGGTTCGGGTGCGTCACCTACCCGCCAGCCCGCCACGAGGCCCTCGAGGTCCCCTGTGACAAGTGCCCTCAGGTCTGGTTGATCGACGCAAGGCGGTTAATCGAAGGAGTGCAACAAAAGCGGAAAGTGAGCGTTGCTGACATCGCTAGGCCGCCGAAGCCCAGGGGGGTGACCCAGCCGCCCTCAAGCAACTAGGCTTAGGCTCGTCATCAGACCCTGGATGTCTCGGCATCGGTCTCGACTGCCTCGGCCTACGGCCAACCTGCGAGTGGGCATCGCCTCGAGAGAGGTGTGCCCCCATGTCCGAGGTCCGCAGAGCCAGGTCGCGCCTGGCTAACGAGATTCGCCGCGTCCGCGCCTCAGGCGGCGTTGCGAACGACCATCCTGCAGTTCGCGAGCACCGTCGGGATCTGGCAGCGGCGAAGATCGAGCAGTACGCGAGAGCAGTCCTCCAAGACGCACCGCCGCTCACTGCGGCGCAGCTGACCAGGCTGGCGGCCATCTTCCAGACCACACCCCCGGAACGCCGAGCGAGGCTCGTTTACGGCGGGGAGACCACGCGATGACGCGGTCTGGAGACATCCCCAGCCACACCCGGTGGTCCTTTCACGGCGCACGACGAATCTACCTCGGCCAAGAGCCCCGGCCCAGTGAGTTCATAGTCGCGGGACGCGGCCAAGTAAGCCACACGACCCTCGAGTGCCCCGCCCTTCGAACGGGACGGCGTCGCGCTATGAGTCGGCAGTGGGCGAGCGGGGGCTTCTACGCCGTGACTGAGACCCTCGCCGACCGCTTCGTGCCCAGGTGCCCAACGTGCCAGCGGAGCGTGGCTCGGTGAAAGAGCAAAGAGGCCGCCCCGGATCCGACCCCGGGGCGGCGGTGAGCCAAGTGGTTGCGAACCCCAAGCTCGTCAGCACCATAGGCGACCCCGCCGACACCAGGCCGAGCCCCCGTCAGCCGATGGGGGGTGCGAGGTCTAGCCGAACCCGGTTCGCTGCTACCCCGGGTTCTCAAGCAACAGGGAGTGGTTGGCGACAAGCGGACGTGGAGCAGCTTGTTCAGCTCGGTCTTCCTCTCATACCAGTCGGTCCGCACAAGTCGTCTCTCGTCAGATGGCGCCTTGGGGCTCGTGACTACGTTCATGACCCACCGACGCTTGGGGAGGTCGATGAGTGGGCCGACACGTTAGGCCCTGCCGGCTGGGCTGTGCTGTGCGGTGGTCCGGCCGCCATCGTGGTGCTCGACATCGAGGAGCCGGGGTGGTCGGACCGGGGACCTCAGGGTGAGGGCATCCGTGCAGTCGTTTCGTCGCTGCCGAGCACCTGCCTCCGCACCTCCCCCTCGGGTGGTCGGCACGCTTACCTTCGGGTTCTCGATGGGCCCGCTCCGGATGGCCGCGGCGGCCATCTGGTGGAGCGTAAATCCGAGGGTGACAGCGGGGCGACCACTCTGCTGGCCGAACTACGAGCCGAGCGTCAGTACGCGGTGATCTTGGGGCCGGGGCGTGGCTTCCTTCAGCGCACCTTCATGCCGCATGGCGTGACCCGCGCCCAGCTCGACGACATCATGGCCAAACTGCGGGATCTCTCCGACGGGCAACGTCACACCCCTAGTCGCACGGTGTCGGGAGGATCAGACCCGGTGTCAGGCCGGAACTGGCTCGACCTGCTTCCGCCAGCAGAGCCGTGCCGAGTTGTTCTGGCTCAGACCGAAGTCGTGATGAAACTGCTTGCCGCGGACTCGCTGACACCCGCGATCCTGGCCCCTGTCCTTCGTCTCATCGGTCTGGTGCAGGACGGGCACCAAGGCGTTCCCGAGGAATTGTGCATGCTGCGGACGGAGTTCCTGCATCGGGTGAACCTTCGCGGTACACGTCCTGGGGGGCGTGAGGCCGCCGCAGGGCAATGGGAGCGGTCGATCTCTGGAGCCGTCAGAAAGGTCGAGCCACCGCGGTGGCTGAGCGCCCGGGAACGGCGGGTCTGTGCTTGCTGGGTCGAGCACGTGGTGGCCCTGCACCACTCGGCGCGACCACCCTTAACCAGCAAGGGCAGAGCCCGCACAAGCGAGGAGCTGGTGATTCAGCACGTGGCCTCGTGGGCTACGTCGACGGGACGACCCATCGTCAGGCAGTCACAGCGACAGATCTCGCTGGCAGTCGGCATCGGGCTGAAGTCGGTCAACTCGACGATCCGGCGCATCGAGCAGCAGGGCTGGGTGGTGCGCCACAGTAGGCCGGCCGGTTCCATCGACGGACTCGAGCTAGCAGTCCCCGTGGACCTAAGGGGAACAACAAAGTACTTCTCTGCGGAGCTGCCTTCTGTTGTTCCCCTTATGGACCGTGCGCTGCACCCCCTGTTCGGCTCCCGTGGTCTGGGTCCGGGCCCCGCGGAGACGTTCAGCCACTTGGCGGAACACCACCGACGTCTGATGCGCGGCTATCTCGTTCGGGTCAGTCCGGGGACGATCAGCGACCCGCCAGGCAGGCCACCAAGTGCGCGGCCTCTGCCTGCGGCCGGCAAAGGTCCAGGGCGAACGGTTGCTGAGCTCGTAGAGCTCACGGGGAAGACCCGCAGGACAGTGCGCCACCACCTCCGCCGGCTCAACGAGGTAGGTCTCGCGTTCTGCGACAGCTCGGAGAGGTGGTGGCGCTATCGCGCCCATCCTGACTGGGTCGCTGAGCGCTATCGCATCGGCGACGTCACCCCGGTCAGGAGGGACCTCTACGACCGACAGCGTCGCGCCTGGTTCCGACCCCAGCTCGCATCAGGCCGGGTTAAGCGACTCCACGAGGACGGCGTCCACAAGTACGTCGATCGCGTCAGTGGCGAGATCCGCTGGATCGACACGAATCCGCCAGACACGGGTCCGCGAGCCCAAGGCCAAACCACAAGGACACCGGAATGACCGCCTCCACCCACCAAGGAGATTCGCCGACAATGAGCACATTCTACGGTCAGCTGCACTCGTTCCAGACCGAGGGCGTAGATTTCCTCGTCTCCCGCCGGCGAGCACTACTCGCCGATGACGTCGGTCTGGGCAAGACGGTCCAGATTGCTGCCGCTGCAGCGCGCTTATGGCCTGAGCTGACCGGGCATCCCGGCCTACCTCTCCTGTACACGACCGTGGCAGGGTTGGTCGCACAGACCACGAAGGAACTCCGCTCCCGGCTGCCGTCACTGTCGATCATGGAGGCAAGCACTCTGCGGGGGGCGGGTCATGTCCCACTGCCCGACGTCGTCGTCGGCTCCCATGACTTCCTCCACCGCAATCTGCAGATTGTCTTAGGGTGGAGCCCCCAACTCGTCGTCGTGGACGAAGCGAGTGCTCTCAAGGGCGGCGGGGCGAAGTACGAGTCGGTCCTCGGCGTCTGCGAGCAAGCGCCTAATCGGGTCATCGTGGCCACCGCGACCCCGATCGAGAAGGGACTGCTGACGGTTTGGTTGACATCTGATCTGTGGCGACATCGGTCGCCGCTGGAAGGATGTCGAGCATGCCTGCTGCACACCCCAAGGAGTTCCGCGACGACGTCGTCGCGGTCGCTCGCCGCGGTGACGCCCCGATCGCCGAAGTCGCCAAGGACTTCGGGATCAGCGAATCCTGCCTACGCAATTGGCTGAAGACCGCGGACGTCGAGGACGGTGTCCGTCCGGGCATGACCCGGCAGGATTCTGACGAGCTGCGCGAGCTCAAACGTCGAAACCGGTTGCTCGAACAGGAGAACGAGGTTCTGCGCCGAGCGGCGGCCTACCTCTCCCAAGCGAACCTGAGGCTGGGTCACCACCCAAAATGAGGTACCCGCTGGTCCTTGATCTCGCTGCTGACGGGATCCCCGTAGCGGTGACCTGCCGGGTTCTGAAGTTCTCGCGTCAAGCCTTCTATGCCTGGTGCCGGGCACCGGTCAGCGATCACGATCTCGTCGACGCCTACGCCACGAACGCCGCGTTCGACGTCCACGCCGACGACCCCGGCTTTGGGTACCGCTTCATCGCGGATGAGCTCGACGACGCCGGGCACGCCGTCTCGGAGCGGCGGGTGTGGCGGCTGTGCTCGCAGGCCGGAATCGTCTCCCTCCACGCCCGCAAACGGGGAAAGTCCCGCCGGCCAGGGCCACCGGTGCACGACGACCTCGTCGAACGTGACTTCACCGCCGAGCACCCCAACCGGTTGTGGCTGACCGACATCACCGAGCACTCCACCCGTGAGGGCAAGCTCTACCTGTGCGCGGTCAAGGACGCCTGGTCGCGCCGGATCGTCGGCTATGCCATCGACGACCGGATGACCTCCCACCTCGCCGTCGACGCCCTGACCATGGCCGTCACCCGCCGCGGCGGGGACCAGGCCGTGGCCGGCTGCGTGGTCCACAGCGACCGAGGGTCCCAATTCCGGTCGCGGCGATTCGTCCACGAACTCGAGCGTCATCACCTGCTCGGGTCGATGGGACGCGTCGCCTCCAGCGCCGACAACGCCGCGATGGAGAGCTTCTTCGCGCTCCTACAGAAGAACGTCCTCGACAGCCGCCGCTGGACCACCCGCCATGAGCTACGCCTGGCGATCGTCACCTGGATCGAGAGGACCTACCACCGCCGACGTCGACAACGCCCCCTCGGCAAGCTCACGCCCATCGAGTTTGAGACCATCTACGCAGCCGCTCACGCGGCCTGAACCACCACACCCCGAGTGTCAACCGGATCGTCAGCAGTCCCGATCGAGACGACGCCGTCGAACGTTTCCGCGACGATCCGAACCTGCCCCTCCTGCTCGGAAGCCGCGTCCTCGAATACGGCCTCAACCTGCAATTCGCCAACACTCTGATCAGCGTCGGTGTGAGCTACAACCCGGCCCGTGAGCGTCAGCGGGAGGGCCGGTTACGCCGCATTGGCTCACCCCACCGCACCATCCGGCACTGGGTTGTGCTCCCCGACACGCCGCAGACACGGAGCCAACTCGAGACCCTTGATCGCAAGGGGACGGATGCTGCCTACGTGCTAGGGCCGAGTTTGCGGGGGAGGTGGCAGGAGGTGAGCTTGCCCGTCGGCGGCCCCGCACAGAGAGGGTCGCACGATCGTTCACCGACGCTCGCGATCTTGTTCGCTTCCAACTCGACCCGTCGTCGTACCAGCGCAGCCTTCGATCAACGTGCTGACCTCTGCACTGGCGCCACAGCCACCTGCACCAGTCGCGGGGGGCGGCCACGCCGCACCAGCAAGCCACGACCTGGAGGTTGGGCGTGGGCGACCGTGCCGGGCCACAACTGACCCTCGGAGGGATCGCCGGACAGGACGAGGCCGGGTGAGCCGAGTTCCTTCATCCGCTGCAGCAGAGGTTCGTAGATGGCGCGGCCAGCGCCACCAGCGTGGCGGGCGACGATCAAGTGAAAACCGATGTCCCGCGCGCCGGGCAGGTTGCTCCAGCAGCGGCGCGAGCGGGTTGGCGCTCATTGTGGTGATGAGGTCGACGTCGTCGACGACGCACACGATCCGCGGACCGGACCAGGTGTGTGCGGCGAGCTCGGCCGGGTCGGTCGAGGTGGGCTGGCGCCCGGTCAGCTCGGCGTTGAGCGAGTCGGCGAGCCCGGCGGCGGCCGCCACGTTCGGGGCGTACGCGCCGAGGTAGTCGTCGGGGACTGCGTCGAGCATCCGCCGGCGCGGGTCCACGAGCGTGACAACGACCTACGAGTCGTCGTGGGTCGAGACCAGCTGCGTGATGAGCGACCGCAGCACGGTCGTCTTCCCGGCGCCGGTGTCCCCGAACACGATCAGGTGCTGGTCCTCGCCCGCCAGGTCGAGCTCGACCGGCCCGAGGGTGTCCTCGGCCAACCCCAGCGTGACCGACCAACCACTCCCCGCCCCGACCCCCACCTCGCGGCGAGCCTCGGAGCGTGTCGGCGCCAGATCGCGCACGGAGATCCGTGCCGGCAAAAGCCGGATCGGCTCGACCCCGTTCCCCCCTCGTGCTCGAGCGCGATCGTCTCGATGGCGCTGTGCTGCTGGTCGGCCAGGGGCCCGTGCTGCTCCGGGTGGCTCGAGCCCACGGGAGTAGTCGTGCCGCTGACGCCCGGCGCCCGAGTTGGCGTGAGAGAGGGAAGCGCGAGCTGGTCATCCGCCCGGTCGAGGTCCCCGCTCCCGCCGCCCCCGCTCCACCCCCACCTGAGCCGCTCGCCGCAGCGGCCGGGCCGGCGTCGACGAGGGCGCGGCCCGGGGTGCCGGCGTGGATGTTCGCGGCGAGGCGGCGGTCGATAACGGAGTCGGTCGGGTCGTTCAGGCGCAGCTCGAGCCGGCCGCCGATTGAGGTCTGCAGGGCGGGACGCAGGTCGTGCCAGCGTGACGCCGTCAGGACGACGTGCAGGCCGTAGGCGAGGCCGCGGGTGGCGAGGACGACGAGCTGGTCGTGCAAGTCGTCGTGGTCATTGCGGATCGCGGTGTAGTTGTCGAGCAGGAGGAAGACGTCGGCGTTGGCCAGTCCGGGCAGCTGCCCGCGGGCGTACCGGTCACGCATCTCGTCGGGCGCGTTCACCCCGTGGGCGGCGAACAGCCGCTCACGCCGGTCGAGCTCCGTGACGAGATCCGCCAGGACGCGGCGGGGTCGACGTCGTGTGGATGGGGCGCTCATGGCCTCCGCCGACCGGCGATCTGCCCACGGGCCGCTAGCTGGACCCGGCCGCGGCCAGGCCGCCGAGGGCGTCACCTCGGCGGCCGTCGCGTTGCTACACGAATTGCTACGTACGCCTGTGCACGTCGACGGCGGCTCAGGCCAGGTCGTCGGGCTGGCGCAGCGTCTCCATCTCCTTATAGCCCCACGCCGACGTAGGAGTGCCGGCGATGCCCAGCTGCCCGGCGTGCACCGCCGCCCGCAGCACGAGTGCGAGCGCGGCCGGCTCGATGGCGCCGCTGCGGAGCCACGCGGCAGCGCGCAGGGGGTCCGACCCGCTGGTTTCGCGGAGCAGCTGAAGGACCTCAGCTGGGACCGGTCCGACCGCGGCCACCGTGCCGTACAGGGGGCGGGCAGCCCGGGCAGTCAGCATCGCCCGCAGAGCGGTGTCCCGGTTGAGTGTCAGCTGCGTCTGCAGGGCCGCGTCGGTCGTGGCGCTGACTGCCAGGATGGCCCGCTGGTCCGCCGGTGCGACCTCGCCGGTCTCATCGTCCGGATCCACCCAGGCCAGCAGGCATCCTGCTCCTGGCGGCGGTGCCGTAGTGCTCCAGGTGAGCTGCAGCCCGAGCACGGCGAGCAGCCGTGCCGCGCCAGCTGGGTGTAGCTGCACGACGGTGGTGGGCAGGACCGGCGGACCGTTCCGCTTGCGGGCCAGCTCCGCGAGGGCCCATCCGAGGTTGTCATCGGACCGGTGGACTCGAGCTCGTTGTGCTGACAGCTGGTGGTGAGCCCACAGTTCGCGTACCAGGCGATGACCCGGTTCAGCGTGGCCTCGAGAGACTTCACCGCGCCGCTGAACTGCAGGCGTCCCTCGAGCGGGCGCGTGTCCTTCAGGTAGTCGGCCGCGATGTCCGGATGCAGGCCGCGGTGGCGCACGATCGCTCCCGCCCACAGCACCCCGGACTTGCGGGCGAGGGCCAGACCATGGCCATGCAGGTCGCCACGCCACCGCTCCTCCTCGGCGTAGCAGCGGTCGTAGCCGTCCTGGGCGATGCCCGGGTAGAAGGTAAACCCGCAGAGTTCGCAGGCCCAGACGTAGGCCAGGGCGTCCGGCGGGGTGTCCTTGGCGGCAATCTGCTGGAGGTCCCAGTCCCAGCCCCCCGGCGCGACCAGCTCGGGGAGGTGGCGCGGGTGAACGGAGTGCAGCGTGACGGGGGCCCTCAGACGGGCGTCGGGGACGAACGAGCCGACGCCGCACAGGCCTGCGGTGGGCAGCGCGGTGCTCAGGGTCAGCATCAGCCCTCCTCCCCCACGGGCTCGACGTCGATCTCGACGACAGCGCAGCCGCGGCGCAGGTTCGGCATGGCGGCGCGGTACTCGTCGATGACCGGGAGCGGCTCCCCGAGAGACAGGGCGGCACGGGGACGGGTGGACCCGTCGGCCATCGAATAGACCTCTCCGGGGGCCGGGTATGCGCCCCGCAGCACCCAGGCCGCGACCGGTGCCCCGTGGAAGGCGGCCACCACCCGACCGCAGCCGGCGGCCTTACTGACCGTCGTCGGCCAGGCACGTTCCACGGCGAGCTCGAGTTGCGCGATGGTCATGGTCTGCGCGAAGGACTGTGCGACGCTGACAAACAGTACGGACGGCATGCTGCCACTCCTCTCCGGGCGCTGTCGGCGAACGACTGCACCTACGGCGGGCTCGTGGCGGACACGTGCCCTGGGAGGCGAGACGATAGCAGGAATCTGTCGGTCGTCGTCGTCCGCGCAGTCGACGGACCCCGTACGGGTGAGCCGTCGGCAGGCGCGGCACCGACCGCCAGGTGCCCGGGGCCTGGACCGGACTGTTGGCCGGCGGGCCCTTTTCCTCGATGCGGGTCGTCGACGAAACAGGGCTGCACGGGCCGGTCCCTACGCGGCTTGTTCGCCGGCGAGCACCTCGGCCTGCTCGAGGACGAGCTGGGTGGCCGCCGGCTCCTGGTCCGGCGGGTAGCCGTAGCGGAGCAGCAGGCGCTTGATGGTGGCCCGGAGCTTCGCCCGCACCTGCTCTTTGACGCTCCAGTCGGTCTTCGCGTCGCGGCGGACGATTTCGACGAGGTCGTGGGCGATCTTCTTCAGGGTGTCGTCGCCGAGTTCGAGGACGGCTGAGGCGTTGGTGCAGACCGCATCGTAGAACGCGAGCTCGTCCGACGTGAGGCCGAGCAGTTTGCCCCGATCGGCCTCGCCCTTGAGGTGCTGGGCGAGGGCGACGAGCTCGGCGACGACCTGCGCTGCGTCCAGGGTGCGGTTCTGGTACCGAAGGACGGTCTGCTCGAGCATCTCGGAGAACTGCCGGCCGGTGACGACGTTGCGGCGGCCGACCCGGCGGATCTCATCGGAGAGCAGCCGCTTGAGCAGCTCGATCTGCAGGTTCGGGCGGTTGGAGCGGCGCACCTTCTCGACGAACTTCTCGTCGATGAGGGACAGGTCGGGCTTCTCCAGCCCCGCCTCGGCATAGATGTCGATGACGCCGGTGCCGGTCATGGCGTCGGAGACGATCTGCTTGAGCGCGGTGTCGAGAACGGCGCTGGGGTCGCTGCCCTCGCGGTCGCTGCCCTCCAGCTTCGAGATCTGGGAGCGGACGGCTTCGAAAAAGGCGACGTCCTCGCGGATGGCCAGGGCCTCGTCGGCCGGGACACACATCGCGTACAGCTGGACCAGCCGCCGCGTCTGGGCGAGGAACCGGCACTTGGCGCACGGGGTGTCCTTCGTGCACGGGTTCGCGTCGGTGCCCGGGTGCTGCGCGAGCAGGTAGTCCACGGTGGCCGAGAGCGCGTGCAGGAATGCCTTGTCGCCGCCGGCCGTGAGCTGCTTCCGCCAGTCGAAGCCGTGCAGGATGTCGCAGACGATGCCGTGGGTCTCGAGCAGCGCCGGTAGCGCCTTCGCGCGGATGTCCTGGCCGAGCTCCTGGTTCTCCTGGTCGCGCTGCGTGTAGTCGGCGAGGGCGTCCTTGAGGTCCTCGGCGATGCCGAGGTAGTCCACGACCAGCCCGGACGGCTTGTCCTTGAAGGTGCGGTTGACCCGGGCGATGGCCTGCATGAGCGGCGCCCCGCGCATCGGCTTGTCCACGTACATGGTGTGCATCGACGGGCTGTCGAAGCCGGTCAGCCACATGTCGCGGACGATGACAAGCTCGAGCTCGTCGTCGGGGTCCTTCGCCCGGGACTTCAGTGCGCGCAGCGCCTTCTTGCTGCGGATGTGCGGCTGCAGCAGCTCGTCATCGGTGGCGGCGCCGGTGATGACGACCTTCACCTTGCCGGTGGCGTCGTCGTCGGTGACCCACTCAGGGCGCTGCCGGGCGATCTCGGCGTAGAGGGCGGCCGCGATGCGCCGGGACATGGTGACGACCATGGCCTTGCCTGCGAGCACCTCCCGGCGCTTGTCCCAGTGGCTCAGGATGTCGGTGGCCAGCTCGGTGATGCGCTTCTCCGACCCAACGAGGGCTTCGATGCGCGCCCACTTGGTCTTGAGCTGTTCCCGGGCCTCCTCCTCGGTGCCGGAGGTGGCCGCGGCGAAGGCGTCGTCGATCTCTCCGAGCGCCTCGGCGGGCACCTCGATCTTGGCCAGACGGGGCTCGTAGAGAACCTTCACGGTCGCGCCGTCGGTGACGGCCTGGGTGAGGTCGTAGACGTCGATGTAGTCGCCGAACACGCCGCTGGTCGACCTGTCCCCGGCCTCGATGGGGGTGCCGGTGAACCCGATGAACGCGGCGTTCGGGAGGCCGTCGCGCAGGTGGCGGGCGAAGCCGTCGATGAAGTCGTAGTTGGACCGGTGGGCCTCGTCGACCATCACCACGATGTTGCGGCGCGCCGACAGCGTCGGGAATGCGGTGCCGGCGTCCTTCTCGGCCTGGGAGAGCCCGAACTTCTGGATTGTGGAGAAGATGATGCCGCCGGACTCCCGAAGGCTAAGCAACTCCTTCAGGTGCGCGCGGCTTTCGGCCTGAACGGGGAACTCCGGGAGCGGCGCGCCCGGCCGGGACGCGGCGAAGGTGTCGTCGAACAGCTGGTCGTCGAGGTCGTTGCGGTCGGTGAGGACGACGAGGGTGGGGTTGTCCATCGCCGGGTCGCGCATGACCTTCCCGGCATACCACTCCATCTCCAGGCTCTTTCCGGAGCCCTGGGTGTGCCACACGACGCCGGCGCGGCCGTCCCCCGCGACGGCGGCGATGGTGGACTGCACGGCCTTGGTGACCGCCCAGTACTGGTGGTACTTGGCGGCCTTCTTAACGAGCTTGCCGTCGTCGTCGGCGAACACGGTGAACGAGCGCACGAGGTCCAGCAGCACCTCGGGGCGGAGCATGCCGGAAATGAGGACCTCGATCTGCGGCAGCGCGCCGGGCGCGACGTCGTAGCCGTCGATGGTCTTCCAGGGCGCGAAGTGCTCCCAGGCCGCGGTCAGCGTGCCGGCGCGGGCGATGACGCCGTCGGAGATGACGACCAGCTGGTTGAACGTGAAGGCGTCGGGGATCTTCTGCTGGTAGGTGCGGGTCTGGTTGAACGCGCCGCGCAGGGTCGCGTACTCCTTGCCGGGGCGCTTGAGTTCGAAGAGCACCAGCGGGAGGCCGTTGACGAACAGCAGGACGTCGGGCCGCCGGTCGTCGACGCCGATGACGGTGAACTGGTTGATCGCGAGCAGGTCGTTGTTGGCGGGGTCGTCCCAGTCGACCAGCCGCGCACGGACAGCTCTCACGGTGCCGTCGGTGTCCTGGTACTCGACGGGGACGCCCTGGATGAGCAGCTGATAGCCGCGCCAGTTCTCGGCCAGTACCGACTGGGACTCTGGCCGCAGGACGGTCTTCACCACGTCGTCGACCGCGTCGTCGCGCAGGGCCGGGTTCAGCCGCGCCACCGCGCTGCGCAGCCGACCGGCGAGCACGACGTCGCGGTAGTCGGCGCGCTCGGCGTCCGGCTCGCCCGGGGCGATGTCAGGGCCGTAGACCGGGGTCCAGCCGACCGCCGCGAGCTCGGCCTTGACCAGCCGCTCGAGATCGGACTCCTTCACGCTGCCACCTCCTGCGGCAGCAGGCTGCCGGTCATCAACGGGCCGAGGAGCTCGTCGCGGGTGCGCTCGGCGTCGACGACCTCGTCCCACAGCGCCCAGTACTGCTCTCGGAGGACGTCCGCGGTGGTCGCGGCCGATGCCATCTCGGCGGCTCCGGGGACGTGGACGGGCATGCGGGCAACGTGCGCCCAGGCTGCGCGGGGCATCCGGGTCCCTCCGCTGCCCGCCATCGCGAAGGCGGTGAAGTCCTTGCGGGAGACGACCCACTCCACGAAGGAGGCCGGGACTCCGTCGACCGGGCGGATCACCCACACCTCGGTGCTGCACAGTCCTTCGAAGTTGGGGCGTGCCGTCTTGCGGAAGTAGGGGCGGAGCTTGCCGTACAGGGTGTCGCCGGGCACAAAGACGCTCTTGAGGCTGGTGCTGTCGTCGGCACGTCCGACGCCGAGGAGCCCTTCGCCGTTGTCCGCGAAGTGCTCCAAGCCGAGATACGGCATGCTCGGGTCAACCTCGCCGGGGTTGCGGCGCTCACCGCTCAGCGTGGCGAGGTCACCGAAGGACGTGGTCGTGTCTGCCCCGACGGTCGCCCGGCGCCACACCACGTCGGTCGCCGCGGCCAGCTGGCCCATGAGCCGGCGGTCCGTTTCGATGAGTCTGTCGAGCAAAGTGAGGACGTCGACGATGCGCCGCTGCTCCGCCACCGCGGGCACGCGGAGGCGGAGGTTGCGCAGGTCGCTGGCCCGGATCCCCGCAGCCGCGACCTGCTCCACGATCGACTGGATGGCCGCCTTTCCCGCGGGAGACCGGAAGAAGTAGTAGAAGAACGCCGAGTCGGCTATGCCGGGGTCGAGGCGCACACGGATGATGTGGCTCTCGAAGGTCATGGGCGTGTTGACCTCGGTGACCAGGCAGCACTTGCCCGCGCCCTCCAGCGTCAGGGACTGCCGCGCGAACAGCAGATCGCCCTTCTCCAGCAGCCAGTCCTTGACGGTCGCCCCGGCCGGCACGGGCGCGAGCTCCATGTCCTGGTCGGCGATGAAGTCGTAGGCGAAGACCTCGCGCATGTTCACCAGGCGGACGCCGGCTCCCCTGACCCGCTTGGGTGCCATGAGCCCGTTCTTCGAGGGCTCGAGGAACAGGTCGCCGAAGCGGACCGTCTCCCAGTGTTCAGTCATCACTGCTCACCGAGAGCCCGTCGAGCGCCTCGAGGACTCGCTGCTGCAGCTCGGCGCGGTCGGCGAAGCCGCGGCGGATGACGTCCTGGAGCCGTGCGAGCTTCTCGGTGAGGGGTTCCCCGTCTTTGGCGACCGCTTCGCTGCCCACGTACCGTCCCGGCGTCAGCACGTACCGGTGCTCCCGGATCGCTTCGAGGGTGGTCGCGGCACAGAAGCCCGGGACGTCCTCGTACGGCTTGACGTCGGGGTCGCCGCGCCACGCGTGGTAGGTGTCGGCGATGCGGGCGATGTCCTCGTCGGAGAGCTCCCGGTGGACCCGCGAGGTCATGTTGCCGAGCTGGCCGGCGTCGATGAAGAGCACCTCGCCGCGCCGGTCCCGCTGCGCGCGCTCGGACTTCACCTTGCGGTCGGTCTTGTCCTTGGTCAGGAACCACAGGCAGACGGGGATCTGCGTGGTGAAGAACAGCTGTGAGGGCAGCGCCACGATGCACTCGACGAGGTCCTCGTCGACGAGCTTCTGCCGGATCTCCCCCTCCCCACCCTGCTGGGTGGACAGCGACCCGTTCGCGAGGACGGTGACCATCGTGCCGGTCGGCGCGAGGTGGTGGAGCATGTGCTGGATCCAGCCGTAGTTCGCGTTGCCGGCCGGCGGCGTTCCGTACTTCCAGCGGACGTCGTCCCGCAGCCGCTCAGCGCCCCACTCGCTGATGTTGAAAGGCGGGTTCGCCAGGACATAATCCGCCCGAAGATCGGGGTGGAGGTCGTTGTGGAAGCTGTCGCCCCACTGCGGGCCGAGGTTCGCGTCGATGCCGCGCAGTGCGAGATTCATCTTGGCCAGACGCCAGGTGGTCGGGTTCTGCTCCTGCCCGAACACGCTGATGTCGTTGCGGACACCGCCGTGGGCGCGAACGAACCGGTCGGCCTGCACGAACAGCCCGCCGGAGCCCATTGCCGGGTCGTAGACGCGGCCGTTGAACGGCTCGAGCATCTCGACCATCAGCGTGACCACCGAGCGCGGCGTGTAGAACTCCCCGCCGAGCTTGCCCTCAGCGCTGGCGAACGCCGAGACCATGTACTCGAAGACGCGCCCGAGGACGTCGAGGTTGGCGTGCTCGGCCGCGGTGAGGTCGCCGCGGGAGAAGGTGTCGATGAGCCCGCCAAGGGTCTCGGGCGTCAGCTCCCGGCGGGCGTAGTTTTTCGGCAGCACTCCCTTGAGGCTGGGGTTCTCCCGCTCGATCGCCCGCATGGCCTCGTCGACGCGCTCGCCAATGTCGGTCTGCTTGCCAGCGCGGCGGAGGTCCTCCCAGCGGTGCCCCTCGGGTACCCAGAACACACCCTCGGCCGTGTACTCGTCGCGGGACTCGAGGATGGCCTGGCGGGCGGCCTCAGTCGGCATGTAGTACTCCGACTTCCGGTCCTGCACGGCAGCCTCGAGCTCGGCGCGGCGGACGCCGAAGACGTCGGAGACGTACTTGAGGAAGATGAGCCCGAGGACGACGTGCTTGTACTCGGCGGCGTCCATGTTGGAGCGGAGCCGGTTGGCCGCCTCCCACAGCGAGGCTTCTAGGCCGAGTTGCTGGTCCTTCTTCGCTCGCGGCGGCATGGCGTCTCCCTCGTACCAGTGGTCCGGCGGTCACGCTACCCTGGACCGCTGACATCAGACCGTCACCGGACGCGCGCGTGCCGCATCTGGGTGAACGGTGCGGCGGCGGGGCGCGCAGGCACGGGTCGCCGGCCGGGGTGGCGGCCTCGGCGATGGGCATCGCAGTCCGGTCATCGCCGCGGAGTACGACGAGTCACCGTTCGTTGATGGCGGCCACGTGCTCGGCATCCGCGTCGACGATGTTCACCTGGTGGCCCGAGCGGGCGAGGTGGTGGGCCAGGGTGCCGCCGATCGCGCCCGCTCCGACGACGGCGTGGTGATGGGTTGCGCTCTGGTTCACGGTGCTCCTGTCGTGTTGGTCTGCAGCGGGGTCATGGTCGGAAAGTGCGGGGGCAGATCCCGCGTTCCGGCGGTGGCTCCGCCGTAGACGCGGAGAACCGCTCCGGTTACAAAGGAAGCCGCCGCGCATGCGAGCGACAGCACGGCCGCGGCGAGGCACGGCTCGCATGTGTTACCACCCCGAGGGGAAGCGCTCGAAGCGTGTCCCTCCTACTCGGGCTTTCGGAAAAATTACTAAATCTTATCTCCAGAAAGTCTTCTACGCTCCAATCCTGCCATTAGAATTTTCGCTCTCTAAGCACGGTTTCTAGAATATGCTGCGCCTCAACAGACAGCTCACTTAATGCCTGCCGCGCAAGGCCCAGTCGTCTGCCGTCCGGGGTGCCAGCTACGGCGCGACCCTCGGCAGAATACAGTGCGTCGACCAACTCTCGATGCACTGATCGCTTCTCTCGAGTTTCGTCAACAAGGCGCCATCCCGTGTGGATCTTCTGGGTGTGCGTTAGTTGCATTGCCTCGTCATCTGTTCCAAACAGTAGATGTGCAGCCGGCTCTACCGTCACATGTAGCGGAACAGCAACGTCATCTCTAGACTTACCCGTCAGGAGCGAGACACCCTCGGAGGTGAGCTCTGAAACCGTAACCGTACGAAGCCAAGGACCCCAGCGCAGTTCGACTCGAAGTGGTTTGTCACTTCTCCCCGTAGTCGGTCTAACGAGAATCCACACATCGCCGGAGTGTGCATTGGGAAACGTATGCTGCCAGGTGCTGCGAGCGTGCTGCTCTGTCATACGCAACGCTCCTCCGTTGGCGACCCAAGTAGGGTACATAAGACGCCCGTACTTGTCTGTAAGGTGCCCTTCAGCTCCATAAAGAGCATCCAGTGCTCGTATGATCTCTTGGCGTCCCGCCGCGACACCCTGTTCGAGGCGATGGATCGTCGAACTGGAACTCGCGATTGCCTGCGCGACCTGGTTCAGTGACCGGTGCTGCAGGTTCCGGGCTACTCGCAGTTCCGCGCCGAACGCCTGCCACGCTGCCGTCGTCATAACCAGCATGATCCCAGCAGATCACCCCCGCCAGTAGCGGCTTGTCCCAGATTTGTCCCATGGTCTGGGTAGTCGAGTTCAGAGTCCCTAGGCTTGAAAGTGCAGGGAAGAGCGAGCCGCGGTTGCGGCACGGTCGATCACACAACTGGAGGACATCATGGCGAACGACGGAAGCGTCTTCGAGACGCGAGACCCTCGGTACGACGGCAAGACCGACCACTTCTTCAACGAGTCTGGCAGCTTCGACGACAAGCATGGACACGTCGTCGAGGGTCGGGACTCCACTCCGCAGCAGACCACGTACGACTACGTGCGGGACGCCGACGGCAACGTGTACGTCAACCGCTGATTCTGGGCCTCGCGGGGAGGTTGCTCACCTCGCCGTGCTCGAGAGAAGAGCCGGCCGGTCCCCTGGACCGGTCGGCTCTTCCCATGCCCCCGCCCTGCTGCCCGATGGCCCTGCCTATACGTCACCAGTGCACTCCGGGCGTCTGGGGTCCGGACCGTCCGGACGCGGGTCGCTGGTCGGCCTCGGGGCCGGGCCCGTAGGTATCTGTAGTGGCGCCAGATGAGGTTCGTCGCCCAACAGGGGGCGCGTCGACGCCCGGGCGGCGAGTGACGTCGCGGGCGCGTTGGGCTCGTAGGTCTGCGTGACGGGCCGGGTCACTAGCGGCGCTCTATCACTAGCGGCGCTCTGGCGTCAGGAGAGGCCAGTTAGCGAAGCGCGTGTGGCGGCGAGGCGTTGAGCGGTGACGAACTCACCGCGAGCCCTTTGGGCGTCCTCGACGGCCTCGAGGACCTGCCCGAGCTGGCGCAGCACGGCGTCCCACCCGCTGTGTGCACTCGGAGCGTTGACACGGAGCCCCGCCGTAACGTGCCGCGCGATCAGTTGGGCGTTGCTCGGGCCGGTCCGCCCCGTCTGGGGGCGATTCTTCCTCGAGCGGCATCTGCTCGAGGGGCACCGGCCGGTGGTGCGCTGCTATGCGTTGGTCCGGTCGCTGGGGGGTGAGCAGGGCTTACCGGGTCAGGTCCTGCGCGACGGCGGCGAGGTCAGCCTGGTGCGGCCGGGGCTCACGGTTCCTCGCGACCCGCACGACGTCCTCGCGGAACTCCCTTGGATACGGCTTCGGCATGGTGCACATGCTCTCCTGCGGCACCTCTCGGCACCGCAGATCAGGTGTCACCTATCCGTGCAGCATTCCCAGCCCTGGATTCGTGGTCCTTCGTAGGAGCGGCCCGTGGCTCTCCCAGTCAGCGGGCAGGTCGCGAATCTCCGGTGCGGGTTTTCGTCCACGTTTGAAGCAACATTAAGCAGGCAACGTGCTCCCCAGTTTGGGGGCATCTGCATGGGCAAGGCCCATGGCAACTGTTTCTTGCGGCAGCAGAACTACTGTCCGGCCGGTGTAGGTCGGTTGTTGGCCGTGAACGTCGAGGCCCAACAGCTTGACGCGGGCGAGCACCACACTTGTGGCCACAGCAACCGCGTGAACGTCTCCGCCCATCGCCTTGTCCCAGACGCTGCGCAGCAGGGCGTCGAGGCGGTCGCTCTCTAGTTGTCGCAGCTGGGCGGCCGCGTCATCGTTCTGCTCGGCAAGGGAACTACTCACCAACCGCTGCACAGTGCCGCGGTGGCGATACCCCAACTGTTCCGCGATCTGCTGGTACGTCTTGCCTTCCATTCTCAGCCTGATCGCTTCAGCGCGTCGCGCGGACGCGAGGGAACGGTTCCGGTGACGCCCGGTCACCCTAGGCAGGTCAACGTCAGCAAGACTCAGCGCAGCACCCATGCATTCAGTGTGCGCCAGGCACCGCTTCCGCGAGCGGCTGGTAACCGGGATCAAACGTTGCGGCCCCATTCAAGCGGGGTTGGCGCGAGGGGCAGTTGCTTCAGGGCTTGTTGAAGTACTTCGATGGATGGCGCTCAATGTGCTCACGCTTCCATTGTTGTGCTCGCTTTTGCCCCAGTAGCCGCACATACCATGGAGGGGGCTCCAAGAATGCAAAGCGTATTTCTCCAGGTTGCCGGTGTCGATCTGGGGATACATACTTCAAATACTGCTTAACCGTCCATTTTGCCTGCCGGAACGAGCCTTGGATTCTCCTCCATCTCTTAGCGAACTCATGGTCTGCGATCCATTGCCTTGTTCTAGTGAGTTGCTCTAACTTACCTGAGGGATCCCGAAGCCAGGTGTGCCCGGCATTGTCCCTGTAAAGAACCAACAGGAACATCGCGTGGAGAGGCTCAACTCTGATCTGAGTGGACTCCGCCGGCATCAGTGTGCCAACGCGGCGTGGGCCATCGACATAGCCATTGTCGATAATGCTCAACTGCCCCTCATCGGAGTAGCGCGCGAAGCGGACCGCATAGATGGGCTGGTTGCTGAGGTTGTGCAACGTGTAAGTAAATGGTTCTTCGAAAAAGTACTCCGGCAGAAATTCGAAGCTCGGATCGACCGGCTGGCTGTCTGCCTTGAGTCCGACGAGGGCTACGAGCTTGGCCTGGCTGCGGCGCCTATCGTCAACGTCCTTGCGGTACGAGTTGACCGCCACACCGAGCGCTCCGACCGTGCCGGCTCCAGACGCCCACTCGGCGATGCTGCCCCACGTGTTGGGGTCGTATGCCATCGGTCCATCCCCTTGGGCTCGGTTGTTAAGTGGGGCTGTGACGCTATCGGAGCCGGCGGCGTTCCCCCTGGCGAGAAGGTCTCAACCCGGGAGGTGCCGAACTCGCCAGGTCTAGGCCAGACGCAGTCTGTCCGCATGGACGTGACCTGATTGGCCGTCCCTGTCCACGGAGCGCACCGACATACCCGCCGTCGCGTGCTTTATGCGAACCTGAGCCATTCAGTCCTCGTCGGGCCTCTCTTTCGCACGCGCGTCGCGGACCTCGGCCCCAACTAGAGTTACGAATCCTCATGTTTAACAATTGAATTGACGACTTGCGCCTGCTAAGATAAATGAACGCGAAGGAGGGATAACCACGCCCAAACGGGGCTGGAGAAACCCTCTCGCGGTAGCCCGTCACCAACTAGGTGGCGGGCCTTTTTCATGCCCGGAAGCGGCCTGCGGCCGCCCTGCAAGAGGAGATGCATGTCCCCCAACACCATGACGTTGCGCAATTCGAGAGAGCTGTTGGTCGCTGTCCCATACCTGCTCGGGTTTTACCCGCAGAACAGCCTGGTGGTGCTGACCTTGCGGAGGAGCCGACTGGGACTCACGGCCCGAGTCGACCTTCCCGAACGCGAGCAGCCGCGTGCCTTGCAGCTTTCGGTCGAGTCGCTAATGCCGGCCATCCTGCGTGAGGCCCCGGACACCGCGGTTCTCATTGCTTACGAGGACGCCGCTGGTGATGCCGTCCCGGTGCTCGTCAGGCTCTCCGAGGCTCTGCGCGCCCACGGCGTTGACCTCAAGGATCGGATCGTCGTGAGCAACGGCCGCTGGCGATCCCTGGACTGTGACAACCCAGCCTGCTGCCCGACCGAGGGGACGCCGGTGCCGGCCTCTCGCGACGCCGCTGCGGTGACCGCCGAGTTCGTCGGTGCCGGTGTGGCACCGCACGCGACACGGCAGGACCTTGCTCGCATGGTTGAGGCGAGCGACGGCGCCCGCCCCGTCGGTCGCCTGTTGGGCGCGCCACAATTTGCGGCATCGCCTGCCATGTCACCGGAAGAGGTAGCGGCCGTCATAAAGCGCGTCCTTGTTTCTGGCGGCCAGTGCAGGCGACCTTCTTCGGAGGACGTCGCTCGTGCGGCCCTGGCCGTCCGCGATGTGCAGGTGCGTGACGTCGTCGCGGCCTGGGTCTGTCCTGGCACCGTCGATGCGGAGATGTTCGAGCCGGCGGCCCGAGAGCTCCTGGTGGCTCTAGCAGGCATTAGCCCGTCAGCCGAGCTCAGCGGGGAAGCTCTGCGCGAGCGTCGAGACCGGCTGCTGCAGGTCTGCACGATGCTGCCCGACGCCCACGCCACCGCGTGGCTGACGATCCTCGCCTCCTTCTCCTGGTGGCGGGGCGAGGGAGCGTTGACCCGGGTCGCGCTCGACCGTGCCCTGCGGAGCAACCCCGATTACGGACTCGCGCTGCTCCTCGAGCGCATGGTCGACCTCGGTATCCGCCCACCGGAGTAACACCGAGCCCCGCCTCGACGGCGGGCGAGCACGACTTTCACCTTCCAGGCCTACCGCTTCCTGCGGTGGGCCTTTTGCATGCCCAGACCCCCGCGCGCACCCTGCTGCGCGGTCATGGTGCGCGCCGTCCGACGTGCGCCGACGACGTAAGAAGGAGTCACCCATCGTGAGTACGGCACCATCCCATCTCTACGCCGTTCCACCCCCGACGGGTCGGACCGACCCGCGCAACGCGAAAGAGGGCCTCGACCAGCTATCCCGCATGGGCTGGCTGCTGCGGGCCCGTCAGGCCGCGCGCCGCGCGTTCGACCTCGCCCTGGCGCTGCCTCGGGGAGCCGCCCAGTGGGCGCTGCGTCACGTGCAGAGCGCTTCCGGAATGTTTCGCAGCATCGACCTGCCTGGCCTGGCTGGCGGCGCCTTGCGCGCCGCGAAGGTGCTCGGTGAGCAGGTCGGAGCCGTGCCGCTCGGCCTGACCATCGTCACGGCGCCTCCGGTCCAGCGGCTCCTCGCCCACGGCGTCCGGACCGGCCTTCGCTGGGCCGGCGCCCTGCTGCGGCGCACCTGGGCCGCCACTTCCGCTGCCATTGCTCGGACCGGCAGCCCAGGCAGGGCCCTGCTCAACACCCTGGACAGGTGGACCTCCCAAGCGCGGACTGTGGCGTCCCGCGTTGCCGCGCACCCGGCTGTACCCACGGTTGTCGCCACGGTTCGCCGGGCACTGGGCGCCGTGGCGCCTCTGGTCCGAATGGTCAGCCTGCACCGTCTGCTGGCCACGCTGATCCCTACTCGGTGGGCGCGAGCCCTCGTCGAGACCGCTGTCATGCCCGTCCTCGTGACGGCGGTCGTGCCGGCAACCCTGCTCGCCCCTATGACGGCCCGAGGGAAGGGCACCACGATGGCATGTGACCTCGGCAGCCAGGACCTCGCAGGTGAGGGCGTCAGCCACGTCGAGGATGAGTCGCTGCGGGCTGGCGAGCCCATCGAACGAGCCGACGTCATGACGGTCGATACGGATCGCGCGGATGAAGGTCTGTGGCCTGCGTCCGCTCAGCCCACTAACCGGGCCGAGCGACGGGCGATGCAGCGGGAACAGGCACGAGCCCGTCGGGCAGCCCCGGGCCGGCCGAGCGCTTCATGACGACGACCAGTGATCGTGACGCGGTGAGCGCACGATGTTGATAGTCCTGGGCGTGGCCGCAGCGGCCGCGCTCGTCGTGATCGGGTACCACAGGCTCAGCGAGCGGTCACCCGAGGCCGGAGCGGCCAGCCTGCAACTGGTCCGAGAGCTGGCGGCGGTCGTCCTGGTATGCACGAAGGCCGTCGAAGGCGTCGTCAAAGTGCTCGGACGAAGCGACGTCTTCTCCGGGCCGGCGATGACCTGGGGCAGCGAAAGGCGGGGCAGGTACGACCGGGACGACGACTTCGACGACGCCTGAGGCAAATACGCCTCGTTTGCGCTGAGAACCGCTCCCGCTCTTGTGCGCAGATGCCAAATGGCGAAAGCCCCTGGGGCGGTTGCGCTTCTACGCACCCGCCCCCGGGGTGGCACCCCTCTCAACAACCCCAAGCGATCGCTAGGTCCTATACCGACGGCAGCGCGGCTAGGTCCTATCCCGACGGCAGCGCAGGAAGCTTGGCCCTCAGCTCCTCAAGGGGTCCGGCCGAAGAATCGGCGTCGACGCCAACCCGGGCCGCCAACTCCAAGAGGAGACGAGTGCCGGGGTCACACAGCGTGAGTTCCGTTTCAACAGACTTGACGCGTTGGTCCATCTGACGGTCCCAGAGCTTCTTGGCGCCATACCCCACGGCCGCGGCCGGCCCCAGCATGGCTGCTCCCGCCGCGGCCGAGAATCCAGCGGCGACCGCTCCCGCAGCTCCAGCACCTGTCGCTGCCCCTCCTGCACCTGCAGCAGCGGAGGCGACCTTGCTAATACTCCAGGAAGATTTTTGGCGGATCAGCTTGGTCCGAGATGCTCTGAGCCCATCGATGGCGTCGTTCTGCAGTTTGGCGGCGCGCAACGCTGCTCGCCGAGCAAGGTCCGGTTCGTCCAAGTTCCACCAGCAGGATGCAAGGGCAGCCTCCGCCATGGCTTGGACTATGGGCCCAGCGGCATCGCGAGTACCTACATCGGTGAACTTCGCCCGAGCCTCCTCCAACAACGCTACCCGTCGTTCAAGCGTGCCGGCCGTAGCGGCCTGCTCCAAGCGGGCGAAGCCCTCATGCAGTGGCTGAGTCACAAGGCTTGCCACCTTGGCGTCTAGCCCCTCAAGTGCGTGGTCGGCGCGCGATCGAATGATGCCCGTCGCGGTGGCGGTCTTGACGCTCAGGCTCAGAAGGGCCAGACATAAGGACACCGGCTCCATCGGTTAGACGCGTCCTCGCCAGTTGAGCCCGAAGGGAAGCCGCGCAGACGCTCGCCGACGGCCCCGGGACGACTGAACTCGGAACGAGCCCATACCGACAGAAGTGCCAAGCCCGCGACGGCTGGCTGTGAGTCGAAGCGGTCCTACCCGAATGGTCTTGCGAAACGAGAAGCCCATGGCTGTTCAGCCTAGCCGCAGCCGGCCTTGCCGATCAGTGGATTGCAAGCCGCCGATGTCGACCCCCGGCCTCCGGGCGAACCCCTCGCCGGCTCAGAAACGAACCATTCCGAGACGCCCCGCCGGCTGGTCACCGGGGGGGCGTTTGGACGTCCAGAACTCGCGACCGAAATAAACGTCTCACAAGGAGCGGCAACCATGAGTAATGCGAACCCCGTCGACCACGCGCTCATCGGATACGTACGTGTCTCCACCCTCGAACAGCACGAGGCCCTGCAGGTCGACGCCCTGCGCGCGGCCGGCTGCGCACGCCTTTTCACCGATAAGGCATCCGGCAAGCTCGAGCGCCGGCCAGCCCTCGATGCGCTGCTCGAGCAGCTTCGTCCAGGGGACAGTGTTGTCGTGTGGCGACTCGACCGACTCGGCCGCAGCCTGCGCCATCTCATCGACACAGTGCAGACATTGGAGCATCAGGGCGTCGCCTTCCGGAGCCTGACCGAAAGCATCGATACGACCACCCCCGGAGGGAAGCTGATCTTCCACGTCTTCGGGGCCCTCGCCGAGTTCGAACGAGATCTCATTCGAGAGCGGACCATGGCTGGGCTCACTGCCGCTCGCGCCCGTGGACGTACGGGCGGTAGGCCGACAGTCTGGACGCCAGAGAAGCTGCGGGTCGCCAGGCAGTTGCTCGACAGCCAGGAGCACGACATTGCCGCCATTGCTCGAGTCGTCGGGGTCAGTCGGGCGTCCGTCTACAGGGCACTCCGAAGGACCTAGAGCCAACAAGGACTGGCCCCCTCTCGCAAATCGCGAGAGGGGGCCACGTGGCCCTTTCGTCATTTTAGACAAGGATTGCAGGCGCCTGCCGTTCTTGGGCTGGCGGCGTCTGGGTGGGGGCCGAGTGTCATTTGTTTGCGGCACCTGCCATGTCGAGAGCAATGTCAACGATCATGTCCTCCTGTCCTCCGACGAGGTGACGTCGACCCACCTCGACGAGGATGTCGCGGACTTCGAGGTCGTGCTCGTCAGCGGCTCGCTCGGCGTGACGCAGGAAGCTGGAGTAGACGCCGGCGTAACCCAGGGTGAGCGTTTCGCGGTCGACGCGGACGGGTCGGTCCTGCAGGGGGCGCACCAGGTCCTCAGCGGCGTCCTGCACCGCGAACAGGTCGCAGCCGTGTACCCAGCCGGTGAGGTTCGCGACGGCGACGAAAGCCTCCAGCGGGCAGTTGCCGGCGCCGGCTCCGAGCCCGGTGAGGGACGCGTCGACGCGGGTGACACCTTCCTCGACGGCGACGACGGAGTTCGCCACGGACAGTGAGAGGTTCTCGTGGGCGTGGATGCCGATCGCGGTGCCCGCGTCGAGGACCTCGCGGTACGCGCGAACGCGCTCCCGGACGCCGGTCATGGTCAGTCGGCCGCCGGAGTCCGTGACGTACACACAGTGCGCCCCGTAGGACTCCATCAACGCGGCCTGCCGGGCGAACTCGTGGGCGGGGGCCATGTGGCTCATCATGAGGAAGCCGGAGACGTCGAGCCCGAGGTCGCGTGCGGTGGCGATGTGCTGGGCGGAGACGTCGGCTTCGGTGCAGTGGGTCGCGACGCGGACGGAGCGCACGCCGAGGTCGGCGGCGCGACGCAGGTCCTCGATGGTCCCGATGCCGGGCAGGAGCAAGGTGGTGAGTCGGGCGTGCGTCAGGTGTGCGGCGGCGACCTCGAGCCATTTCCAGTCGGTGTGGGAGCCGGGTCCGTAGGTCAGGCTGCCGCCGGCCAGCCCGTCGCCGTGGGCGACCTCGATGGCGTCGACGCCGGCAGCGTTGAGGGCGGCGACGATGCGGCCCAGGTCGCCGGGGGCAAGCCGGTGGCGCAGGGCGTGCATGCCGTCGCGGAACGTGACGTCCTGCACCGATCGGTGGGCGCGGCAGGCATCAGGCGCGCGCCTCCGCCTCGACGACAGACAGTCCCGTAGTCGTAGTAGGTCCCCTCGGGCGCCGCCCACATCACCATGTGAGCGGTTCTTCCATCGCCGCCCACCGCCCACTCCCCGAATCCGATTTCCTCGCCCATGTCTCACAGGATGCATCACACGGGGGGCCTGACTGCGTCCTGCGGCTCCAGTAGAGCGGCAGCTTCGAGGAGCCTGGCAGCGACCCGTCGTGCCTGATCCGCCGTCAGCTGGGCGTCGTCGGCATACAGCAGGACGCCTGGCCTGTCGCGGTCCGGCGGGTTCTCGACGATCACGTCGACGTGGCGCTTTCCCTCGTCCGCCCGCCACGCCAGGACGACGCGAGTGCACCAGCCCTGGTCTTCCCCTGGCAACCCGCCCGCGTGGGCAGTACAGAAGTTCTCGTGAACCGCCTGCGGTATCCGCGGCGGTCAGCGGGTTCGGGTCACTCCTGAGCGACGCAGGCTCGAGGCTCATCGGCGGCCTCATCGACGGCATCCGCTCGCGGCTGCCCGACGTGGGCGGCGCCGTGAGCAGCATCGCCGGGACTATCAAGGGCTTCTTCCCCGGATCCCCGGTGAAGACCGGACCGCTTAGGTCGTGGAACAACGGCGGCGCTGGCAAGAGGCTCATGCAGCAGGGCCTCATCAGCGGGATGCTCGCGCAGTCCAACGCCGTCGCCGACGCCTCCCGTACGGTCGCCTCGCGCGTCACGGCAGGCACGGCCGGCCTCGGTATCGCCGCCGTCAGTCAGACCACCGGACGAGGCGACGTCATTTTCAACGGCAACGTCGGATGGGACCCCGCCACCGTCGCCCAGCAGATCGAGATCAAGCGTCGCGACTCCGTCGTCGCCAACTCGCTCAGGGTCGCGGTGGGCTGACCTGACCCCCGTCTGGGGCCTCGAAAGGGGCCTCAGGCGGGGTGTGGGGCCAAAAGTCCCAGAGTCGTAGGAAGTGGCGGGAGCCGAACTGAACCGCCCCGGGGTGTCCGGAGACTCCAATCGTTGGGAGAGTTGGAGTCATGCCAGGAGAAACCTCGAGGCGGTACCCGCCTGAGCTGAGGGAGCGGGCGGTGCGGATGTACGGCGAGGTCCGCCCGGAGCATCCGACGGACTGGGCGGCGATGGGGCAGGTCGCGGACCTGCTGGGGATCTCGACTCCGGAGACGGTGCGTAAGTGGGTGCGCCGGGCGCAGGTCGACGAGGGCGTCCGGCCGGGGGTGACGAGTGAGGAGTCGGCCGAGGTCAAGCGTCTGAAGCGGGAGGTTGCCGAGCTGCGGCGGGCCAACTCGATCCTGAAGGCGGCGTCGGCTTTCTTTGCGGCCGAGCTCGACCGGCCCTCCCGCTGATCGTGGACTTCGTCCGCGAGCACGCCGACCGGCGCGAGAGCGCCGACCACGGCGGCCTCAGGTGGGGTGTCGAGCCGATCTGCACCGTGCTGAGCGAGCACGGCCTGCGGATCGCCCCGTCCACGTTCTACGAGCACGTGAGCAGGACCCCGAGTGGCCGGGACCGGCGAGACGCCATGCTCATCAACGAGATCCGCCGAGTCCACGCCGGCAACTACGGGGTCTACGGGGCGCGGAAGGTGTGGCTCGCTCTCAACCGCGAGGGCGTGCCGGTGGCCCGGTGCACCGTCGAGCGGCTGATGCGGCAGGAAGGCCTGGCGGGGGCCGTGCGAGGCAAGGTCAAGCGCACCACGATCCCTGATCCTCAGGGACCTCGAGCGCGCGATCTGGTCCGCCGCGACTTCGCGCCACTTGCTCCTGACCGGCTGTGGGTCGCGGACTTCACGTACGTCTCCACCTGGGCCGGGTGGGCCTACGTCGCCTTCGTCATCGACGCGTTCGCACGCCGGATCATCGGCTGGCGCTGCGGGTCGAGCATGTCGACCCAGCTCGTCCTTGACGCTCTCGAGCAGGCGGTGTGGAGCCGTGAGCGTGAGGGACGACCGATCGATGCCGTTGTGGCGCATACGGATCGTGGCAGCCAGTATCTGTCGCTGCGCTACGGCGAACGCCTCGCCGAGGCCGGGATCAGCGCCTCGGTCGGCGAGGTCGGCTCGTCCTACGACAACGCTCTGGCCGAGACGATCAACGGCCTGTTCAAGACCGAGCTCGTCAAGCCCCGAGCACCCTGGCGGACCCTCGACGCTCTGGAGATCGCCACCGCCGAGTGGGTCGACTGGTTCAACCATCGGCGGCTCTACGAGTACTGCGGCGATGTGCCACCAGTCGACCTCGAAGCCGCCTACTACGCTCACCACCAGGCCCAGCTGACTGCTGTGCCGTCAAACCAGTAAGTCTCCGGACTCCCCGGGGCGGTTCAGACTCGACCGCCTCGTAGGCTGGTGCGCTTCGTGAATACGCACGACGACTGCCAATCTCTATGCTCACTGCGTGATGCAAGATTCATTTCGGAGTGCCGGCGATCTTGACGTCGAGGGCTTGCCTCAGATGTGGCATGGAATGGATCTGCTTTGGCAGCGCGTGTTGGAGCTCAGAGACCCCCCGGCTGATCTCAGGTTGTCCGCACGCCGCTTCGACCTCGCACAGACTGCGGGCCATCGGGTCTACATCGGTGCCGACAGGCATCTGCAGTGCGCCATGGACAACCACCGAGCACTCGTCGGGCTCCTTAACGCGCACGGCGCAACCCCGTGGGCGCCGTGGAATCTCTTACGGCCCAGCCTCGAGGCTGCCGTACTGGCGGCGTGGGTCTTGGAATCGAATGATGGGTTGACGCGTAGAACTCGTGGTCTGCAACTAGAGCTCATCGACAACAGTGAGCGCTCAAAGTATTGGCGTGAGCTCGAGCTTCTTCCCGGTGGAACCGGCAGGGAGGTGGCTCGCCAAATGGCCGCAGCCCAAGCACGTGTTGTCCCGATTTACCGCGCCGAGGCCGAGGATCTAGGGGTCAGTTACGAAAAGTTGTGCCATTCGAACGTGGTCATACGCGACATAATCGGGCAGCTGGGTTATATGAAGTCTGACAAGAGTTTCGCTGCTCTCGCACGCGCCACCTGGCGCTCACTCTCGGGATTTCAGCATGGGCATGGTTATGCCCTGCTGACTGGCTCGGATATGACCGTCGTTGCTCCTACTCAGGGAGGGCAGGTCTCTCACTTGGTGATCAACGACGAAAGATTCGTCACCTGCGCCACGGTGGTTGCCCATGTCATGACAGAGGCTATGCAACTGTGGGTCCGGCGGTCTACACAGATCTGATCTGAGGCCAAGTCGGACGGAAACGGCTGCAACATCCTGCCCCACCGAGTCCGCAAATCCACTTGGCCAACTAAGCCAGTTGCACAAGCCGCGCAACACCCTGATCCTGGAGCGATAAGGACATCAAGGCCTCCGGGGCGCTCGAAGGCGCCCCAAAGGCCCACGAGATCTGGATGTCGGAAGTTCCTCGTCCTGCCTCTGTCGGCGCGCGGCCGTCATCTCGCGACGTGTCTTCTCGATCTCCACAGCGACGTCCTTAACCGCCTTGCGTACATAGTCCAATGTTCCCTCCGGAGCGATGGCCGTGTGCCTCCATTCGGACCAGTTGATGTGGGTCACCACCTGTTCGATCGGACCGAAGGGCCCTTCCGCGTCGAGAGTCAGCGTTCGTCTCTCGAGGTCGGCGCCCTCTGCTAGGAGATCCCACGAAACAGCGAAGGACCACTCCAAGGCGCGGCCTGGCGCGAGGGAGCTGAGCCCTGAGGCGAGGATGGCCTCGGTGTCACGGATGCTGGCCGAGATCGGTCCAAACGTATTGGGCAGCGGAGGCTCGATTGTTACGGTGATGTTCTTGGCGACAGTCGGTCCCTCGTTCTTCAGAATCAGCACGACCAGGCCACCCTGTCTGTTGTCGGGCCGGATGTCGGCCCAGACGGTGGGCTGACTCGACTGCCGCAGGAGGTCCATCTGGAGCTGAGCCTGCTGCCTCGCAGTCTCAGCCTGGATCTTTGCGGCCTTTGCCGCTCGCGCCGTGAAGGGCAGCGAGGCGATAGCAGCAACGGCCGCCACCACGGCCGCGACGGTCGGAGTCAGGGACGTAACGGTGGCAAGGTCCACACCTGTGGGGAGCATGCGGGCATGCTCTCGCCCCGCTCGGTCAACCGCATGCCAAAGTGAGCGAGTGCCCTACCCAGGCCGACCAGTCCTTGACGTCCTGCCCCAGTTCCACGGCACCGCCGGCGTCCGGCAGACGCCCGAGCAGCGCCGGCAACTCCTCGAGTTCGTCGCTGCTGAGTACCCCAGGGTTGCTCGCTGCGGGAGCTGGCCGAGTTGACGGGTCGGACACAGACGGCGATCCGGCGAGCGCTCAACGAGGCGAGCGTCCCGCGTCGGGGTCGTGGGGCACCCTCGTCGCACGATCGACGTGTGAGGTGCTCGGTTGAGTCGCTCCGGCTCCGGCTCCGGCTCGACCTATCGCGTACTAGGAGGAACACGGCTCCAAGCACTCCGAAGCCGATGAAAGCGATGGCCACGATCGAGAAGGGGTTGCCTCGCGCCGCTCCACCCGCCGATGTGCAGATCCCTAGCACGCCAAAGATGAGGAGTAGCCACGCACCACGTCGCTCGGTCACGTCATCTCCATAGCGGCCGCGGGTGGATGCCCCGCCGCCGAGCCGTTAATAGGTAGCGGGACTGGATAACAAACCCGACGACGGCGAACGCAGCGAACAGGCCGCCAACGGCGTACCGGAACGTCGAACCGGCCTCGCCGTCATGAGGGGTTAGAGCGAAGTACACGGCGATCAGGAATCCGACGACGGCCGTGGGAAGAGACGACAGGCACTGCTCGACTTCCAACACCGCGACACGTCGGTCCTCTTCGCTGATCGGTTTGCCCAACTGGACAGCCTTGTGTACGCGCCTCATCTCGTACCCGGCGGTCGCTAACTCCTTCCGGTTCCGCCTTCGCCACCGAACCGTCAGGATGGTGTTCACGACGGCCAAAGCGACCGCCACGAACAGCAACGCTGTCACAGGGCTCCGGCTTTCTTGCCGCTCTTGACCGTAACGATGCCCTCGGCGCGAGCGCCGGTCATCGCGCGCCGTAGCTGCACGAAAGCGACGGCAGACAGCCCGACCGCGATCACCATCAGCGCCACCATGAGCCAGGGGGTTGGTTGGTGGTTGACCACTGCGAGCACTAGTGCCCCGACTCCTAGCAGTAGCAGTGGCGCTAGGAAGAATGGAGCGGTGCGCAGTTGGCGTGCCGCTGAGTTCACGTAGGCCTGAGCGATGGGTCGGTCGCTGTCGGCGAGGGGATCGCCGCGACGAGGCGCCTTGACCACTCGACGGATGTCCTGTCGGTCCCCGCTGGCCATCAACGCGCGGGCCGTTGTCGGGCGATGGAAGAAGCGCCGCCGGACAAACCAGTACTCGACCGGCAGGACCAGGATGAGCACCGCAAGCACCACCCACGGCACCCACGTGGGCAACGGGTGGTGGCCCGGGCGTGGGTGTGGAGGGTTCAGCCGGTCGTTCAGCGTGATGACGACGAACATCACCGGCACCATGATGAGCGGCATGAGCCAGATGCGTCGCCATGCTCGCTTGAGCCGAGCGTTCTGCTCCGGCGTCAGGTCGTCGACGTCGTTGCGCTGCCCCACGGCTACCCCCGGATGAGTAGTTGTCAGCCGAAACGTAGCGACAGCCCAAGCGGTTCGCAGCCAATCGCCATTTCTCGCGACTTGGCAACCCCTGACGCCTACTGTCATGCGCATGCGCGAGACGACGACGCGAGGGCGTTGGGGGTGGGTTTGGCTCGTAGCCGGATCCCTGTACGTGCTGCTGGGAGCCGCTGGCCTGGTGGACCTACTCTTGTGCTCGGACCGCCAGTGGACCTCAGCCGGCTGGGGGCTCTTCTTCATCGGACTTGGCGTCCTGTGGCTGTCCAAGTGGCGAAGTAAGCGGCCCTTTCCTCGTGGCTGAGCGGTGGACTGCTCTCAGTCTCGGCCAGTACCGCCCCGACCGACGCCACAAGGTCAGAGCTGAGCCGGCAAGGCCAACGCTGAGCATCACTAGTCCCGCAAGGGCCGGGAGACCAACACCGATGAGCGGCAACGGTCGACCAGATGGATCCTCCAGGTGGTCGCGCCACACGACGGTAGCTGCGACCCCACACAGGCCGAGCAGGATGCAGAGCACCCACGGCCAGAGTCGATTCCGACGGCTTCTACGTGACATCACGAGCGCCTCCGCGCCACGACCCACCACGCGATGAGGCAGCATCCGACCCCGAACAGCGCGCCCATCCAGAAGTCTAAGGTCACTCGCGCTCGCGATCGCGCACGTCGCGTCGGTTGGCCAAGACGTTCAGAATGTTGCCGGCAGCGACCAGGGCGAGGCCGGTCGGCAGGATCCAGGGCAGACGATGCATTCCGCCCCTAGCGATAAGCACCAACGACACCAGCAGCAGGATCACCCCCGCGATCAGCAGAAGGAACACGAGGCCCCGGCCCTGCAGCCTGAGCCTGGGTGTCGCCATGGGGCGAGGCTACGTGGCGCTTGCGACGGCTCACCAGTGTCCGAGCCGGCGCCTACCATCCCGGTCATGGCCCAGCTCGCGTACTACAGCCTCTGCGACTGGCACCCGTCTGCCGGACCCGAGGGAGAGTGGCTGTCCGCCTGGGCTGAGGCTGGCTGGCTCCCTGAGTGGCCGCCGCCCTACGAGGGCGTCTGGTGCTCGGTCGGCGGGGTGGCGCGCAAGCGGTACTCGATGGTCCGGGCTGGGTCTTTCGCCGACCGATACGCCGATCAACGGCCCCGTCACCGGTTACGGTCCGACCGTGACCCATCAAGAACGGCCCGGAAGGGACCTGCGCTGGCTCGCGATCTACGTCGCTTCGTCTTTCCTTGGTCTGGGCACTGCCCAACTCGTGGTGGGTCTCATCACCGCCTTTGAGGATCACGATGACCGCACACGTACGGGCGCGATCTTCATGATGTTGGGGTGGCTGGTGGTTCTGATCGTCCGGTGGAGAAGGTGGCCCCGCGTCGCCCCTGGGAGGGAGATGCAGCCGGCCGAGGCCAGCCGAGTGGTGTCGATCTTGACTGCGGCCTACGGACTGCTCGCCGCCATCGCCCTCATCGAGGGCGTCGTCAGTCACAGAGGCATAGTGGCGGTGCAAGTCGTCGCGTTTGGGGCTCTGGCGTTCACGGGGGGACGCAAGCTGCAAAGCTGGCGGGCGCAGCGTTGATCTGAAATGCGCCGCACTCCCGACCAGATGGCTGTTGACGCCGAGCGCTGGAAGGCAGCTCGCGAGGCCGGCAAAAGCGTGGCTCAGATCGCTGCCGAGGAGGGCGTCGGGACCGGCACCGTCTCTAGGGCCACGTCAGGACCGGACATGCACGGCGCGTTGCGACAGACACAGGACGCTGCAACAGAGCGGGTCGCCGGCTGGGTCGAGGAACGACGTCGAAGGGTGACAGCTCGCGAGATCGCCGAGCGCGACGGGGTCACCGTGGCCTGGGTGCGGGCGAAGGTGCGGCCCTTTGGGCCATTCCCCGTGCCAGCACGACCAGCGCGGTGGACGGATGAGCAGGCTGCCGAGTGGGCTGAGTGGCGGAGGCGGGGCGAGACGCTGGCTGAGGTGGCTGCGGACGCTGGGGTGCCGAGGAAGTGGGTCGTCGAGGCTGCGACGGGGGGCCGAGGGCCGTTCTGGACCGGTCGGCGACGCCAGCGGTG